>JBBKVY010000231.1:0-15917 GCA_037968675.1 Acidimicrobiales bacterium | reverse complement strand
TGATGATGAGATGCTCAGGCTTGGACTTGGTGGCGATTCGATACGGACGCCAGCTTCGCGGTCCGTAGCGACGGGCGATGGCGAGCACCATGCCGGCGATGAAGCCGACACCGGCGAGGTCGCCGATCAGCGCGTACCCCCGATAGACGTCGCCGTGGAGGAACTTCAGATCCTCCGGGACCTGGTGATTGATCTCGAGCACGGTGGTGACAGCGAGAAGAATCAAGAAGTTGAAGTAGATGAGGGCGTGCATGATGCCGGCGCCGAAGCATTCCGAATCGCTCGTGAGGATCTTCCCGAGTTCGAGAAGTGGAGCGTCGTCGGCTACCCGTTGGCCCAACTCGTCGACGGGCTCGGCAACCACGACGGCTGGCATCAGGGCTGGTGGATCGCCCACGTCCTCAGCTTCTGCGCCTTCCTCGTGATCATCCCCGGCACGATGATGCGCCACATGTTCACGTCACCCCTGAACATGTATCTCTCCGATCGGGAGCGGCCGAAGGGCGCCATGAAGGCCATGCCCGACCTCGTCGCCGGCGAGTCCACGCTCGAGACGTTCGGGGCGAACACCGTCGACAGCTTCACGTGGAAGCAACTGATGGACACCGACGCCTGCACGATGTGTGGTCGCTGCACGTCCGTCTGCCCCGCTCACGCCACGGGCAAACCACTCGATCCTCGTGAGATCGTTCTGAAGACCGGTGAGGTCATGAGCCGCACGGGAACACCCGCCGTGTCGCCTCCGCTCGGTGTGATCGCCGACATCCAGATCGAGACCGACTCGGTGTTCGAACGCATCACCTCCGAGGAGATCTGGGCGTGCACGAGCTGCAAGGCATGCGACGAGATCTGCCCGGTCAACATCGAGATCCTCGACAAGATCCTCGACATGCGCCGGTACCTGTCGCTCATGGAGTCGAACTTCCCGACCGAGCTCGGCAACGCCTACCAGGGCATGGAGAACAACTACAACCCGTGGGGCATCTCCAATCAGACCCGCGGCGACTGGGCGGCCAAGGTCCCCGGTCTCGAGATCGTCGATCCCGGCGACACCTTCGACCACGAGTACCTCTACTGGGTCGGGTGCGCCGGGTCGTTCGACGACAAGAACCAGAAGGTCTCCGAGGCCATGGCCAAGCTGATGACCCGCGCCGGTCTCGACTTCGCCATCCTCGGCCCCAACGAGATGTGCACCGGCGACTCGGCCCGTCGCTCGGGCAACGAGTACATCTTCCAGATGCTGGCGATGCAGAACATCGAGACGCTCAACACCATGGGCGTCAAGAAGATCATCACCCAGTGCCCCCACTGCTTCAACACCCTCGGCAACGAGTACCCCCAACTCGAGGGCCACTACGAGGTCATCCATCACACGCAGTTGCTCGAGAACCTCATCGACGAGGGCGCGCTCGACATGAGTCGGGCCCGCCTCGACGAGCGGATCGTCTACCACGACTCCTGCTACCTGGGTCGCCACAACGACATCTACATGAGCCCCCGCAAGGTGATCGGTTCGTTGGGCGGTGTCGAGATCGTCGAGGCACCACGCAACGGCACCGAGGGCATGTGCTGCGGTGCCGGCGGCGCACGGATGTGGATGGAGGAATCCACCGGCACCAAGGTCAACGACGAGCGTTCGCGTGAGCTCATCGAGACCGGAGCCACTCGGGTCGCGACCGCGTGCCCGTTCTGCTACGTGATGATGGACGACGGCGTGAAGGCCGCGGGCAAGGAAGAGGACGAGGTGAAGGTCGCCGACCTCGCGATGCACGTTCTCGAGGCGATCGAGGCCGGCGAGGCCGATGCCGATGCGCCGCTCACGATGACCGACTAGCCCGTCGCTCCCCCGACGTCCGACACTCGTCTGGAGCGTCGTCGCCGAGGCGTCGGAACTCGCTGGCGTACAGTTCCCGGAGACGAACCTTGGGGCGTGCCATGGCGAGGCTGAGGAAGGGCAAGTGGGATGGCATCGAACGTCGCACGCCGCCCATGGTCCTCATCGCCGGTGACGATGCCGGGGCCAACGAACTCCTCGCCCGGGTACTCGGCGCAAAGGGCTTCCGGACCGTGACCGCGACGTCGGTCGATTCGGCCACGGCGCGGGCCACCGAGCAACTGCCGAGAGCTGCCGTCGTCGACCTGGCCGGCGGCGGCATCAGCGCCAGCCTGCAACTGCTCGACTGGTTCCGGAGCCACGAGGATCCCAAGATCAACCGGACGCGGGTGATCGTCGTTGCCCGCTCGTCGTCGAACCGGAACTTCTCGTTCCAGTCCGGTGCGGACGACTATCTCCAACGGCCCTTCCACGCCGATGACCTGGTGGCCGCCATCGAGGGTGCGCTCGCCATCGCCCACGCGGACCTGCCGGTCCGTCGGCGGCGGCTGATGGACGGTCTCGAGTCCACCCGGCCCGTCGACTCCTGATCTACAGGAAGTTCTTCCAGTACTGGCTCGGGGTGGGGCCGTCCTGGCCGTGGTACTTGGAGCCCAGCGTCCCGGAGCCATAGGCGTTGTCGGCCGGCGTGGTCATGCGGAGGAAGCTGACCTGGCCGATCTTCATGCGCGGGTAGAGGGTGATGGGCAGGCTGGCGGCGTTGGACAGCTCGAGCGTGATCTGACCATCGAAGCCGGCGTCGACGTAGCCGGCCGTCGAATGGATCAGGAGTCCGAGACGCCCGAGGCTCGACTTGCCCTCGAGGCGCGCGACCAGGTCGTTGGGGACGGCGATCCGCTCGAAGGTGGCACCGAGGACGAACTCGCCGGGGTGGAGGATGAACGGGGTGTCGTCGGGGACCTCGAGCAACTCGGTGAGGTCGTCGAGGTTCTGTTTGACGTCGATGATCCCGCGGGTGTGGTTGAGGAACACCCGGAACCGCGGGTCGAGCGTCAGGTCGATCGACGACGGCTGGATACAGGAATCATCGAGCGGATCGACGACGATTCGTCCGGCAGCCAGTTCCTCGCGGATCGTTCGGTCGCTGAGTATCACGGACGGTCAATGTACGCGCCCGCGGCGCGGGCCCGACTACTCGTCGTCGGTGGACGCGTACCGATACTTCTGGTGCGCTGCCTGGGTCGACACGCCGAGCGTCTCGCCGATCTCGGCCCAGGTCGCGCCGGACTCACGCGCCTCGAGCACCAGCTCGGTCACGAGGGCGTCGGCGGCACGCCGAAGCCGGTTGGCGGCTTCGAGCGATCGGTCCACGTCGCCGTGGACGAGTTCGCCGACACCGGCTCTGGCCACTGCATCAGCAGCCAGATCGATCTCGACATCGTCCCGTTGGGCTCGCGCACCCTGGGGGGTCCCCTGTGCGTGGCTCACGATGTTGAGCTTCCGTTCACGAACACAAGTCTGACAGCACTGTCGCGCGATGTCCGGGATCCCCAGCGCGGACGGACTGCGTGCGCGTGACGTCGGACAAAACGGAGGAGTCGGAAGCCAGCTCGCCGCCGGTGCGCTGCACGTCGTGGATCTCGTGCCCATCACACTCGTCCACGTCGGACAAACGTCACGGGCGGACGTCACGCACCGTCGCCGCTAGAGTCTGCGCCCCGTCGCGGGTGTAGTTCAATGGCAGAACATGAGCTTCCCAAGCTCACAACGCGGGTTCGATTCCCGTCACCCGCTCCACTCGACAGCTCCGGAATCATGGAGTCGAACCGTCGACGAAGGGGTCAGGCTCGGACGGTCTGTGCCTTCCCGGTCCGCTCCCGGTGCGTGCAGCCCGGCCAGCAGCACGGCCGACGCTGGCCTTCCTCGAGCTCCTCTTGGGTTCGACGGATGCGGCGTTCTCTCGTTGCCTCCCGCTTGGCATCCTCGACCCAGCAGATGAACTCGTTGCGGGCCAGTGGCGTGATGTCGTTCCAGGCATCGAGTGCCGTGGGATTGGCGATCAGCGCCTCGCGCAGGTCCCCTGGCATCTCGTGCACGACACCACCGGCCACTCGCAGGCTGCTCACAGCACCACGGTAGTGGGTGGCGTTCAGGTGCGGACGGCCGTCGTGAGTGTGACCACGAGCGGCCTCGTGACCCGACCGTCGAACCGTTGGTCGATGAACGTCGCGACCTCGTCGACCAGGCCGATTCGATCCGCTTCGGCCATCATCTGGGTCCCCGAGTACGAGAGCATCAGCTTCCGGTAGTCGGAGGCGCTGTAGGTCTGGTCCCAGTCCCACCGAGCGACATCGACGCAGTGGAAGCGGTCATCGTTGCCGAGGATCTCGCGAATCGGCGGGTTCACCTGTTCGCGGGTCGGGGCTGGTGGACCTGCGTGCGGCTGTCCGTACCGTTCGTAGATCGGCAGTGCTGCGTCGAAGAAGCCGTCGTCGACTGATGAGGTCACCTGGATCAGGTCCACGATCGCGACGATGCCGCCGGGTCGCACGATGCTGGCCGGCCGTTCCGTCTGCGCCGTTGCCGATATCCAGTGGTAGGCGGTGGCCGAGAACACCGCATCTGCGCTGGCGGTCGGGATCTCGACCACCTCGAAGTCACCGACGGCGATGCGAAGTCGATCCGTCGGGAGGTTGGCCCGCAGTCTGGCGGCCGTCGCCGGACCGATCTCGAACGCGTGGACGAACGCTCCCCGAGCCAGGAGGTCCTTCGTTGCTTGTCCAGTGCCGGGGCCGACCTCCACGAGCTCGGGCTCGGAAGGCAGCATCTCGAACAGTCGGTCGAACAACGGGGCCGGATAGGAGGGTCGGATCTCGTCGTAGATCGAGGGAACCTCGTTGAACGAGAGCCGCTTGTCGGACGGTCGAGCCACGCCGACATCGTGCCCGATTTCCACACGCACGTCCCTGGGGCACCGACGGGAGCGGCCCCGACGACCGAGGAGCTACTTGGACATGCGGAAGTCGTAGATGTCCTGGCCGGCGTTCACCGGAAGGGACGTGTCCTTGTCGCACAGCGAGTCGGGCACCATGCCACAGGCGAAGACGACGGCGGCCATGCGCTGGAGGCTGTCGTTCTTCGCGCCACACACCTGCCTGCCGGCTTGGGTGTAGCGGCTCACGGTCTGGCCGGCATCGTGGACCCAGTACTTGCTGGTGGTGCGGGGATCGAGCGGGTCGCACATCAGCTTGCCGGTGGTCTTGACGTAGAGCCGGTACATGTAGATCGGCAGGAACCCCTCGATGTGGAGCGGCTGTTGTGACGACGAGATCGTGAGCTCGTGGACCTGGGGGATGAAGGCGAAGCGGAGCGCCGACCCGAGATCCTCGCCGAACAGCTCGTCGTCAGACGTACCGGGGGCCCCGGTGCCGACGTCCCAGTCGAGGAGGCACGTGACCATCATGTCGTAGCGGTCGTACTGCTCCCAGTTCGCCGGCTGCCAGTTGGGGAACGAGGACACGTAGGCCGCATAGCGGGAGTGAGCGCTGAGGTCGAATCCGTCGGTGGCGCGGGACGCCGCGAGGATCACACATGCGTCGGGGACGTTGCCGGCGTGCAGATCAGCAGCCGCATGGAGGTAGGTCCACGGCGGGACGTTGTCGAAGGCCTCGTCGACCACGCGGTAGTCGGTCTGGACGGTGGCGTTCTGCAACCGCGGGAACTCGTTCTGGCACAGATCCTTGTTGCCCTCGGACACCAACCCGCACCGGAGCATCTTGTCGGTGTAGCCGGTGTCGGCGGTGAGCGTGTTCGGATAGGCGGTCGTGCAGCCTGCGCCACCGTCGATCCGGGTACGGCTGTCGTAGCCGTCGCCGACGACGCCTGCGGGGTCGGGGTCACTGGCCGAGTCGTAGCCACCGTCGAACACGCCGAGCAGGTGGTCGATACCGACCGCGATCGCCTTCTCGATCTGGTCGTTGCCCTTCTGGCAGTCCTCGTAGGCCCACGGGTTGATGGTGCCGAAGGTCGAGCTGTGCAGCGGCAGGCCGGCGTCGGCATGGCACGGATCGATCGCCGTCGTACTGACGGTCGGAGGAACGCCCGGTCCGTTGCCCGTCATGAGCCACTTCTCTGGATCCTGCGAGGAGCTGGTGCGGAGGCAGATGAAGTCGCCCTTGGCGGTCCCCTCGAACGCGACGAACGGCGGCGAACCGCCACCGCGGTTGGGGATGACCTCGGCCTCGGCCGAGGCACTGGTCTCGAGTCGAGCGAAACCGAGCGCCGGCCCGAACACCCCTCTCGACTCCTGATCGGGGAGGTGGACGCGGACGCGGTCGAAGCCCTTGGAGAACGAGATGCAATCGGAGACCGGTGAGATGGTGGGGTTGCCCGCCTGCAGGTCCTTCGTGGTCAGGTCGAGTTGGTCCGGGTCCTGGCACGCTGCCCACTCGGCGTCGGTGACGGTGCGATCCAGGGTCGTGTCGACCTTGAGCTGGATCTCGGCGACGACGTCGTTGATCACGCCACCGCCCAACGCGGCCTCGACCATGCCGGACATGGCGGCGGCATCCACCGTGTTCTGGTCGTGCCGCCGCTCGGCATAGGCCTCGCCGACGTCGACGCCGAAGGCGCTGACCATCATGAGTGTCCCGAAGACGAGGGCGACGAGGACGGCGCTGACGCCCCGCTCGCCACGGAAGCGTGGTCGCCTGTCCATCACTTGCACGCCCAATTCGTGTTGTGGATCGCCGTGCCCGGCGTCTGCTCGAGTCGTGTCGTCACTGTCTCGTCGAGGACCACGCCGTTCAGGAACGGGGCGAACGCATGCGTGATCTGCTCGATGTTCTTGGTGGTGGTGAGCGTTGCGTCGTCACCGACGTCGTATTGCGGCGGCGAGTTGCCCTCCAGATCGGTGAGGGTGATGGTGACGGTCACTCCCTCACTTCGACTCATCCGTTCGCAGGTGGCCTGCGCGATGCGCTTTCCCTGGGTGTCCATGTCGCCGCCCGCGTAGGTCGGGGTCGGATCGGAGTCGACGGCGACCAGGCGGATCCCCTCGCGGGCACCGTGCCGGACGTCGTTGAGCTGGAAGAACGCCCACCCGAACTCGATCACGGCGAACAGGATCAGGAACAACGGCAGGGCGACGAAGGAGAACTCGACCATCGCCGCGCCTCGATCTGACCGTCGGCGAGCATGCCGTCGCCGACGTGCACGTCTGGTCTGGAGGTCCATGGTCCCGTCCCGCATCGCGACAACTATCGGCAGAGCGGTGGCAGATCTTTACGAGAAATCGCATGCCGACCTGCCGGAAGCGCCGGGTTCGCCGACATTCTTTTTCGCCACGGCTCGCGTGCCTTCTCCACCGGCCCGATCTGCCGGCTCCGTGGGGTCCGAGGCGGCGGCTCTATCCTCGGGTCGTGCGAGCCTCCGACGCCCTCGACCGCTCGATCGAGCGCACTGGATCGATCAGTTGCGTCGGGCTCGATCCACGGCCCGGGCTGCTCCCGGCCTCCGTGCGCCGGTCGGTGCTCGAATCCCACGGCGCTGGGGCCGAGGGGGTGGCCGAAGCGTTCCGGGTCGCGAACGAAGCCATCATCGACGCGATCGCCGGGCGCTGCGCCGCCGTCAAGCCCCAGTCGGCGTGCTACGAGGCCTACGGAGTGGCGGGCTGGCAGGCGTTGGAGCGCACGGTCGCCTACGCCCGACACGCCGGCATCCCGGTGATCCTCGACGCCAAGCGAGGTGACATCGGCTCGACCGCGACCCACTACGGGCAGATGGCGTTCGGTGGCGCACCCGGTCTCGACGACCGGCCGGTTCACGGCATGGGCGCAACGTGGATGACGGTGAATCCGTATCTCGGGGTCGACGGCATCACGCCGGTGCTCGCCGACAGCACGACCGGGGTGTTCGTGATCACGAAGACCTCGAACCCCTCGAGTGGCGATCTCCAGGACACGCCCAGCGCCGACGGCACGGTTGCCGACACCGTCGCCGACCTGGTGCACGAGTGGGGGTCGTCGCGCCTCGGCGATCGTGGACTGTCCGACATCGGCGCAGTGGTCGGTGCCACCTACCCGGACCATGCGCGGGCGCTGCGCGAACGGATGCCCGACACCATCTTCCTGGTACCCGGCTACGGCGCCCAGGGTGGTGACGCGGCCGACGCCGTTGCCGGCCTGCGAAGCGACGGCCGGGGAGCGATCGTCTCGTCGAGCCGCGGGATCACCGGCGCGTGGCAGACCACCGGCACCGACGACTGGGCCGGTGCCGCCCGAACCGCGCTCGACGACATGAACAACGAACTCGATGCCGCCCGGCCCTGACCAGCACCGGTCGTAGACTCGCGGCCATGACTTCCCCTGACGGCCTGTCCCCGGCCTGGGCCGTCGAGCCCTCCGGACCGCTCCGTGGCGAGGTCCGCGTCTCCGGGTCCAAGAACGCGGTCACCAAGCACATGGTCGCTGCGGTCATGGGTTCGTCGCCCTCGACGATCGACAACGTCCCCGCCATCGGCGACGTGGAGATCACGACCGAGGTCCTTCGTTCGCTCGGCGTCGAGGTCGACAGCGACGGCGACCGCATCTCGATCTCCCCGACCGAGGACATCAGGTCCGATGTCCCGGTGCGCTATTCCGGACTCAACCGCATCCCGATCCTGCTGCTCGGCCCCCTGTTGCACCTCCACCAGGAGGCGTTCGTGCCGGTGGCCGGCGGCGACAGGATCGGCGCCCGCCCCGTCGATTTCCACGTCGAGGCACTCCGTGCATTCGGGGCCGAGGTCGTCGAGGACCACGAGGGCATCCACGCCACGGTGTCCGGGCGTCTCCAGGGTACGAAGATCACGCTTCCCTATCCTTCGGTGGGCGCGACCGAGTCGATCCTGCTCACTGCGGCGATGGCCGAAGGACGCACGGTGCTCCGCAATGCCGCGACCGAGCCCGAGATCATCGAGCTCGCACTCTTCCTCCAACGCATGGGTGCTCGCCTCGAACTCCACCCTGGTCGACGATTCGTCATCGAGGGCGTCGAACGACTGCACGGTGCCACCACGACGTTGGCCGGCGACCGGCTCGAAGCATTCTCGTACCTGGTCGCCGGACTCGTGACCGGCGGCGAGGTCCGGGTGGCCGGCTGTCCGCAGGACCGTATGGTCACCGCGATCTCGAGCCTGCAACGAATGGGCGCCGAGTTCGAGATCAACGATCAGTGGATCAGCGCCTCGAGCAACGGGCTCCGGGCGGTGGCGATCCACACCGACACCCATCCGGGGTTCATGACCGACTGGCAGTCGCCGCTCTTCGTCCTGATGACCCAGGCCGAGGGCATGTCGGTCCTCCACGAGACGGTGTTCGAGGACCGGGTCCGGTATCCCGCGGCGGTGGTCGCGGCGATGGGCGGGGAGATCGAGCTGTTCGACACGTGCCTCGGCGGACCGGAATGCCGGTTCCACGACACCAACGCAGTTCACTCCGCGGTGGTCCGGGGCGTGTCGAAGCTCCGGGGCGCCGAGGTCGAGATCCCCGACGTGCGGGCCGGGTTCTCCGGTGTGATCGCGGCCGCCGCCGCCGAAGGATCGTCGGTGATCGGCGGCGTGCACCACCTCGAACGTGGCTACAACCGTCCGTTCGAGACCTTCCAATCGCTCGGTCTGCGCCTCGAGCGCGTCAACCGCTAACCGGCCACCAGACTCGCCAGCGCCCACACCGCGCCGATGGCGCCGACCACGGCGAAGGCGATGCTGCGACCGACCGGCGCCGCGTCGAGATCCCCGTCACGCACCTGCTCGGGTGGCCGGACGATGGCCATGATCGACCCGACGGTCATCGCGCCACCGATGGCGAGGACCAGGTAGGCGAGGAGATCTTCTCCGAGGAACA
Source organism: Acidimicrobiales bacterium (assembly GCA_037968675.1). Taxonomy (GTDB): domain Bacteria; phylum Actinomycetota; class Acidimicrobiia; order Acidimicrobiales; family Salinilacustritrichaceae; genus Salinilacustrithrix. The sequence goes on along the minus strand of JBBKVY010000231.1, from coordinate 6,200 downwards.
TCGGTCGTCAGGCTACGGCTCGAGGTCGGCGTCGCTCACGTCGGCGGAGATGTCGTCGTACACGGTGGTCTCGATGATGTCGCCGTGGTCGATGCGAATGCTCGCCAGCGCGCCCGTCGCGTCGTCGAAGCACAGCTCGGCCGACTCGCCGTACCCGCTGCGCGGGTCGTTGCGTGTCCGATCCATCCGCCAGCAGCCGTCGTGGTCGCCGACCGACGCCTCGTAGAGCGGATCGTCGCCGGTGATCAGCGCTTCGAAGGTCGTGGACTCGTTCTCGACCACGTCATCGAAGGTGTCACCGGGCGGGCCGAGGACGCACTCGAGGTCGGCTCCGTCGAGCGGGGCCGGGCAGTCGAGCACGCGATCGCCCCGCCGACCGCCGACCTCGTCGAAACCTCGGACGAGTCGATCCGGCGCGCGCTGGACGACCTCGGTGGGGGCCGCGAGTCGAGCCCCGTCGGTGGCGACCCGTTCGAACGTGCCGAGCGAGCGATGGGTCACCGTCCGGGAGACCGCCCATGCATCGGCGAGGGCGTCGGTCGGGTCCAGCGGGGTGTCGTGGTCGAGCTCCGTCGTCCACACCGCCAGCGCGATCAACACGACGAACGCGACCGTTGCCGCAGCAGCCGTACGAGCCAGACGATCCACCGGACAAGTGTGCGACAATCCGCGCATGGGATTCCATCACCTCGCCTTCGCGGCCAAGGACATGGCCGCCACCCATGCCTTCTATGCCGACGTCATGGGCTTCGAGCTCGTGAAGGCGGTTGCCGCCCCGACCGACGCGCCGGGTGGGTGGGCCAAGCACCTCTTCTACCGGACCGGCGGCGGCGGTGACGGCGCCGATCCCGGGATGATCGCGTTCTGGGAGATCCACGACGATCGGATGGACGGCAACGAGACCGCCATCTCGACCGGGCTCGGATTCGAGCCGTGGGTCAACCATCTCGCCTTCGACGCCGCGGACCTCGATGACATCGAGTTCCGCAAGACGCAGTGGCTGGGTGCCGGCCTGGATGTGATGGAGATCGACCACGGGTTCTGCGTGAGCATCTACACCATGGACCCCAACGGGATCCTGGTGGAGTTCTGCACCGACACCGCGCCATACACGCAAGCCGACCGCGACGCTGCGTTGACGATCCTGCGCGACGACGCACCCGAGCTCGAGGACCCACCGGTCCCCACGTTCCACGCCGCCGCGGAGTTCGCCGCCGCCTCGACCTGAGCGTCGAGTTGACGCCACCGGAGCGCAAGCAGGAACCGACCGTCATCGGTTGGCGTGAGTGGGTACGCCTGCCCGATCTGGCGCCTGACGACGCGATCAAGGCCAAGATCGACACCGGCGCACGCACCTCGGCCATCCACGCCTGGGACATCGAGCATGTCGAACGCGCTGGCGAGACGTGGGTCCGGTTCTCGCTCCATCCTCGTCAACGTGACGACGACCATGTCGTGACCGCCGAGGCGCGGCTCGTCGAGGAGCGTGAGGTGCGGTCGTCGAACGGCGACGTGGAGAACCGCTGTGTGGTGTCGACGACACTGGTCCTGGGCGAGGAGCAGTGGCCCATCGAACTGACGCTGACGAAGCGCGACCAGATGGGGTTCCGCATGCTTCTCGGACGGACCGCGATGGCGGGGCGGCTGCGCGTGGATCCCGGCGTCTCCTACCGGGGAGGCGGCGGCAAGCACGGACCCGCGCGGTAGGTTCCCGACCAATGCGCATCGCTCTCCTGTCCCGGAACGCCAACCTCTACTCCACGTCTCGACTCAAGGAGGCGGCGGAGGAACGGGGGCACGAGGTGCGGGTCATCGACTACCTGCGCTGTGTCATGGACATCACCTCGCACCGCCCCAACATCCGGTACGCCGGGTCGCCACTGGAAGGGTTCGACGCCATCATCCCCCGCATCGGCGCGACCCACACCTTCTACGGCACGGCCGTCGTCCGCCAGTTCGAGATGATGAACGTGTTCCCGACCAACGAGAGTCAGGGGATCTCACGGTCTCGCGACAAACTCCGTTCGCTCCAGTTGCTCTCGCGCAACGGCATCGGTCTCCCGGTCACCGGGTTCGCCCACTCGACCAAGGACATCGACGGCCTCATCGAACTCGTCGGCGGCGCGCCGCTGATCGTGAAGCTGATCGAGGGGACCCAGGGCGTGGGTGTGGTGCTCGCCGAGACCACGAAGGCGGCAGAGTCGGTCATCGCCGCGTTCCGTCAGCTCGACGCCAACATCTTGGTGCAGGAGTTCATCAAGGAGGCCGGTGGAGCCGACCTCCGTGCATTCGTCATCGGCGGACGGGTCGTGGCGTCGATGCGCCGTCAGGGCGGGCCGGGCGAGTTCCGGTCGAACCTGCACCAGGGTGGCTCTGCGGAGAAGATCAAGCTGACGCCCGAGGAACGTTCGACGGCAGTGCGTGCCGCGAAGACCATGGGTCTCAACGTGTGCGGTGTCGACATGCTGCGCTCGAACCACGGACCGGTCGTGATGGAGGTCAACTCCTCCCCCGGCCTCGAGGGCATCGAGGACACCACCGGCATCGATGTCGGCGGCAAGGTCATCGAGTTCATCGAGAAGAACGCCCGTCCGGGACGCACCACGACCAGTGCGAGGGGCTAGTTAGCCCCGGCGTACGTCGTTCGCCAGATCCACATCCCGAGGCACCGTCTGGCGCAGCCGGTCGGCCACGAGCAACGGGAGCACGACCGATGCCGGCGATGGCGCGCCGAACAGGTTGCCCTGGCCGAGCCCGCAGCCGAGCGATCGCAGCGCGACCACCTCGTCGGGATGCTCGATCCCCTCGGCGACCGCCGACGCACCGAGCGCCAGCGCCAGGTCGACGATGCTCTGCGCGACGACGCTCCCATCGGCACGCAGCGCCGACACGAAGCTGCGATCGATCTTGAGCTGACCGACCGGCAGGGTCTGCAACGTGCGGAGCGACGATTGCCCCGTTCCGAAGTCGTCCAGGGCGACCCCCACCCCGAGGGCGGCGAGCGAGCGAAGGCGATCCTCGGCGGCGGTCTCGCCGAGCGTGAGGGCGCTCTCAGTGATCTCCAGCAGCAGCAGGGCCGGATCGATGTCGTGCGTGACGAGGGCGTCACGAACCGTCGCCTCGAACTCGTCGTGGAGGAACTGTCGGACCGACACATTGACCGAGACCAGGAAGTCGTCGATACCGAGCGCACGCCACGACGCGAGATCGGCGAGGGCGGTGTTGAGCACGTGCGCACCCAGCGGGACGATGAGGCCGGTGTCCTCCGCGATCTCGAGGAAGTCGTGCGGACCCAGCGGTCCGCGAGACGCATTCGGCCAGCGGACGAAGGCCTCGACGCCCACGATCCGCTCCGATGCCAGGTCGAGAATGGGCTGATAGTGGAGCTCGAGCGCATGTTGGCGGATGGCGGTGTCGAGCTCCGCTGCCAAGTCGAGCCGCTCGTGCACCACCCGATGCATCTCCGATTCGTAGTGGGCGACCTGTTGCTTGCCGCGGACCTTCGCCCGGTACATGGCGATGTCGGCCCGTCGGAGCAGATCGTCGACACTGGCGACCCCGCTGGTACACGCCGCCACACCGGCCGATGCCGAGACCGAGACGACCGTGTCGGTCCCCAGTGTCATGGGCTCGGCGATGGCGTCGACGACGCGTTGCACCAGTTCGACGAGCGCCCGCTCGTCCGGGGTCTGCTCGACCAGGATGGCGAACTCGTCTCCGCCGAGACGTGCCGGGGAGTCGCCGCCGCGTAGGCAGGCGGCGATCCGATCGGCGACACAGCGGAGCGCCTGGTCACCAGCGGCGTGCCCGAACGTGTCGTTGATGGCCTTGAAGTCGTCGAGATCGATGTACGCGACCGCAGGCGCGTGCACGGTCGGATCCCGACGGACCCGCATCGCCCGGTCCAGTCGGTCGCGGAACAGCGCCCGGTTCGCCAATCCGGTGAGCCCGTCGTGGAACGCCTGGTGCCGCAGCTGCTTCTCGAGTTCGACCCGACCCGAGACGTCGCGCACCGTGATGACGATGCCTCGGACGTCGCGGTTGTCGAGGAGATTGGCACCGGTGAGCTCACCGTCGATCTCACTGCCGTCGGCGCGGGTGAAGCGCAGCGCCACCGAGGTCGAGTTGCGAGCCTCGAGGAGTTGGACGTTGCCGAGGAACGTCGCGAGATCCGGCGTGTGCTCCGGGATCACCAGGTCGCCCAGCGCCCTGCCCTCGACGTCGACCGACAGCCGCCCGAGCACCGACGTCACCGACGGTGCGGCGTATCGGATGCGCCCGGCCGCGTCGACGATGAAGATCGCGTCGGACGAGAACCGCACGAGTTCCTCGAATCGAGCCGAGTCACGGCGCTCGGCGACCTCGGCATCGAGGTCGAGCTGTCGGGCGGCGACGCCGGCGATCGCGGCCAGCTCACCGAAGGCCGCCTCCGCCTCTGGGGTGATCCGACGGGATGACGCCACGACCAGGACGAGGTGCGACTCGACGCCGCAGTTGATGGCGACGACCTCGCCCTTGACCAGATCGAGGTAGCGCGGTCGCAGATCGGACAGGTCGACGGAGGCAAGGATCCGCCGGAGATCGTCGATCCCGCCGGCAGGAAGTCCCCGGGGTTCGTCGATCGGCACGACGGAGACCAGCGCACACCACGACAACGCGAACCTCGGCCACGATGCGATCTCCGCGACGACTGCGGATTCGATGCCGCCCACTGTTCTCGCCGCGAGGATCTCGTCGGCGATGGCCGTCGCGCTCCGACGGGGTCCGACGACCGCTCGGACCTTGGCCTGCGCGACCAAAATGCCGACGGCGCCGAGAACAGCGGTCGCAGCGGTCACTCGCGGGGCCAACCCAGCCAGGGCACTCGTCGCCGCCAACAGGCACGCCAGCGTCGCCACCCACCGGCCGATCGAGTCGAAGACATGGACCGGAGACTGGTCTGGGGCCGCGTGCACAGCACGGCTCCTGGCAGGCTCACCCACCATGAGCCTGCGTGTCGACTCCGTTGGACCCACCACGATCGTGACAATATCACGACCCTCCGTACGGAACGCCGTAAATCTTGCCACAGCGAGTGAGATGTTTTCCGTCTTTCAGGACTTCGACGCCGATTCTCGACAGCGGGTCGCGATCTTGACCGGGGAAGGCGACACCTTCTGTGCCGGTGCCGACCTGCGCGCCGTGTCGACCGCCGACGGGAACCGCGTCGACACCATGCCGGAGCCGCGCCCGGGCGAACACGTCGCCGCGCCGATGGGACCGACGCGCATGTGCCTGTCGAAGCCGGTGATCGCGGCGATCGAGGGCTACGCAGTGGCCGGTGGTCTCGAACTCGCCCTGTGGTGCGACCTCCGGGTCGCCGCCAACGATGCCACGTTCGGCGTGTTCTGCCGACGGTGGGGCGTGCCTCTGATCGACGGCGGCACGGTTCGGCTCCCACGTCTCATCGGCCAGAGCCGAGCGATGGACATGATCCTCACCGGCCGTCCGGTGCGTGCCCAGGAAGCGTTCGACTGGGGACTGGTCAACCGCGTCAGCGAACCCGGCTCGGCCCTCGACGACGCGCTCGCCCTCGCCGCCGAGATCGCGGCGTTTCCCCCGCGCTGCGCGGCGTCGGACCGACGTTCGTCACTGGAACAATGGGCGTTGCCCGAATACGAGGCGTTGGCCAACGAGACGACGCTGGGCCTCGAGACGATCGCGTCGGGCGAGACCAGGGAGGGTGCGGCTCGCTTCGCCTCGGGCGAGGGCCGCCATGGCCGTTTCGACTGACGGGGATGTCAGCCGCCGCTGGTCGACCAGTGCCAGGGCTCGCTGGGCAAATTGAACAGCCCGTAGCTGGAGGCGTTCGCCGCCATCCATCGGAACGCTGCGCTCGACCGGGACGTGATGGTCCGACCGTTCTCGGTGAAGTCGATGGCTCGCCCCTGTTCGTGGAGCGACTTGCCGGGTACGGCCGTCGGCGGACTGCAGCTGCTGGCCGGGCGGATCCAGATGTCGTAGTAGGTGGGACCGCAATTGGCCCGTCGGAGCTCGACCTGGCGGGCGGTGCTCCGGTAGCCCCAGCCGGACAGGTTGATCCCTGCGGCCTTCGCCGCCGTGAGCAGTGCACCGACGTCGTCGGCGATGCCGGCGTGGACCGTGATGCCCTGGACGGTCCGCAGCGGCGGCGTCGTCCCCGAGGGGGGTGGGGGCGGGGG
>JBBKVY010000230.1:0-4511 GCA_037968675.1 Acidimicrobiales bacterium | reverse complement strand
ATATCTGCTCGGGCACGCCGGCTGCCCGCCCGAGCCCGGACGCTGCACGCCGTGCCCGAGCAGATATCGGCCGACGGTCCGATGCCGTTGCACCGTTCGATGCCACGGTCCCGGTTGCTGCGACTGCTGGGCATCGCCGGGCTCGTGATGATCGTCGTGGTGGCCCTCGGGTACCTGGCCACGACCACGGCGACGCCTCCCGGGTCCACCGGCACCGTCGCCACACTCGAGGCGCACGTGGTCGCCGAGGGCGAGACGATGTGGTCGATCGCCCAGGCCGTGGCCCCCGCCGGCGAGGCGGCGACCTACGTCGAGCGTCTGGTCGAGGCCAACGATGGCAGTGCCGTCGCCGCCGGGCAGGTGCTCACCGTGCCCGTTCCCTGAACTGTGGCCGATCCGGCCGCCGGATCGGGCGCGTTATCGTGGGAAGATGCGTTGCCCGGGCTGCGGAGGCCTCCGAGACAAGGTCATCGACTCCCGCCAGACCGACGACGGCACGTCGATTCGCCGTCGACGCCAGTGCGAGACGTGCAACGGGCGGTTCACGACGTTCGAGCGGCTGGAAGAGGTGCCGCTCCAGGTGCGCAAGCGAACCGGCGAGGCGGAGCCGTTCGACGCCTCCAAGGTCGCAGCCGGGGTGAGCGCGGCGTGCAAGTCGCGACCGGTCGAGCCCGCGCAGATCGCGACGCTCGTCGGCGAGGTCGAGGATGCGCTCCGGGTGCTCGGACGCGATGTCGACAGCGATCAGGTGGGTCTCGAGGTCCTGAGCCGACTCCGGGCGCTCGACGAAGTGGCGGCGGTGCGGTTTGCCTCCGTGTACAAGGGGTTCGACACCATCGGTGACTTCGAGCGCGAGATCAGCCTTCTCCAGCAAGGCGCCGAAGACCTCGGCGTCTGAGCAGATTCATCGGCGCGACCAGCGACCGAACAGCAGGCCATCCTCGGTGAGGAGCGAGGCGAGGTCGTACTCGTCGGCGTCGGGTGCGGCGCCGTTGACGATCCGGTGGCTGTCGCCGCCGGCCACGAGAGGAGCGAAGGTGATGCACCACTCGTCGACGACGCCGGCGTCGACCAGGGCTCCGTTGAGGGTCGGGCCGCCCTCGCAGACCACGACCGAGACGCCGTCGGCACGAAGCCGTCCGAGCACCGCACGGAGGTCCACTCGCTCGGTGCCGGCCCGGAACACCTCGGCGACGGCGCCGAAGGCCGACACCTCGTCAGCCCCTGCCGCCTCGGTGGTGCACACCAATGGCGGAACGACCGCGTCCTGGAAGACCCGTGCGCCTGGGTCGACGCTGAGACTCCCGGACACGATGACCAGCCGTGGCTGCGCGACGGACCGGCCGGCTTCGCTGCGGGCCGCTCGTACGTCGTCGGCATGGCGGAGCGGGCCGTAGTCCTCGGCAGCGATCGTGCCGGCCCCGACGAGGACCGCGTCGGCGATGCCGCGCACGGCCAGGAGCAGCTGCGAGTCGGCCGGTCCGCCCAGGCCACCGGACGATCCCTCGGTCGAGGTGGCGCCGTCGAGCGTGCTGATCATGCCCACCACGACCCACGGACGGTCCGGTGGGGTGGGGCGTGGAACCGCGAGATAGGCGGTCAGCGGGTCGACCGTGTCGGGTTCGGGGAACAGTTGACGCACGCCGGCGACCGTAGCGACCCCATCACCCCCGGGGCGGTGTCACCATGGGGTCCGTGACCATCATCGACGAACCTGGTGCACCGGCCGAGACCGACGAACGCACGGTCGCTCGAACGTGCCCGCTGTGCGAGGCGGGGTGCGGCCTCGCTGTGACGGTGCGTGGATCCGAGGTCACACGCATCCGCGGCGACATGCTCGACGTGTTCAGCCACGGCTACATCTGCCCGAAGGGATCGACGCTGCGCCAGTTGCACGACGACCCGGATCGTCTCCACCAGCCACTCGTCCGCCGCGGTGATCGCCTCGAGCCGGCCACCTGGGACGAGGCGTGGCAGGCGGTGGCCGACGGTCTCGGGGCGGTGATCGCCGAGCACGGCCGGGGGAGTCTGGGCGCGTACGTCGGCAACCCCAACGCCCACAACCTCGGTGCGCTCCTCTACAACCGGGTATTGCTCAAGGCGCTCGGGACGACCAATGTCTTCTCGGCCTCCACGGTCGACCAGCGGCCGAAGGAGATCTCCTCCGGCCTCCTCTTCGGGCAGGCGCTCTCGACGCCGGTACCGGACATCGACCGCACGCATCATCTCCTCGTCCTCGGGGCCAACCCGTACGCGTCCAATGGCAGCTTCGCGACCGCGCCGGACTGGCCTGGCCGGATCGAGGCGCTGGTCGAGCGGGGTGGCCGACTCGTGGTGGTCGATCCACGCCGGACCAGGACGGCCGAGGCAGCGACCCAGTACGTGCCGATCCGCCCGGGCACCGATCCGTTGCTGCTGGCAGCGATGGTGCAGGTCCTCTTCGCGGACGACCTCGTCGACCTCGGCTCGGTCGCCGACCACGCCACCGGCCTGGACGCGGTCGCCGTCGCCGTCGCCCCGTTCAGCCCCGAGCAGGTCGAGGCGCGGACCGGGATCCCCGCGACGACCATCCGCCAGCTGGCCCACGACCTCGTGGCTGCACCGTCGGCCGCCGTGTACGCCCGCATCGGCACCACGACCTCGCCGTTCGGCACCGTGACGTCGTGGCTCGTCGACGTCCTCAACATCTGTACCGGCAACCTCGACCGGCCCGGGGGTGCGATGTTCACGCGCGCCGCGGCGGGTGCGTCGAACACCCGCGGCACCCCTCGGATCGGGCGGGGCATCCGGCTCGGTCGCCGCCAGAGCCGGGTCCGTGGGCTGCCCGAGACATTCGGCGAGCTCCCCGCCGTCTGCATGACCGAGGAGATCGAGACCCCGGGCGAGGGACAGATCAGGGCGATGGTCACCGTGGCCGGCAATCCGATCCTGTCGACGCCCGACTCGGCTCGTCTCGATGCTGCATTCGGCTCGCTCGACTTCATGGTCGCCGTCGACATCTATCTCAACGAGACGACGCGGCACGCTGACGTCATCCTCCCAGCGCCGTCAGCCCTCCAGAAGAGTCACTACGACGTCGCCCTGCTCCAGTTGGCGATCCGCAACGTCGCCAACTACAGCGCACCGGTGCTGCCCCTCGACGACGGTCAGCCCGACGAGTGGGAGATCCTCTGCACGCTGGGGATGATCCTCCAGGGAGTTGCCCCGGCCGATGCCGACCCGGCCGTCGTCGACGACATGACCGTCGCCGCGCTGGTCGACTCGGCGGTCGCCGACGAGCACGGACCGATCGGCGGCCGGGACCGCGACGAGATCCTCGACGCACTGGCGGGTCGCCGAGGCCCGGAGCGGATGCTCGACTTCATGCTGCGGGTCGGTCCCTACGGCGATGCCTTCGGCACCGTCCCCGACGGGCTCACGCTCGCCGTTCTCGAGCGGCACCCACACGGCGTCGATCTCGGCGCGCTCCAGCCACGGATGCCCGACATCCTGCGCACGCCCGACGGAATGATCGACCTCGCCCCGGAAATCCTCGTCGCCGACATGGCCGAGCGGCTCGTGCCGTTCCTGGATGCCGATGACGATGGGCTGCTGCTGATCGGCCGCCGCCATCTCCGTTCGAACAACTCGTGGATGCACAACGTCAAGGTGCTGGTGAAGGGGAAGGAACGCTGCACGCTGCAGGTCCATCCCGAGGATGCGTCCGCGCTCAGCCTCGTCGACGGAGGCTCGGCCGAGATCCGGTCGCGCACGGGGACGGTCACCGCGCCGGTGGAGGTCACCGATCGCGTGATGCCCGGTGTCGTCAGCCTCCCGCATGGTTGGGGCCACGACGCCGACGGGGCGCGGCTGTCGGTGGCGGCCGAACACGCGGGCGTGAACTCGAACGTGCTCGCCGACACCGAACTCTTCGATCCCATCTCCGGCACCGCGGTCCTGAACGGCATCCCCGTCGAAGTCGCGGCAGTGTCGAGCGAGTAGCGCACCAGTGGCGCTCGGCATCAGGCGACGAGCGTGCGAGGCGACCGAAACAGCATTCTCGGGGTCGGGAGGAGCGCCAGCGCCGATCCCGGCAGGGAGCCGAAGCGTGCGAGGCGACCGAAACAGCACAGCCCCTGTGGAGAAGTCGACCGACAATTCACAGCCTTGTCCCCCTTCCGTTCCACAGGGCGACGTCCGTATGTTGGCTCTCGTGCTCGGGTACTGCAGTGCGTGAAGCGGACGATGGTTCCTACGTCGTGGCTGTGGTGGGCTGGACGAAACCGTGAGGGTGTGAGGTGATTGTGCATTCATGCACGAATGCAAACGATCGCGAACGCCCTTTGACCTGCGGATTCGCGCTGCGGTACCCGTTGACACCACTGTAACTACAGTGCTGTAATACTCCCTACCTCTTGTGGTGGCTCCGCTGAACGGGGCTGATGACCACAAGACCTAGTGGTCAGGGCTCGGATGTGCGCATCCGGTCCGGGCTGCGAACCGACAGCAGAGACAGCAGTCACGCCGGTCAC
>JBBKVY010000229.1:0-6523 GCA_037968675.1 Acidimicrobiales bacterium | reverse complement strand
ACACTGGTGAGGTGACCCACCCCGCCATCGAGCACGCGCTGCTTGGCGCAACGGCTGCGCGGGGCGGCGACGACGCAACCGCAGCCGGCCACATCTCCCGTGCACAGCAGCAGACTCGTGCGACCGTCCGACGTGAGCGGCAGGTCGTCGAGATCGCCGCGCTGGCCGTCGCCGGTGACCGGGAACGCGCCGCCGGGCTGGCGCTCGAACACACCCTGGAGTTCCCCGACGATGCTGAGTTGCTGGCCCCTATAGCGCCGACCGGGGACTGATCGAGGCCTCCTTCGAAGATCGACTGGTCGCAGCCCCGGAGGGCTCGTCGGGTTGGCCCCGAAGTGGTCAGGCTCGGGCGATGGCCTACATCATCCAACGCAAGGACCGCTTCTACGTCGTCGCCTACGACGGCCTCGACCCGCTCACCGGCAAAGAACGCCGCCGGTGGGGCATGCCGCCGGCCGCGACCGCCACGAAGCCGAGCAGATGGCCGCACGCATCGACCGCGACAACGCCGGGGCTGCACCGGCCCGAGGAGGTCCAACCCTGCTCGGTGAGTTCCTGACCGACACCTGGCTACCGGTCAAGCGCCGCCACGTGCGCGCCACGACCTCCTACCGCTACTCATGGTTCGTCGCCCACTACATCAACCCCGCCGTCGGTCACGTGCCTCTCCGCCGCCTCCGCGCCGATCACCTCGACGGGCTCTACGAGCAGCTCGCCGCCACCGGCGGGCACCACGGGAGCGGCCTCGCTCCCAAGACGGTCCACGAGGTCCACGTGATCGTCCGGTCCTCGCTTGACCTCGCCGTGGTTCTTCGCGACCCGGCCGGTCGCGCTGGGCATCGCGCTCTCCTGCGCAGCAGGCTCAACCGCAAGGAACGCCTCGACACAGATTGACGGACCTGTGAGCTGGTGTTCGACCGAGGCCGCCTCTTGTGCGCCGGAATGCCCGCTGACCTCGTGCTCGACATCGCGGTCGCTGACCGCGGCCCGGTTCTTCATCGGGTGGCGAAGCGCTTCTGGAAGGCCTGTTCGACGCCGCTGACGTCAGCTGGGAGATTTTCCGCGGCAGCGCACCCTGCGACCACGAGCTCGGCTTGGTGGCGGAGTGACTCGGCCCGGCCCGTTCCGCTGTCGTTGATGGTCTCGGTGAGCAGTTCGAGGGATTCGAGGAGGTAGATGCACACCGCTGGCATGGCCGCGGCGGTCTGGCGGACCTCGTCGAAGGCCAGGCGGATCAGGTCGTCGTGGGTGGGTTGGTGGACCAGGATGACTCGACCGCTGTCGCCGTTCGACCTGACCGGCGATGGTGGTTCGCGCCGGAGCAGCTCGGCGAGCACTGCCGCGGAGTGGAAGATCGCGTCCTGGGCGGTGGTGGGGTCGTTGATGCCGGGCGACAGGGCCTTCAGTGCGACGTCGGCGAGCTTGCGTAGCCCGAAGGAGACGTCTTGTTGCATGGTGCGCGTGTCGCCCGTCCTGATCGCGGCGAGGACCCCGCGCTCGAAGGCATCGGCATCGTCGGGCACGCTCGAGAGGTCGCCGATGGGTGTTCCCTCGATGGCGTAGCGGCCCGGGTAGGTCTCGACCCACATCGTCTGTCCGGTCGGGATGCAACCTATGGCCTTGTCGAGATCGATCTGTTGCACCCAGCCGCTGCGGTCGAAGCGAACGACGTGGGCCGGATCAGACGGGCGCTGCGGCAGGGACGGCGGGCTGGTTGACGGGTCGGGCTTCTGCCACTCGCGACGGATCTGCGCGATGGCCTCGTCCTCGACATCCTGAAGGATGGTGCTGATGTCCATCGAATGGGCGCTGTGGTCGATGAACGCGACGATCGCCAGGATCGTGACGATGCCAAGCGTGACCCCGATCGCGACGGACAGGTTGGGGATGACGGGATCGCCCCCCGGCTCGAGCGAGGACCGTACCGAACGCAGGATGAGGAGGCAGTAGGTGAAGGTACCCACCACGAGGCCCATGACCCGCTTGTTGAAGGGGTCACGGAACAGGGTGTGCACGACTCGGGGCGAGTACTGGCTCGACGCCTGTTGGATGATCAGCAACGAGACCGAGAAGGCAATGGCGGCGAAGGTGATGGTGGCCCCGGCCACGGTCCCGAGCAGGGCCCGGGCGCTTTCCACTGTCGAGGTGAACCCGAGTGGGAGATCCGAGCCGTTCTGATCGATCCTCGCGTCGAACCCGATCGCGATGAACGCGAGGACCATCGCGGCCACGACTGCCAGCATGGGGATGAAGAACAGGCTCGCCCTGATCCGCTCGACGAAGGCACTGGTGCGCAGCGTCACGGACCGGCCCTCCGATCCAAGCATGCGTGCGACCCGGCGATTGCAGCGTCACAGCACCTCGATGGCGCCATCATGTGCTCAGGGGCGGAGCGCCTCGACCAGCTCGGCCTTCGACATGGTCGAGCGACGGTCGAGGTCTCGTTCCCTGGCGAGTTCGTAGAGCCCAACCAGGCCTCGGCCCAACCGGTCTCGACGTCGATGTCGGTGGCGATCCGGGCCGCAGCGCGGTAGTGGGCCGCGGCCAGCACCGAGGGGTCGACGTCGCATTCGGCGCGAGCGAAGGCCCCCAGCACCCGAGCCGGGTCCGGCAACACGAACACGCCGCCGGCGTCGAGCAGGACGGCGGCCGGGCCCGTCGGGGAGGTCACCGGCCCACGGTCGCCACCGCTGCAGCGACCACCGCGGCCTGCTCGGCGGTTCCCGGCTGCTCTCCGTCGCGCACCTCGCGACGATCCTGGAAGACCCGGGCGTCGCTACCTTCCGCGATGCCGTGTGTGTCGCCGTGTCCTGCGAAAGGTGGGTGGGCGTCTTGTCGATGCCCTTCGAGCACGCGGCGCGGGTCCCGGCCGAGCAGCTTGAGCCAGCGGCCGTGCGCCCGCAACGCGGCCCAAACGGACCGATGGACGTGATACGGAAGCGACCGTTCGGCACAGGTGACTCGGAGCCGGGTCGCCATCGCCGGATACAGGGTGTGCGGCAACCGGGGGGCGAGGTGGTGCTCGATCTGGTGGTCGAGGCCACCCATGATCCAGCGGACGAACCCGCCGAGCAGTGGCACCCGACATTCGATGTCGGCGGTCGTGCGAAGTTGGCGCATCTCGAAGGACTCGTGTCGCTCGACATCGGCTCCATCGAGGAACTCGACCATGTCGGTGCAATGGGCCAACTGGAACACCATCGCAAGGGTGAAGCCCACCAACCACGACCCGACCAGATAGAAGAGCGCGACCCCCCACCACGGGTGGAACAGGAGGGGGATGAAGACCGCCCACCCGAGATGCACCAACTTGCCGCCGGCGATGACCGCAACTTCGCGGCGTCGGGGCGGGCGAGGGTACTGGTCGGCACCGAACCCACCCTTCAGGAGGGCGACGACGTCGGACACGAAGAACCACTTCACGGTGAGGAAGCCGTACAGGATCCACATGTACACGTGCTGGTAGCGGTGCCACGAGCGCCATGGCTGTTGCGGGGCCAGTCGAGCGAACGGCGACTGCTCGATGTCGCTGTCGCGACCGACGACGTTGGTGTGGGCGTGATGCAACGTGTTGTGCTTGAACCGCCACACCCACGAGCTCGCGCCGAGCACGTCGGCGGTGCACGCGACCAGGCGGTTCGTGCGCCGCGACGCACTGAACGCCCCATGGTTGGCATCGTGCATGATGCCGGTGCCGACCGCCACGACACCGACGACGAGCAACCCGGCGAACCCGATCCGACCCATCCAACCGGTCGAGGAGAACACGAGACCCCAGTAGGCAACCATGACGAGCGCGGCGATGCCAACGGCCTTGGCGTGCAGGCGCCGACGTTCGCGCCGGATATCGGCGTCGCTCGGTCGGATGGCGCCGATCAACGAAGGGCTGCGCTGGCCGAGTTCCGGCCTGCTGTCGATTGCTGGAGACATCGCTCTCGGTTCTGGTTCGGGCGTCACTTCGACGCACTGCCAGGGACCGGAGCAGCTCAGGAGAACCGCCAGGCTTCCCACACCTCGGCGGCAGGATGACCAGCGGCTTGCCGATTCACCCTACACCGCAGATTCAGGCACGCGATCGTACGAACGACACCACGTTTGACGAACGGGACTGGGTGCGGGCCGACCTGCTCGCGGTGGTTGACCTGCGGATTGTTCTCTCGGTGCCATCGCTGGACACGCAGTACGGAGTGTTCTACCGATCGTTCTACCGGATCACGAGGTCCGGTCGAACCCGAGGAGCACACCATGAAGGGACACGTCGCCCGCAAACGCGACCGCTACTACGCCGTCATCTACGAAGGACTCGACCCCGTCACCGGCCGCGAACGCCGCTCATGGCACCCCGCCGGCACCGACCGGGACGAAGCCGAGAAGCTCACCGCGAGACTCGCCGCCGCAGCAACCGACCGCGACGACGCAACCCGGTCGCTCAGCTTCGGCGCCTACCTCACCACCCAATGGCTACCCGCCAAGAAACTCGAACTCGCCGCCACCACCTACCACGGATATGAACGAAACACCGTGCTGCACGTCCTGCCCGCCCTCGGCAAGATCGGGCTACGTCGACTCCGGCCCGACCACATCGACCGCCTCTATGACCAGAAACTCAACCCCGGCGACGGGCACCGAGCCTTGGCGCCCAAGACCGTCTATGAGATCCACCTCGTCATCCGCGGCGCACTCACCGACGCCGTGCGACGCGGACTCGTGCACCGCAACGTCGCCCTCCTCGCCCGATCGCCGCTGCGACGATCGTTCCCACCCGTGGAGAAGACAGCCTGGACCGTCGACGAACTCCGGGCATTCCTTGGTGCGGCCGCAGGTCACCGACTGTTTCCCGCACTCTGGCTCTCCGCTTCCACCGGCATGCGCCGGAGCGAACTCCTCGGTCTGCGATGGCACGACCTCAACACAAAACGAGCACGACTCTCGATCAACCGAGGCCTCGTGTCAGTCGGCTACGAACTGCGCGAGTCCCGAGCTCGAGCAGAAACTCCTCCCGCTCGGCGTCGGTCTCTGCTTGAAGGAAGAGCGCGCAGGTGTGCGAGTAGGCGCTGTTCTCCAGGATCGCCGCAAGGTGGGGGGCGATCTTGCGCCGGAGTCGGTCTTGCCATCCCTCGCCGGACAGGTTGTGGAACAGGACAGGGGTGGGCGACGTCGGGTTCTCGAGGAAGACATCCTGGCCGGAGCCTTCGCCCAGGGTGACGGAGAAGGAACTGCCTTCGATGGAGGCGTCGATCACGAGATCGGGCGTCTGTCGTACCGTCAGAGCCTGAAGCCGCCGAGCTCGTTCCTCGAATTGGAGGCTGCTCAGTTCGAGCGTCTGGGTGCCGAGACTGTGGTTGACGACGATCGCAAGCAGCTCGGGTATCCGGTCGGCGAGAAGCCCTCGGAGTTCATCGGCGACGTCCTCCCCGTCCGCCCCACCCCGGCGGGTCATGCGTACAAAGAACTGCGGCACCCCAATGCGGGCCGCACGGACTTCCTGGTCTCGGGGAAGTACGACGAACGGCACAGCGCCGACGAAGTGGTGAACGTAGGTCGAGAACCGTCCGTCGTCGTGGCGGGCTTCGCCTGGAGCCCGATAGACCAGCTCGTCGCCAAAGTCACACAGCACGCCGACCTCATCGAAGACCTCGGCAACAGCCTCGGGGGCGTCGCTGGCCAACTCCGCCAAGCGGTCGTAGGCCAAACGGTGCAGGCCAACGAAGGCTTGCCGGGCGCTTCCCGAGCTGGCCGGATCGACCGCGAGCGAGCGCTGTTCGTAGCCGCTCCGAAGGCCTTTCAGGAGTGATCCGACGACGGTCAGGTCGGCGTCCCCGATGGTGTTGATGACCGCGAGGCGTCGTAGCTCGTCCGTAACTCCGGATGCTGGACCGCAAAGTGGAAGAAGCCGCCACGGACTCTGGCGTAGCCCGGGGCCTGCGGGCGGTCGATCGCGCCACCAGGCTTCGACGGGGGCCACCGGTCGATCAACGGTCGATCCGTCGAGACTGCACGCGACCCAGCGGTCGTGCTGGAGCTGCAGTGCGTATCGGGTGGCACTGTAGAAGAAACTTTCCGGGCGCTACCTGCGCATAGGGCCGACCACGACCCCCGCCGGGACGACCCACCGAGACCGGCACGGCACGAGGGTCGACGCCGTTGCGCTGCACGCCGGCCGGGCCACCTGGTACCGGAACGGCCGGGTCGTGAGCGACGGATCACCTGCCGGGGTCGGGCCGCAGGACCGTGCCACCGAGACGGGGGCGAGCGGACACGGACCGGCAGGCATGCTCGAGCTCGGTGGCAGAGTGCTCGTCCTCGGCGACGGAGAAGTGGCACGAGAGCTCGGGGCCGACCTGCAACCGACACGACGGGTATGCGGTCGGGTCCACAGGATCGACGTCGGACAAGGCATCGCCGGTGTCCAAGCACGACCTGCTCACCGGTCTGTGCACGTCGCTCGACTTCGGCCCGCACCGATCTCCCGACCAGCTCCTCTTCGTGAGCGACCCTCAGCGGGCCCGGTCGGAGGACGGCG
>JBBKVY010000228.1:0-10004 GCA_037968675.1 Acidimicrobiales bacterium | reverse complement strand
GATGGTGACGGCCGCGAACAGGCTGTTGCCGCTGTCGTCGACACACACGGCGCTGATCGGGTGTCGGTCATCGACGTCGCCAGCGCCCACACCGTGGAGTGCGACGTGTTCGCTCCCTGCGCACTCGGCGCGGTGCTGTCGGAGACGACGGTGCCCGAGCTCCGCTGCGAGATCGTTGCCGGATCGGCCAACAACCAGCTGGCGACCGACGACGACGACGACCGGATCGCCGCGCGCGACATCCTCTACGTGCCTGACTACGTGGCCAACGCCGGCGGGGTCATCAACATCGCGGAGGAGGCCGGGGAATCAGGCGGCTACGACCGCAACAGGGCGTGGAAGCGGATCGAGGGTATCGGCACCACGGTCACCGAGATCCTCGAACTCGCCGACCAATCCTCGATCACCCCGGCCGAAGCCGCCGATCGCTACGCCGAGGCCCGCATCGCGCACGCCAGGACTCAGCTCCCGTAGTCGAAGCCGAGGTCGAGGGCCGTCACGAGCGCGACGAAGGGAAGGTCGTGTTCGGCGGCCATGGCCGTGACCGTTCCACCACGGTCCAGGACCGAGAGCAGGAGGACGGGAATGGCCCCGGCGTCGCGGACGACCCCGGCGGCCTCGAGCATCGAGACGCCGCGGGTGACGGCATCCTCCACGATGACCACCCGGTCACCGGGCTCGAGCGCACCGGCGATCCGACCCCCGCCGCCGTGGTCCTTCACCTCCTTGCGCACGCTGAAGGACCGCAGCGCCCGTCCGCGTGTGGCCGCGATGGCCGCGACACCGAAGGCGACGGCGTCGGCGCCCATCGTGAGCCCGCCGATCGCCGTCACGTCGTCGGGGATCGCGGCGAGCGCCCCGTCGGCGACGAGGAGCATCCCTTCGGGGCTGCAGGTGGTCTGCTTCGCGTCGCAGAACCACGTGCTCTTCTTGCCGGACTTGAGGACGAAGTCGCCCTCGCGGACCGAGTGGGTGCGGACATGGTCGACGAGTGACATCGAGTACCTCCGGAGCCGACGGTACAGCGCACGCGATCGGTGAGGTGGAACCGACGTCGCTACGCTCGGAGACTTCATGACACGAGTGGTCGCGGTGGCAAACCAGAAGGGTGGCGTCGCCAAGACGACCTCGGTCCACGCGCTGGGTGCGGCGCTCGCCGAGCAGGGCCTCCGGGTGCTGCTGGTCGACCTCGATCCACAGGCGTGCCTGACCTATTCGATGGGGGCCGAGCCGGACTCGCTCGATCGGTCGTTGCACGACGTGTTGGTGCACGGCGCATCGGCGGCCGATGTCGTCGTGGAGGTCGGTGGGTGCACGCTGCTCCCGGCCACCATCGACCTCGCCGGCGCCGAGGTCCATCTGCTGTCACGCACCGGACGCGAGTACGCACTCAAACGGGCGATCGCCGACGTCATCACCGACCACGACATCACCCTCATCGACTGCCCGCCGTCGCTGGGCATCCTGACGATCAACGGTCTGACCGCCGCCCACGAGGTGGTCATCCCCCTCCAGTGCGAGACGCTGAGCCATCGAGGCGTCGGACAACTGCTGGACACCATCGGCGACGTACGCGACTACACGAACGAGTCGCTGCACGTCCGTGGGGTCATCGCGACGATGTACGACGGGCGGACCAACCTCGCCCGAGAGGTCGTGGCGTCCATCCGCGAGACCTATGGCCTCGACGTGTTCGACCCGCCCGTCCCGAAGTCGGTCCGGGTCGCCGAAGCACCCGGCAGGAATCGATCGATCCTCGAGCACGCGGGCACATCCAAGGCCGCGATCGCGTATCGCGCGATCGCCGAACAACTGAGGGAGACGTCGTGAACGAGCCCCGCCGCAATCTCGATCCAACCGGCAAGCGAGCGCTCTTCGAGACGCCGGTCTCCGCACCTGACGACGTCCTGCGCTCCGGCGAGCAGAAGCTCGGCCGTGAAGCACTGTTCTCGACCGGGAAGCCGACGCCCGGTACCGCACTGATCGAGTGCTCGGCCTGTGCGACGCGTACCCGCGTCACCCTCGGCGACGTCGCGCTCCGGCTCGCCGCGTTCTCGGTCTACCTCCCGCTGCTCCATCCGCGACACCCACACCGCATCCGGTGTCCGCACTGCTCGAAGGCGACGTGGTGTCGCATCGGCTGGGGTGACTGACCCGGGCGCAGCGCCCGCCGCCTCACTCGGTTCCGGCACTGTCCATGGGTCGCCCGGTGTATCGGACCGCCCCGTGACCGGTCTCGACGACACCGATCTGGGTGGCGCGGTGCCCCGCCGTCCGCAGGATGTCGAGGGTCGTGTGGACCTCGTCGTCGGGCACGACGACGACCATGCCGACCCCCATGTTGAACACCTTGGCCATCTCGGCGTCGCCGACACGGCCCAGGCGTTGGATCTCGCCGAAGACCCGGGGCGCCTCCCACGTGTCACGGTCGATGGCGGCATCGAGCTTGCTGGTGAGCACCCGGGGCAGGTTTCCCGGGATCCCGCCGCCGGTGATGTGGGCCACCGCTCGCACATCGACGATTCGCAGCAGCGACGCGATCGCCGGCGAGTAGACGACCGACGGTGCCAGGAGCTCGTCCGCGAGCGTGTGGTGTGCCCCGTCCCATGCGGGATCGGCGAGCGACATCTCGGCCACGTCGAAGAACACGCGACGGGCGAGGGAGTAGCCGTTCGAGCGCAGATTGGGTGACGGCAGCGCGATCAACGCGTCGCCGGCCCGGACGGTGGTCCCGTCGAGGATGCGGTCGCGCTCGGCCACGCCGACGGCGAACCCGACCAGGTCGAACTCGCCGGGTTCCATCGCGCCCGGATGCTCCGCCATCTCGCCGCCGATGAGCGCGCAGCCGGCGTCGCGGCAGCCCTTGGCCACGCCGGACACGAGTTGGTCGATGTGGTCAGGGTCGAGCTTGCCGACCGCGATGTAGTCCAGGAAGAAGAGCGGCTCGCCTCCTGCGCACGCGATGTCGTCGACGCACATGGCGACGAGGTCGACACCGATCGAGTCGAATCGGCCGGCCTGGTGCGCCACCATTGCCTTGGTCCCCACGCCGTCGGTCGACGAGATCAGGACCGGATGGTCGAAGCGGTGGGACGGGAACTGGAACAGGCCACCGAAGCCGCCGATGTCCCCGATGACCTCGGCCCGGAACGTCGAGCGGACGTGTTCCTTGATGCGCTCGACCGCCGTCTCTCCGGCGGCGATGTCGACACCAGCCGACTCGTAGGTCTCACCGCCGGGGGGCGGCGTCTCCCCGTCGGGAGCAGACGTTCGACCCACCATCAGGCGTCGAACCGGAGCTGGCCGGCGGCCATGGCGGCATCCGAGCGGCCGGCGACGGTCTCTGCGATCCCGCTCGACGGCGTGTCGCGGACCGAGGCAGCTTCGAGGACGCTCTTGCCCAGACTCACCGGGATCTCGACCGGGTAGTCGCCGGTGAAGCACGCGTCGCAGAAGCCGCTCTGCGGGGTCCCGGTCGCCGTGATCAGTCGATCGAGGCTGAGGTAGGCGATCGAGTCGACCTTGAGGTAGTCACGGATCTCGTCGAGCTCGAGGTTGGCGGCGAGCAGCTCGCTCCGGACGCCGGTGTCGATGCCGTAGAAGCACGACCACATGACCGGTGGTGCCGAGATGCGCAGATGGACCTCGGTGGCCCCCGCCTCTCGCAACATCTGTGTGAGGGTCCGCTGCGTGGTGCCCCGGACGATCGTGTCGTCGACGACCACGATCCGCTTGCCCACCAGGTTCTCGCGCAGCGGGTTCAGCTTCATCCGAACGGCGGCCTCGCGGGCCTGCTGGTTGGGGGCGATGAAGGTCCGGCCGATGTAGCGGTTCTTCACCAGCCCGTGACCCGACGGGATGCCCGAGGCGAGGGCGAACCCCTCGGCCGCAGGGACACCGGACTCGGGGACCCCCATCACCATGTCGGCGTCGACGGGTGCCTGCTGTGCGAGTTGCTCGCCCATGCGGACCCTGGCCTGGTGCACGTTCTTGCCGTACAGGGTCGTGTCGGGGCGAGCGAAGTAGACGAACTCGAACAGACAGAGCCGCGGATCGACCTCACCGGCCGGGAACGCCCGGACCGACCGGTACCCGGTGGCGTCGATGATGATCATCTCGCCCGGTTCGAGCTCGCGGACGAAATGGGCGCCGATGAGGTCGAGCGCAGAGGACTCCGATGCCAGCACCCATCCGGTCTCGAGACGGCCGAGGCACAGCGGGCGGAAGCCGTGGGGATCGCGTACGCCGACGACGTGGGCCTCGTCCATGCACACGATCGAGAACGCGCCCTCGAGACTGGGCAGCACGTCGAGGAGCGCATGTTCGAGGTCGCTCTCGTCACTGCGGTCGTGGTCGGTCCGCTCGATCGCCCGCGCCAACATCTCCACCACGAGGTCGCTGTCGGAGCTGCACTCGTCGGTGCCCGGCAGCATCCCCAGCTCGGCCGCGAGGTCGGCGGTGTTCACGAGATTGCCGTTGTGCCCGAGCGAGATCTGGTGACCGCCGGCCTCACGAGTGACCGGCTGGGCGTTCTTCCACACACTCGATCCGGTGGTCGAGTACCGCACGTGGCCGATGGCGAGGTGGCCCGGGAGCCCGTTGAGGATGCGATCATCGAACACCGAGGTCACGAGACCCGTGTCCTTGATCGTGATCATCTCCATCCCGTCGGAGACAGACATCCCCGCGGCTTCCTGACCGCGGTGCTGGAGCGCGAAGAGACCGAGATAGGTCAGGTGGGCGACGGGCTGCCCGGGGGCATAGATGCCGAAGACACCGCACGCCTCCTTGAGCTCGTCGTCGCCCGACGAGGCCGTGTCATCACCGTTGGAGGCCATGTCGTCCGCCACGCTACCGGCCGGCGATGCGCCGACCGAACCCCTGTGCCGAACCGCTCCTCAGGCGCTCGGTCGATCCCGCAGTTTCCGGGCGACGGCGTCGGCGATCACCTGGAGCTGCTCGTCGCTGAAGATCTCGCCCTCGGCTCGGAGACGGATCCGTCGACGCAGCGCCGTGAGCTCGGTGCTGAGGGTCTCGACCAGTTCGTCCGACGCCGGACGGTCGCGCAGACCGGCGATGTCGTCGTGCAGTCGATCGAGTCGCTCGGTCAGCGGCGTCAGGTCGACGGGCTGCGGTGCGACGTCGATCGGCTCGGTCGTGCCCGGCGCGTCGACGATCTCGGCCTGCTCGAGGAGATCGCGGACCGACGTCGTCAATTCGGCGACCTCGCTGCGGAACGTCTCGGCCATCTCGGGGCCTGTGGCCCCGGCGTCGCGGTCGACGAGGGACTCGACGGACGCACGTACCTGCCGGACCTCGTCCCAGAGGGCACCGACGACCTCGCCCGAGGCCAGGTCCTGCAGCGTCTCCTTGAGGTGCTCCAGTACCTCGGAGAACTCGTCGTTCTGACCCGTCCCGGGTTCCTCGTCGCTCATGCGTCCTCCGAATCGAGCTTCGTACGACGGCCCATCTTGTCGCATGAGCAGACCACGTCGCGGGACCGGTCGGTGGATACGCTGGTCACGGATGGCCCAGGACCGACGCACCGGGCGAGTCGACGCCCTGCTCGATCGCCGGCTCGGCACTCGCCCGCGCACACTGAAGTTCGTCAAGTACAGCGCCGCCTCCGCGGCTGGCGTGATCACCGGCCAGACGGTGCTGCTGTCCTGCCTCTTGGTGCTCGACCTCGGCGCCGTGACATCGAACCTGCTCGCGGTCACGCTCGGCTCGATCCCCAACTACGTCATCAACCGGGCGTGGACGTTCGAGAAGCAGGGCGCACACAGCTTCACCCGTGAGGTGCTGCCGTTCTGGTCCATGGCGTTGTTGGGTCTCCTGCTGTCGACGTTCACCGTGGCGTGGGCAGCCGATCGGTGGGACGAGAACGCGCTCGCGATCAGCCTCGCCAACACAGCGGCGTTCGGTGTGTTGTGGGTCGCCAAGTACTTCGTGCTCGACAGGGTGCTCTTCGCACCGATCGCGGCTGCGGTCGAGGCCGACTAGCCAAATCACATCGTCAGTGGACCGTTCCGCCGCCCAGAGCGTCGGGCAGCTTGTCGGTCCAGGCACGGCGGAGGTCGGCGATGCCGATGTCGACCGCGTCGCCGATACGAAGGCGCGTTCCGCCGGCGGCCCCGACGGTCCGGCTCGGGACGCCGGCGACGGCGGCGTCGTCATGGAGCTCGGACACGCCATCGGGATCGACCGCGCACAACACGGCGGAGGGCGTCTCGGCGAAGAGTGCGAGGTGATCCGGTGGTCGCGCGCCGTCGCCGGGCGACGACAGCTCGACGGTTGCGCCGACGCCGGTCGACGCCGCCATCTCGGCGAGGGCCGGCCCCAACCCGCCCGCGAGGTCGTGGACCGACAGGAGCCGTTCGGCCTGCACCATCGATCGCACGAAATCGGCGACCGTCCGATGCGCATGGAGATCGAGCGTCGGCGGCCGTCCCCGTTTGTGCCCCCGCGCCCATGCCCATGCGCTCCCCGACAGGCTCGTCGCCAGCGCCCCCAGCAGCACGAGCGTCGTGCTCGGACGGAGCCCGATGCCGGGCGGGCGTTGGTCGAGAGACTCGACCAGACCCACGGTACCGACGACCGGTGAGGGATCGATGTCGGTGCCGTTCGACTCGTTGTAGAGCGACACGTTGCCGCCGACGACCGGGACGGCCAGCGCGTTGCACGCCTCGGCCATGCCGTCGATGGCCTCGGAGAGCTGCCACATGACCTCGGGGTGTTCGGGGTTGCCGAAGTTGAGGCAGTTGACGAGACCGAGCGGCGCGGCACCCACGCACGCGAGGTTCATGACCGACTCGGCCACGACGGCGGCTGTCCCGACGTGCGGGTCGAGCGCGCACCAGCGGTGGTTGCCGTCGGTGGTCAGGCCGAGACCGCGGCCGGTGGGTTCACCAGTGCGGGGATCCTTGAGGCGCAGCAACGAGGCGTCGCCCCCCGGACCCTCGACCGTGTTCAGGAACAGTTGGTGGTCGTACTGCGACCAGACCCACGACGTGTCGGCGACCAGCGCCACGAGGTCGGCGGTGGCGTCGTCCGGTGGCGGGAGCGTGTCGGCGGTGTCGGCGAGCGAGGCGTCCTGGTCGGCGGGTCGGGCGATCGGGCGGTGATAGACGGGGGCAGCATCGTCGAGGGAGTTGGCCGGGATGTCGGCCAGAACTTCGCCGTCGGGCCGGTCGAGGATCCGGAATCGACCAGCGCCGGTCACCACACCGATCACCGAGGCCGCGATCTCCCACTTCTCGCAGATGCGGATCAGTTGGTCGAGCTTCGCAGGCTCGATGATCGCCAGCATCCGCTCCTGGCTCTCGGAGATCATGATCTCGAACGGCTCCATGCCGTCTTCACGGACGTGGACCTCGGAGAGGTGCAGGTCCATGCCCACCCCGCCCTTCGAGGACGTCTCGCTGGCGGCACCGGTGATGCCGGCGGCGCCGAGGTCCTGGATTCCGACCACGAGGCCCGCCTCGAGGATCTCGAGACACGCCTCGATGAGCCGCTTTTCCTCGAAGGGGTCGCCGACCTGCACGCTGGGGCGCTTCTCGTCATCGCCTTCGTCGAAGCCGGCCGACGCGAGCACGCTGGCGCCGCCGATGCCGTCGCGCCCGGTCGACGATCCGAAGAGAACGGTGAGGTTGCCGGTCCCGGACGCACGTGCAAGCGCCAGCCGGTCCTGCGGCAACACGCCGAGGCAGAACACGTTGACCAGCGGATTGCCCCGGTACGTCTCGTCGAAGACGGTCTCGCCCCCGACAGTGGGGACGCCGACCGAGTTGCCGTAGCCCGACACGCCCGACACGACGCCTTCGGCGATCCAGCGGCTGCGCGGATCGTCGAGCGGCCCGAAACGGAGCGCGTCCATCAACGCGATGGGCCGCGCACCCATCGAGAACACGTCGCGGAGGATGCCCCCGACACCGGTGGCCGCACCCTCGTAGGGCTCGATCGCCGACGGATGGTTGTGGCTCTCGATGCGGAACGCTGCGGCGATGCCGTCGCCCACGTCGACCACGCCGGCGCCTTCGCCGGGGCCGACGAGCACGTGCGGTGCCTCCGACGGCAACCGCGCGAGGTGGACGCGAGACGACTTGTACGAGCAGTGCTCGGACCACATGACCGAGTACATGGCGAGCTCGAGCTGGTTCCCCGGGCGACCGAGGATGCGGGCGATCTCGTCGGCTTCGCCGTCGGTGAGTCCCAACGCCCGATGGACGGACGGGTCGAGGGGGGCCTCGGGTGCGGGGGACGCCATGCCCTCGCACGCTAATGGGGTCTCACCTCCTTCTCGTCACGGGTCCGCGATCGGCACCGCGGCCGTCGAAATGGTGACGGTCCGAATGACCGAAATGGCCAGGGGTGCTATTGCGTCACATCGAATGCCTGTGGTTTCCTGACGGGCGATGGCAGCGAAACGTGAAATGACCGATGAGCACAAGGCCGCATTGGCCGAAGGCCGACAACAGGGGAAAGCCGTGCGCCTCTATCTCGACGCGCTCGACCGGCACCGCCCCAAGCGGGGCCGCAAGCGGACGCCTGAATCGATCCGGGCGCAACTCGACAAGATCAACACGACGCTCGACGATGCATCGCCGGTCAAGCGGCTCCAACTGATCCAGGACCGCATGGATCTCGAAGCCGAGGTCGAATCGATGGAGAACAAGCCAGACCTGACCGGCCTCGAGGACGATTTCGTGGCGGCGGCGAAGGGCTACAGCGACCGCAAGTCGATCTCGTACGCCGCATGGCGTGAGCTGGGCGTCGATGCCGCCGTGCTGAAGCAGGCCGGGATCACCCGGGGCAGCTGAACGCTCGGCCAGCGCTCAGACGGGCACACGCGCCGCATCGAGCAGCGACTGCAGGAGCGGCATGCCGTCGATCGAGCCGAGCAAGGGGTGGCTCGCACGCTCGGGGTGGGGCATGAGCCCCACGACGTTGCGGCCCTGGTTGCACACGCCGGCGATGTCGTCGACCGAGCCGTTGGGATTGTCGACATACCGGATCACGACACGGTCCTCGGTACGCAACATGGCCAGGGTCTCGACGTCGCAGGTGTAGTTGCCTTCGAAATGGTTGATCGGGATCCGGAGTTCGTCACCCATGTGGGTCGACGACGTGAGCACCGACTCGGTGGTCTCGACCCGCACTGTGGCGGTCGTACACAGGAACTTGAGGCCGGCGTTCTTCTGGAGAGCGCCCGGGAGGAGACCCGCCTCGGTCAGCACCTGGAAGCCATTGCAGATCCCGACGACCGGACCGCCGCCGGCCGCGAAGTCGCGCACCGCACCCATGACGGGAGAGAACCGCGCGATCGCGCCCGGGCGCAGGTAGTCGCCGTGGGCGAAGCCGCCGGGAACGATCACCGCGTCGACGCCCGACAGCGACGCGTCGCCGTGCCAGAGCATCTCGGCCTCGCCTCCGAGCGAACGGAGGGCCTCGACGGCGTCCTGCTCGCAGTTGGAGCCGGGGAACAGGACGACCCCGACGCGAGCGCTCACGACGTGACCGTTGCGGTGACGGTGATCGCCGAGTCCTCGATCACCGGGTTGGTCAGGAACCGGCTGCACACGTCCTCGACCAGTCCGCGGGCTGCGGCGTCGTCGACAGCCTCGACGTTGAAGCGGAACGACTTGCCGACCCGGACGCCCTCGATTCCCTCGAAGCCGAGTGCCGGCAGCGACCGTTCGATCGTCGATCCCTCCGGGTCGGCGATGCCCGTTCTCGGACTGGTCTCCACCTGGACGTCGAAGCGCATGGTCGCCAATCTACGCGGCATCGACGAAGGCGCCGTCGACCAGTTCGGGGACGACGTCGGAGCTGTCGAGCGCTGCTGCCATGTCGACGTCGAGGTCGAATCCCTTCGCCGTCAACTCTCGCCCTGACGCGGTCGCGGCCACGACGTCGCGCATCGTGGCGCGTGCATTCGCGAAGGCGGCGCCCGCCGCTCGCGCTTCGGGCGAGGGCGCGCGAAGCGCATGCAGGTGCTCGACCAC
>JBBKVY010000227.1:0-4265 GCA_037968675.1 Acidimicrobiales bacterium | reverse complement strand
GGCATCCCGATCGCCTTCGGTCTGCTCACCGTCGAGGACGACGCGCAGGCCCTCGCTCGGTCCGAAGGGCCCGGTGGCCACAACGTCGGGGAAGAAGCCGCCCTCGTCGCCGTCGAGATGGCGCGCCTCGCGCGACGCCACCGCGCCTGACCTCCCCACCCCACCCCGAGCCCCGTTCTGGTGCGATCTGGTGACCATGAGGTGGTGCAAGCGCTCACCAGAACCGACGGCCCTGCGTTCTGGTGAGCAGATGCGACCATGAGGTGACGCATCCGCTCACCAGAACGGGAGGGAGAACGGATTCGGCTGGTTCTCCGCACCCCCCGTAGCGTGTTCGTGTGCTGAAGATCGTGTTGCCCAAGGGATCGCTCGAGAAGGCGACCATGGAGCTGTTCGCGGCAGCCGACCTCCAGGTCAACCGATCGAGCAGCGTCGACTACAAGGCGACGGTCGACGACCCCCGCATCGACGAGGTCCGGATCCTGCGCCCGCAGGAGATCCCCCAGTACCTGTCAGAGGGCCTGTTCGACCTGGGTATCGCGGGCCGCGACTGGGTCGAGGAGACGTCGAGTGACGTCGTCTCGCTGGGCGAGCTCGAGTACTCCAAGGCGACCAGCAACCCGGTCCGCATCGTCGTCGCCGTTCCGCAGGACTCGCCGGTCCAGTCGGTCAAGGACCTCCACCAGGGTGTCCGGGTGTCGAGCGAGTACCCCGAGCTGACCAAGAAGTTCTTCGCCGAGCAGGGCATCAGCGCCGACATCCGGCTGTCGTACGGCGCCACCGAGGCCAAGGTGCCCGACATCGTCGACTGCGTGGTCGACATCACCGAGACCGGTCGGGCGTTGCGCGCGGCCGGCCTCAAGATCATCGACACCATCCTCACGAGCTACACCGAGCTGCTCGCCAACCCGGCCAGCCATGCCGATCCCGACAAGGCCCACGCAATGGGGCAGCTTCTCACCCTCCTCAAGGGCACCCTCGAGGCCCGAGGCAAGGTCCTCGTCAAGCTCAACGTGATGGGCGATGATCTCGCCGAGATCATCGAGATCATCCCGTCGATGAAGTCGCCGACGGTGAACGAGCTCTATGGCGGTGGTGGCTACGCGGTCGAGACCGTCGTGCCGAAGAACCAGATCAACGTGTTGATCCCGGCGCTGGTCGACGCCGGTGCCAGCGACATCATCGAGCTGCCACTCTCCAAGATCGTCCACTGAAACGGCATCTCGGCGAGGGCTAGGTTCGCCCGCCATGGCGATCGCTTCCCTCGGGACCCGGAGTGGGTCCGTCTCCGACTTCGACGACGTCCGGGGGCTCGGCGTGATCGCCGGGGACGACGGAACGATCTACCACTTCCACTGCACCGGCATCGCCGACGGCTCCCGCACGATCGACGCCGACGCGAAGGTGCGGTTCGAGGTGGTCGCCGGCCGGCTCGGTCGGTGGGAAGCCTGGGGAGTCGAGGTCCGATGAGTGACCACGCTGACGTCGACATCGAGGCTCGGGTCGAGGAGCTGCTGGACCAGCTCGATCTCGACGAGCGAGCCGCGCTCACCGCGGGCCGGGACGCCTGGCGGATCGCCGGGATCGCCCGCCTCGGCATCGGTGACCTCAAGGTCACCGACGGACCGACCGGTGCCCGCGGTGACCTGACCACCGGTGCGCGCGCGGTGTGCTTCCCCGTCGGCTCGGCCATCGGATCGACCTGGGACACCGAACTGGTCGGCGAGATCGCTCGCGTCCTGGCCGACGAGGCGAAGAGCAAGGGATCGCAGGTCCTGCTCGGCCCCACGGTCAACATCCACCGGCACCCGCTCGCCGGACGCAACTTCGAGTGCTACTCGGAGGATCCCGAGCTGACCGCCCGGCTCTGCGTGGCCTTCATCGACAACCTCCAGGCTGGGGGAGTGGGCGCATCGCTCAAGCACTTCGTCTGCAACGACTCCGAGTTCGAACGCCACACCATCAGCTCGGAGGTCGACGAGCGGACGCTGCGGGAGGTGTACCTCCGTCCGTTCGAGGCAGCCGTCGCCGAGGCCGACCCGTGGACGATCATGGCCGCGTACAACAAGCTCAACGGCACCTACGCGTCGGAGAACCGCTGGCTCCAGGTCGACCTGCTCAAACAGGAGTGGGGCTGGCCGGGGATGATCGTGTCCGACTGGTACGCCACCCACGACACCGTGGCATCCGGCAACGGCGGGCTCGACCTCCAGATGCCGGGCCCGGCAGAGCAGTTCGGCCCGGCGTTGGCGGAGGCCGTCCGGTCGGGCGATGTCGCCAAGGACGAGCTCGAGGACAAGGCCAGGCGGGTGCTCCGCCTGTATGCCCGGACCGGAAAGCTCGACCAGCCGCACGAGGTGGAGGAGACGTCGATCGACACGCCCGAACGCCGTGCGCTGGCTCGGCGTGCAGCCGCGGCATCGTCGGTCCTGCTGACCAACGACGGGTTGCTTCCGTTGGCGACCGGCACATCCCTCGCGGTGATCGGACCCAACGCCACACCCGGGCGCATCCAGGGTGGCGGGTCGAGTGAGGTCACGCCCCACTACTCGGTGTCGCCGCTCGACGGTCTGCGCGACCGCTTCGGGAGCGGGACCCATGCGCGCGGCGTCGGCGTGGGCTTGTTCGGGCCGCCGCTCGATCCCGCGCTCCTCGACGACGGGCAGTTCCACGAGGAGTTCTTCGCCACGCCGGACCTCACCGGAACGCCGTACCGGAGCGGATCGTCGCCCGAGGCGGCGATGTCGTTCTTCGGCGCCGCGGTGCCCGAACTCGGACTCGGCTCGTTCTCCGCCCGCTGGACGACGAGGTTCACACCGGACCAGTCAGGCGACTGGACGTTCACGGTGGCCGCTGCCGGGCGGGCGCGGGTGACGATCGACGACACGGTCGTCGTCGACGATTCGACGGCAGGCCCGAAGATGGCCATCTGGGTACAGAGCCTCGATCCCGCCACGGGAACGCTCGGTCTCGAAAGCGGCACGGCCTACGACCTCGTCGTCGAGATGCGAGCTGACGAGCGCGGGGTCCTGCCCCATCTCCGCTTCGCTGCCGGCCCCCCGGACCCCGGCGCGGAGGTCGAGCGCGCCGTCGCAGCGGCACGGGAGGCCGATGTCGCCGTCGTCGTGGTCGGGACCAGCTCCGACTTCGAGACCGAGGGCGAAGACCGGTCGAGCTTCTCGCTCCCTGCTGGCCAGGACGAGCTCATCGAGCGCGTCGCCGCCGTCAACCCCCACACCGTCGTCGTGGTGAACGCCGGCAGTCCCATCCCCATGCCGTGGCTCGATCGGGTCAGGGCCGTGGTCTGGTCGTGGTACCCGGGCCAGGAGTTCGGCAACGCCCTCGCCGACGTGTTGTCGGGCGAGAGCGATCCCGGCGGGAGGCTCCCGACCACCTTCGCCCACCGGCTCGAGGACACCCCGGCCTTCACCAGCTACCCGGGCGAGTTCGGTGCGGTTCGCTACGGCGAGGGACTCCATGTCGGGCATCGCTGGTACGACGCTCGGGGCATCGAGCCACTCTTCCCGTTCGGCCACGGCTTGTCGTACGCGACGTTTGAGATCGGTGACGTCTCGGCGTCGGTCGCCGACGACGGGTCCGTGACCGTCGCCGTTGCCGTCACCAATGTGGCCGACCGCGTCGGATCCGAGGTCGTGCAGGTCTACGTGGAGCCGCCTGCCGGGCCCGTCGCTCGGCCGGTGCGCCAGCTCGCAGGGTTCGTCAAGGTCCATCTCGACGGCGGTGAAGCCACGACGGCATCGGTAGGACTGCCCGCTCGGGCCCTTGCCTACTGGGACCCGTCGGCCTCGGCGTGGCACGTGGCCGAGGGGGTCCACACCCTCTGGGTCGGCCGTTCGTCCCGCGATCTGACCGAGTGGGTCATGGTCGAACCGGGGGAGCGCATCCTGGCGACTCCGCAGCGTTGACGATCGGTTCAGTCGGCTCCCGTCGACCGGCCCTTTGCGTCCACGAACGCCATCTTCAGCTGGGGGAGTGCCGATCCGATGGCCTCCTCGGCCGGTCCGAGTCGTCCGGCCAGACCGGCGAGCAACGCCTCGATCGCATCGATCGCCAGCTTTGCGTCCGCGAGACGGGGGCGGTCGGATCCGAGGTGCATCGCGGCCAGCTCGTAGAACGACATCAGGTGCTGGGCGATCACGTCGGCGGCCGGGGCCTCGAGCAGTTGACGCTGCATCTCCTGCATCTGCGCGGCGATCTCGGCGTCGGACTCCGCCGCATCCGGCGTCGCGGCAGCGGGGGTGGGC
>JBBKVY010000226.1:0-16221 GCA_037968675.1 Acidimicrobiales bacterium | reverse complement strand
CCGGATGCCCTCGGTCAGTCGTTCGATCGCCTGGGGCTGGTCGCCGGCCGGTGAGTAGTCGGCCACCATGCGGAATTCCGTCATGTGATGACGTTATCGACGTCCCGTGACCGACCCGCCCGCCGACACCCCGTCACCACCTCGCGCCGGAGTTCGGTCACAATGGGCTTCAGTGGATGGGGGGTTCGGGCCGATGCTGCAGGGGTGCCCATGAGCGAGCCAGACGTCGAGCGCGACGACCAGCGGACCCGCCGTTTGCTCGGCGTGTCGATCCTCGGCGTTGTCTTCGTCGTCAGCGGACTCGTCAACGGCTTCCCGTTCGACCGTGAACAGGTCCTCATCTGGATCGTCGCGTTCTTGATCGTCGGAACGTTCGGGTCCGAACGGGGCGCCGGGCGAGCCATCCGCGACTGGCTGCCGCTCGCTGCGTTCCTCGTGCTCTACGACCTGTCGCGGGGAATCGCCGACGACCTCGGCATGCCGTTGCACGTGACGCCGCAGATCCGAGCCGACGAGTTCTTGTTCTTCGGCGAGGTGCCGACCGTCTGGCTCCAGGAGCGCGTCTATGACCCGGGCGTCGTCCACTGGTGGGAGTCGATCCTCAGCATCATCTACGTGTCGCACTTCATCGTCCCCTTCGTGGTCGCCGGCGTGCTCTGGTACCGGTCCCGGGAGGCCTGGCTCGGCTACATCCGGCGATTCCTCACCGTGAGCTACGCCGGCGTGCTCACCTATGTCCTCATCCCGGCAGCACCCCCCTGGTACGCGTCGAAGGAAGGTGTCATCGATCCGATCGAGACGACGGCGGTTCGCGGTTGGGACGTCCTCGGACTCGGGGTGGCCGGCCAGATCCTCGAGAAGGGGAAGGCGGGCGCGAACGAGGTCGCCGCCGTGCCGTCACTCCACGCGGCGTTCGCGTTCCTCGTCACCGTCTTCCTGTGGTCGCGTGTGCGACCTCGCTGGCGTCCACTCCTTGCGGCCTATGCCGTCGGCATGGCGTTCACGCTGGTCATCACGGGCGAGCACTACGTCGTCGACGCGATCCTCGGATGGCTCTACGTCCTCGCGGCCCACGCGGGGTGGAACTGGTGGGAGAACCGCAGGACCGACACGCAGGACGCCGACGCCACCGACGTGCCTTCCGACGTCGCCCGCGCACCGGTCCCGGTTGCGTAGCGAGGAGCGGACCGGGGTCCTCGCTGCGGTCGCCGCAACCGGACTCACGGCTGCGGCATACATCCCCGGAATCGGACGGTCCCTGACCTACGACGCCGGCGAGACGGTGGGCTTCTTCATCCTGCCCGGAACGCCGTTCGACGCACTCCGTGCCCAGCGTGCATTCAACAACCATCCCCTCTTCTCGTTCCTCGAGAGCATCCTCGTGCACGCCACCGGACGATCGGACGAATGGTTGCTCCGCATCCTCCCCATCGCCTTCGCTGCCTCGGCCGTCGGTGCGCTCGTCTGGGCAGTGCATCGGCGCCTCGGGCTCGCACCGGCGCTCGCAGCGGCCACGATCCTGGCCACGAACCCGATGTTCGTGGAGCACGGACGAAGCGTCCGCGGGTACAGCCTGCTGGTGCTCGCAGCGATCGTCGCCACCGACCTCTTCCTCGAGTTGCTCGACCGTCCCTCCCGAAACCTGTCGATCGGCTACGTGGTTGTGGTGACCGTCGGCATGTTGACCCATCTGTTCATGGCGCCCGTCCTGCTCGCACACGCCGTGGAACTGGCCCGCCGGCGCGCCCTCGATCGACGCTGGGTCATCACGTTCCTGACGCTGGGAGTCCTCAGCGGCGTGTTCTACGCCCGGATGCTCGACGACCTGCTCAGCGCGGGCGAGAGTCGGGGCAGGATCTTCCAGCCGACCTTCCCGTGGGATCTCGCGGTCGAACTGCTGGGCCACGAAGTCGTGGCGGTGGTCTCACTCGGAGCCATCACCGCGATCGGCCTCCGACGTCTCGTCCGTCAGCCGCCCACCCCGGCGTTCGCCGCCGTCATCGTCGTCGTGATCGTCGTCGCCTGGTTCGCCGCGCCGGAGAACCTTGCGCCGCGGTTCTTCGTCTGGCTCGTACCGGCCGTCGCCGTCATCGGTGCGACCACGGTTTCCTCGATTCGCACCGCGATCCCCGTGGGTCTGATCGCCATCGGTGCACTCGCATCCGTCGTCGGCGTCGCCGACGGTTACACCGCGCCGCGCAACGCGTATCCCGAGATCGCCGCCATCGTCGACCGGGCCGACGAGCGGGGTGATCTGGTGTGTGTGAGCGATCTGAGCGTCCCACCGATGCTGGCCTACACACGAGCATTCTCCGCGGTCGTGGACCCGGTCGACCTCGCGCAATGCGACGTCGTCGCCATCGTCGAGCCCCAGCTCGACGACGAGTACGTCGACGTCGCCAGCGAGCGATTCGACCATCGCATCGACTTCGATCGCCAGGACCCGGGAATCGTCTTCTCGTCGGAGCCCATCCCCGCAGGATGAGCGACCTCAGTCGGAGAAGTCGCCCGCCTCGATCCGCTGCCACAGCCGGTCGACCTGGGCGCGGAGGCTCTCGATCGATCCAGAGTTGTCGAGCACCACGTCGGCCTTCGCCAGACGATCCTCACGGCTCACCTGTCGAGCCATTCGTGCCCGGGCATCCTCCTCGCTGAACCCGCGCTGGTCGACCAGGCGGGCCACCGCCAGATCGGGATCCACGTCGACCACGATCACCGCCGCCATGTCGTCACGACCGCTCTCGACCAGCAACGGGATGTCCATGATCACGATGTCGTCGGTCTTGCTGAGTTCGACCAGACGCTCGGCGATCGCCGCGCCGACCGCCGGATGGACGATGGAGTTCAAGGTCTCGAGCGCCGCGTCGTCGCCAAAGACGATGTCGGCCACGGCCTGACGGTCGAGCGAGCCATCGCCAGCCACGATCGACGTCCCGAATGCCTCGACCATCGACTCGAACACCGGCTCGCCGGGTGCCTGCAGCGCCCGCACGATCCGGTCGGCGTCGACCACCGACGCGCCCCGCTCCTCGAGCATCGCCGACACCGTCGACTTTCCCGAGCCGATGCCACCCGTCAGACCCAAACTGAGCACGGACGAAACCTACTCCGACAACATTCGGCTCCCCGCTGGCGCACGAGTTCTCCCGTACGCTGCGGGAGATGGAACTCGGCCTGCCCCGGTGGCAGGCGCTCGAGAGCCTGCGACGACGTACCGAGGTCCCGGACCTATCGAACTTCATCCTGACGCTGACCCAGGCGGACGCTCTCGGCATGCCGATCGGGCGGATCCTGAAGATCCCGGCGACCGAGGTGCGCCTCCTGCGGCGCGCCCGGGCGCGAACGAAGGCCGCCACCTCGCCGGTCGAGGTCATCTTCCCGCTCACGCCGATCCGACTGTCGACGATCATCGTCGGCCTCGGACCGGCCGACGCATCGATCGGCGCAGCGCGCTAGGCGAACAGTTCGGTGGGGCGCCGACCCGCGCCGACAACTTCCGCCAACCGATCCTCGTCATCCGTTGGGGCACGACGATCGTCGGCGTGGTCCTGGCGACTCCCGACATCGCGTCACGAGACTTCGCGCTCGCCGGATGGGTCGCGGTGCTGTTGACCTACACCGTCTTCCGCACCATTCGAGCGATCTCGCCGGAACCGACGCTCGGCCGCCTCGTGGGCCTGACCAGCGAGGCGACGATCGTCGCCATCGCCGTCGCGTCGACCGGCTACTTTCGCTCGCCGCTCGTCTTCTCGACGCTCACGGCGGTCTCCGTCGCCGGGTTCGCCGCGGGCTTCGCGAACTCGCTCCGGCTGGCAGTCGCCTCCGCGGTGGCCATCGGCCTTCCCATGCTGGTGTACAGCGATCTGATCGACGACGATCGTCAGCTCGTCGTGCAGTGGACGGTCGAGCTGCTGCTCGTCGGCGGAGTCGCGAGCTACGCCCGACGGATCAGCGGCGACGCCGACGTGCGGCACTCCGAGGCACTCGACCGCATGGATCGACTCGCCGACGCGAACGACCTCCTCGTGAGCCTCCACAGCGTCGCGCAGGACCTCCCGTCATCGCTCGACCTCGACGAGGTACTCGACTCGACCATCGCACGGCTCCGGCAACTCCTCGACCTCGACTCGGCGGCCATCATCCTCCGCGAAGACAGCGACGAGAGCTGGGCGCTGGCACGGAGGTTCGGCGGGCGGGCGGCTTCGGCCTCATCGCTCTCCGACGACGAACTCCCCCGGCCGGCCCTGGCTGCGATCGAGGGCAACGAGGTCATCTCGGAGACCAACCTCACGACGGGCGGCGGACCCGGGCTCGGAGTGCGAGCCGGCTCGGGGATGTACGTGGCCCTGCGCGCACGCGGCTCGGTGGTCGGCATCGCGCTCGTCGAGCACCCCAACACCTTCCACTTCTCGCGTCGCGACGCCGAACTCCTCGCCGGCTTCGCCGAGCCGGCCGCGCTGGCGATCGACAACGCTCGGTGGTTCGCTCGCCTCAGGACGGTCGGGGCCGACGAGGAGCGCACCCGGATCGCCCGCGACCTGCACGATCGGATCGGTCAATCGCTCGCGTATCTCGCCTTCGAGTTGGATCGCATCGTGCGGAACGACGCTCGTGGGCAGATGGTCACCAACGACCTGGTCGGGATCCGCACCGACGTTCGCGGCGTGGTCCGGGAGGTCCGAGACACCCTCTACGACCTCCGGACGGACGTGTCGGACGAGCGAACGGTCGAGGATGCACTGCGCGAGTTCGGAGGACGGGTCGAGGAACGCTCCGGGATGACCTTCACCCTCCGCGTGGACCAGAGCGCACGGATGCCCCGCCTCCAGGAACGGGAACTCTGGCGTATCGCGCAGGAGGCGATCGTCAACGCCGAGCGTCACAGCCACGCCGACCGCGTCGACGTGTTCTGGTTCTCGAACGGCTACGAGGCCGTGGCCGAGGTACGCGACGACGGCGACGGCATGCCGATCGGGCGGGTCGGACGTCTGGACAGCTACGGCATGTTGGGGATGCGGGAGCGGGCGACCGCGATCGGTGCCAACCTGTCGATCGACTCGGTGCCGAACCGTGGTGTCACCGTGCGCGTCGCGCTCCGCAACGACCGCTGATCGCCGGGCCGGCAGCTACGCTTCGCCGGCCGGCCTCGGCACAGCTCACTGGGGGAACGATGACCGTCCGACTACTGCTCGCTGATGATCACCGCATGCTTCGGGAGACGCTCAAGCGATCGATGCTCGACGAAGGATTCGACGTGGTCGCCGAGGCCTCCGACGGACAGGAGGCGGTGGAACTCGCCGCCGAGCACCGCCCCGACGTCGTGCTGATGGACGTCACCATGCCGGAGATGGACGGCGTCGAAGCCACCCGCCGCATCTGCGAGACCGACGAGACGGTCCGGGTGATCATGCTGACGATGCACGCTGACAAGGACGTGATCGCCGCAGCCATCCGGGCGGGAGCAATCGGCTATCTCGTGAAGGACTGCTCGTTCGAGGAGGTGGCCGACACCGTTCGCCAAGCGATGTCCGTCGGCACCGACGTGTCGCCGCTCCTGGCCAAGAGCATGTTGTCCGAAGCTCGCGATCTGGCAGCCGACGAGGAATCCGTCGTGTCCAAACGCGAGATCGAGGTGCTCCAACTGATCGCCGACGGATGCAGCACTCCTGAGGTCGCCGAGCAGCTGTACATCTCGCAGAAGACGGTGAAGAACCATCTCGCGTCGATCTATGCGAAGTTGGATGCCCGCGATCGGACGCAGGCCGTGCTCCTGGCCGTTCGCATGGGGATCGTGCGGCTCTACTAGCGCACGGATCGTGGCCGACCTGGTGTCCGGACTGTCCGACTCACGCGTCGTCGCAACAGGCTCACCAGGGACAATGGGCAGAACGACCTATATAGACGTCACGGAACGTGGGCGATACTTCTGTCAGACAGGAAGCAGAGCACCGGGATATCCCCGGGGCCACAACCCAGGGAGTACACCCCATGCAGCAGTTCGACATTCTCAAGACCTGGATCCAGGCTCGGATCAAGAGTGACCGTGGCGCCTCGCTCGTCGAGTACGCCCTCCTGGTCGCCCTGATCGCCGTGGTCTGCATCGTTGCGATCTCCTTCCTCGGCAACGAGGCCTCCAAGGAGTTCCAGTCGGTCGGCAGCTCGCTCAACTAGCGAACCTGATCCATCTCGGGTGATCGCCTGAGTAGTGATCTGAAGGGGGCGAGCGCAGTGCGCTCGCCCCCTTTGCGTTTCTCCCGCCAGACGTCTCGGCGCCACACGACACGAATGGTCATCGTCGCTCCTCCGACACAATCGAAAGGACAAGACATGAGCTCGATCATCACCGCCGCATGGCTCCGGCTCCGTCGGGCTGGCGAGCAGCGCCGCGACTCGCGAGGCGCGAGTCTCGTCGAGTACGCGCTCCTCGTCGGGCTGATCGCAATCGTCTGTCTCACCGCCGTCTTCTTCCTCGGCAACGAGACCTCTGCGTCGTTCAGCAGCACCGCCGGCAGCATCACCAACGCAACCTGACATCGACCGGTGAGCGGCCGGGCTGGGGTCAATCGGTCAGCGGGGAACAGCCGGGACCACGCCGGCATGCCACGGACCACTCGGTGTCCGCGAGCACGAGTCGCCATCCGTCGTCTGCGGCGAGCAGCGATGCGAGCGGGCTGGAACGCTTCCACACGACGACGTCGATGTCGTAGCGGTCGAGGATCTGTTGCCAGTCGGCCTCGGCGTGGGTCAGGTCGCTGAAGTCCTCGAACACCTCGAGGGGGAACATGTCGGCCCGGTCGTCGGAGAACACCGTCCCGCGAGGACCATCGAGCACCTCGAGGAGATTGCCGGTGAAGTCCTGGGTGGCGATGGCCCCGACACCGTCATCGGCGGCATTCGGGCCGAGCCACGACAGCGGGCGCGCCGGGTACGGAGCGAACGAGGTCACGTCGGCGCCGACCGCAGCCACCGCGAAGACCGCCACGAGCGCGGCACACACGCCCGACAGGGCGAAGCCGATCGATGGACGCGTGTCGGAGCGCAGCGTGCCGACACGGGGGACGGTCGCCGCCAGCACGGGAACGAGCACCATGACCGCCATCACGATGTTCCGCTGGGCGACGATGGCCGAGGCCGAGAACACGACCATGGGGAGGGCGAGGCGCCAACTCCCTGATCGGGCGAGCCCCAGGATCGCGAAGACGACCATCACCAGGAACATGCGCTCGGGGACCGAGGTGAACTCGGGCGCCTGCCACTCGACGATCTCGGACAAGACCTCCGACTGCGTGATCGACTTGAGCGGGAAGACCAGGATCGAGGGGCCCAGCGGCCCGACGGCTGCCAGGACCGTCCCCAACAACGTCGCCTTCAGCACGGCAGCATGGACCGCAGGATCTGCCGACCCATCCGAGGTCGCTTCGCCCGCGTTGCGATCAGCCCGTCGACGGTCGAGGGCCGAGCCGGCCATGACCGCGAGGATGAGCAGGACGGCCAGGGGGAACGATCCGTGGCTGTTGGCCCAGAGCCACAGCAACGGCACAAGGAGCCATGGCCGTACGGAACCTTCGAGCGCCAGCCACACCACGGCGAGCCCGATGGCGCCGATCATGTACGGACGCTCGCTCCACACGGACGTGACGACGAAGAGGGCACCGGTCGCGACCACGATCCGCATGACGATCGACTCGGCCGGTCTGCTCAGTCGCCACAGCAACGCCGCCGCGACCACGAAGACGGCGAGGACCAGGAGCCGGAGTCCCACGTCACCTCCGGCGCGCTCGGCACCGGCGTAGGCGACCGACGCCAGCCAGGACTGCACCGTCCAGTCGGCCCCTGCGGCCGTGAAGGTGTAGGGATCGCTGGTGGGGACGGAGCCCTCGTCGAGGATGATCCGGCCGGTGGCCAGATGCGTGAAGAAGCTGTTGTCCTTGAGGGGCGAGGACGCGAGCGTGACCGCCCACGCAACGACCAGGAGGCCGATCGTGGTCCCGAGGGAAGCGAATCCGCCGGTCCGCTGGTCGACCGGGTCCTCCGCCTGGTCCATCTAGAAGGCGTCGATGATGTCGAACACCGCTGGTCCGAGTACCACCACGAAGAGCGCCGGGAAGATGCAGAACACCATGGGGATCAGCATCTTGACGGGAGCCTTCTGTGCCTCTTCCTGCGCGAGCTGGCGACGCTTGACGCGCATCTCGTCCGCCTGGGTGCGGAGCACCTTGGCGATCGACACACCGAACGTGTCGGCTTGGAGCATCGCCAGGATGAACGACCGCACCTCCAGTACGTCGACACGGGACTCCATGGCCCGCATCGCCTCCGAACGGCTCGAGCCGGCCCGGACCTCACCGAGCATCCGGGCGAACTCGTCGGTCAGGGGGCCCGGGACGTTGTCGACGACACGGTCGAGGGCCTGTTCGAAGCCGAGGCCCGCCTCGACGCTGATCACGAGCAGATCGAGGACCTCGGGAAGGGCGATCCGCATGGCGTGGACTCGCGATTCGACCTGTCGATCCAGCGACAGTTTCGGTCCCAGGGCGAGCAGCGTCGCGGCCACGCCAGCGAGCAGGTAGCCGACCAGTCCGTCGACGCGGAGGACGCCGAGGATCACGAACACGGCGATCGGCGCCAGCACGACACCGGCGAACTGCAGCACGATGAATCGGTCGAGCGCCGTCTGTTCCGGCTGGCCGGCGCGTTGGAGCTTCTTGCGGACGCTGTCGAGGTAGCCGACCGGTGTCACCCGCCGACCGAACTCACCCATACGCCGGACCGCGGGGACGATCGTTCGATTGCCGAGGGTCTCGAGCAGCTCCTTGTCGCGCGTGTCGGGGATCTCGTAGCCGCCGACACGACGGAGCGAGGTCCGGATGCCGGCGCGTTCGTCGATCTGCATTCCGACGGCCAGCACGACGAGTGCCACCGCCAACACGATGCCGACGACTCCCAGTGTCAATCCCATGTCCCTCTCCTAGACCTCGATGTCGATGATCTTGTACATCCACCCGAACCCGAGAACCATGAGCAGCCCGGCGCCGCCGAGCATGATCAGCCCGAGCGTGCGGTCGAACAACGAGCCGATGTAGTCGGGGTTGAGCACATAGATCATGAAGCCGAGTGCGATCGGGAGGAACCCGAGCACGATCGCCGAGACGCGGCCCTCTGCGGTGAGCGACTTGATGTCGCGTCGGAGCCGGTCGCGCTCGCGCATGGTGTCGGCCACGGTGTCCAGGAGCTCGGCCAGGTTGCCGCCGACCTCTCGCTGGATCGTGATGGCCATCACAGCCCATTCGAAGTCGCGTGAGTTCATCCGGAGCGAGACGTTGTGCAGTGCGTCCTCGAGCGGCATCCCCAGGCGGGCCTCGGTCACCACTCGCTGGAGCTCGCGCTTCGTGGGTTCGACGACCTCCTGGGCGGCGGCCTCGACACCCTGCATCAGCGAGTAGCCCGACCGGAGCGTGCTCGCGGTCAGCGCGAGGAGATCGGGCAGCTGTTCCTGGAACTGGGAGCGCCGGCGATTGGCCAGGTAGAAGACGACCGCCGGCGGGACCAATCCACCGACGACGAGCACGATGATGCCGGTGACGACGGAACCCCCGAGTACCCCGCCGAGGACGGCGAGGAGCAGGACGGCCACGACGTAGAAGAAGATCGCTTCCGCGGCCCGCAGGGGCAGGTTGGCCCGTTCCAGCATGTCCTCGACCCGACGGAGCACGCCGCGTCGTTCTGCGAACCGCCCGGTGAGGTCGACCGCACGTTGCAGGATCGCCGACGTCGCCATCCGGTCGTCATCCTCGTCCGGGGCGACGAAGCCGTCGGAGTACGGCTGCAGCATCCGATCGAGCGATCGGCGGTCGCCGATCAGCGACATCCCCAACGCGAAGACCGCGGCAAAGACGCCGAGCAGGACGAGGGCGATGGCGATCCACAGGTAGACGTCGGACTGGAGCGCGCTGATCCCGCCGTTGTCGGCGACGACGACCGGCTCGAGCTGACGAGGGGACGCGAGAGATGACCCCGGCGTGAACGACGCCTCGTCGCTCGCCGCGCCGATGGTGAAGGTGACCGACGACGGCCCTTCCTGATCGGTCTCCGAGGTGAACGTCGTGACGTACTGGCGGCGCAGTCGCCCCTGGACCTCGGAGTAGAAGCCGGAGAGCTCTGCGGGATCGGACGACGACAGCACCGCGCCGCCGGTGGATTCTGCCAGGCGTTCGAGCGAACCCGAGTCGAAGTCGCCACTCTCGATCCCGAGGGCATAGAGCAAGGCGTTCGACTCGCCCAGCAGGACGGCGGCGCCGTCGGCAGAGGTCTCGGAGTCGGCGTCTCGCCCGTCGGTGAGCAGGACGATGTTGGGCACGAGATCGGTGCCTTCGAACAGGTTCACCGACTCGCGTACTGCGTCGTACAGCGGGGTTCCGCCGCCGACGCCGAGTTCGTCGATGGACTCGTTCAGCGTGTCGTTGTCAGCGGTGAACCCGGAGGTCTCGATCCGGGAGCCGAATCCCACGATCGCGATCTGATCGTTCGGTTGCTTGGCGTCGACGAACTCCTGCGCGGCGTCCTTGGCCTGTTGGAACGCGTTGTTCTGGTCCATCGAGACGCTGGTGTCGATGGCGAGGACGATCCCGAAGGTCTGATCAGAGCTGAGACGGACCGGAACCGTCGACTCGACCACCGTGCCGTTCTCGCGGATCACCAGGTCCGGGACCTCGTCGCGATTCCCGGTCCAGAGGAACTCGGCCTCGACGACCGAAGGGTCCCGGGCGTCGACCGAACGGATGACGAGGTCGGCGTCTTCCTGCGCGCCGGCCGGCGCCACCAGGCCCAGGACGATCGCCACGACGGCGACGAGTGCCGCCGCCGCCCATCGTCGATCAGATCGAGGTCGACGCACGGAGGTCACCTTCCCTTGACAGCCCGGCGGGCGAATGCCTCGGGCTGGAAGACCTCGGGGCCGAGCTTGATCCCGTGGTCGGCGAGCTTCTCCGCGAACTTGGGCCGCACGCCCGTGGCCTTCAGATGGCCACGGAACTTGCCGTGCTCATCGACGCCCATGCCGTAGTCGAACAGGAAGATGTCCTGGAGGGTGATGACGTCGCCCTCCATGCCCTGTACCTCGGTCACATGGGTGACACGCCGCGTGCCGTCGCGCAGTCGCATCAAGTGGACGACGACGTCGATGGCCGACGCCATCTGCTCGCGGATGGCTCGGACAGGAAGGTCGTAGCCGGCCATCAGGGTCATGGTCTCGATACGGGCGAGCGTGTCACGGGGGCTGTTGGAGTGCACGGTCGTGATCGACCCGTCGTGGCCGGTGTTCATGGCCTGCAACATGTCGAGCGCCTCGCCGCCACGACACTCGCCGACCACCACCCGGTCGGGACGCATGCGCAGGCTGTTGCGCACCAGGTCGCGGATCGTGATGCTGCCCTTGCCCTCGATGTTGGGCGGGCGGGTCTCCATCGCCAGTACGTGTTCCTGGTGGAGCTGGAGTTCCTTCGCGTCCTCGATGGTGACGATGCGCTCGTCGGTGGGGATGAAGCTCGAGAGCACGTTGAGGGTCGTCGTCTTACCGGTACCGGTACCGCCAGAGACGATCACGTTGAGGCGTCCGACGATGCATGCCTGGAGGAAGCGAGCCGATGCCGCGTTCAGCGTGCCGAAGCGGATGAGGTCGTCGACCTGGAACGGGTCGGTCGAGAACTTTCGGATGGTGAGGAATGGCCCACCGATCGACAGCGGTGCGATGACCGCGTTCACGCGGGAGCCGTCGGGAAGGCGAGCGTCGACCATCGGCGTGGCCTCGTCGATCCGACGGCCGATCTGGCCGACGATCTTGTCGATGATGCGCCGCAGGTGGGTCTCGTCGACGAAGGTCGCGTCGGACTTGGTGATGCGTCCGTCCTGTTCGACGAAGACCGAGTCCGGACCGTTGACCATGACCTCGGTGATGCTCTCGTCCTTGAGCAGCCGATCGATCGGGCCGTAGCCGAGGATGTCGTCGGACACGTCCTGGATGAGCTGCGACTTGTCGGCTGCCGACAGCGGCGCCCGCTCCTGGGCCAGAGCCGCCTGCAGTTGTTCCTGCACTCGCCGGCGGAGGTCGTCCTCGGACAGACGCTTGTCGTAGAGGATCGGACCGAGTTCTTCGATCAGATGGTGGTGGATCTTCTGCCGGAGCTCGTCGAGAACCGGGTCGCGGCGGATCGCCCCCTCCGTCTCGCCGTCGGCTC
This sequence comes from Acidimicrobiales bacterium, assembly GCA_037968675.1. Lineage (GTDB taxonomy): Bacteria > Actinomycetota > Acidimicrobiia > Acidimicrobiales > Salinilacustritrichaceae > Salinilacustrithrix. The sequence continues at coordinate 3,988 of JBBKVY010000226.1, read as the reverse complement.
CCTCGTGGATTCGCTGGTACAGGCTCATGGTCGTTCCCCTTCACAGACCCGCTCGCGGGCGTCTTCGATCATCGTGCTGGCTCCTCGAGGAGCATCGTGACAAGTGCTTCGATGGCCTTCGCCGGGCCCGAGCGGGGCGCATCGAGCACGATCGGTTCACCCTTGTTGACCGACAGTGGCACGGAGACGTCGCTGGGGATTCGGCTCTGTGCCTGCACCTGGAGGGTTCTTTCGACCTCCGCGACGTCGAGCTTGACCTTTGAGTTCGCCCGGTTCAGGACGAGACGAATCTTGTTCATCGGCGTGTTCAGGAGTCGCAGTGTCTGGAGGCCGATGCGGACGTTCTTGATGCTGGGGATGTCGAGGCCCGCGACCAGCAAGACGTCGTCGGATTCCTCGATGAGCGCGAGCACCACGTCGTTGAAGTGCGCTGGCGTGTCGACGACGACGTGCGCGGCCATCGACCGCAGCAGGTCGATGATGTCGATGAGCTGCTTCGCCTCGACCTGGTCGGCGAAGGCCGGCTCGAGTGGCGCAGACAGCACCAGCAGGCCGGATTCCTCGTGTTCGACCAGCAGGCTGCGGAGCAGGCTGGCATCGAGCTTGTCGATGGCACCGACGGCGTCGACCACCGTGCGCTGCGGTGCCAGCTTGAGCATCACGCTGACGTCGCCGAACTGGAGATCGGCGTCGACGAGCACCACCGGGCGATCCGACTGCTTGGCGAGCGAGACAGCGACGTTGGTGGCGATGACCGACTTGCCGGCCCCGCCCTTCGTCGAGAAGACGGTGGTCATCCGCCCGCGAGGTTCGTCGTCGGTTCGGACATGAGCCGAGGACGGGAGGTTGACGCCTGGCAACGTGCCGGCGACGCGAGCGATGACCTCGAGCAGTTCCGTTCGGTCGACCGGCGCCGTCAAGACGTCCTTGAAACCGGCTCGTAGTGCCGACTGGAGCAGCTCGGTCGACAGCGTGTCGGAGATCAGCACGCCACCAACGGCCGGCCTCGTGGAGAGCACGGGCGCCGCGGAGGCGACGCCATCGACATCGGCGAGCGATGGTCCGAAGACCACGACCGTCGGTCCGCTCAGATGCTCCTCGAGTTGATCGACGCGATCGAGCTCGATGGCGTCGTCGATGTGAGACGCCAGTGCCTTCCGGGCGACGGCGTCGGGATCGACGATGATCGTGGGTCGGTCGCTCACGGGGTGGACTGGCCGTCAGGGCCGTAGGGCGTGAGCTGGTCGGGGTTCTCGGCCGGCAGGCTCGGCGACGGGGCGATTGGCCCCACAGGCACCGGCGCGTAGTCCTTCGCCACCAAGGTGAGGTAGAGCTGGCCCGTCGACGCCGAAGCGATCCACTGGGCAGCTTCGACTGGCACGGCCAGCGTGAGGAGACCGGTGCTCTCGACCACGGGCGAGCCGTCCGGGTTGGTGTTCACGGTCTCACCGGGCTGGAGCTCGCGCTGTTGGCCGATCGCCAGGATCTGGACTTTCTGGTACAGGTACCGGGCGTCGGGGGCGATGGTGCCGTTGGCGTCGGCGACGGGGTTGCCCTCGGCGTCGACGTTGTCCTCTTCGCCACCGAGGTTGGTTGCACCCTCGGTGAGGAGGACGTTGACGAAGTCGCCCGGCACGAGGAGGCCGGCGACCCCACGGATCTGATCGACCGAGATGGTGATGGCCACCTGGTTCTGCTGGAGGAGCTCCGAGAACGTCGACAGCTGCGAGGCCTGGCTGGCGAACTGTTGGGTGACCACGACCTGGTTGGCCGGGATGTCGGAGATCGCCACCTGCCCTGCGATGTCGGCCGGGTCGTTGATCGCGGTACCGGGCCGGAACTCGGCGGCGATGTCGCTCTTCTCGATCCAGCCGTTGGCGAAGGCGTCTTCCGCGAACGTCCCCTTGGGGACGCTGGTGACGACCTTGTACACCTCGACCCGTCGGGTCTCCTCGTTGACGTCGTCTTCGACGCCCTGGACATAGTTGTAAACGAGTCCCCCGGCGATGATGCCCAAGAGCACCGCCACCGCCAGGATTACCCAACGTCGAGAACTCACTGGAGTCGGCCTCTCACTCTCGTATGGTGCGCGGGATCGTACTGAATCCCTTGAGCAGTTATGTCGGACTGTTCCGGCATTTCCTGAATGAGAATGTACGAATGAGCCCTACGGACTACTGGAATCGCCCCCAAAACGCACGAATCCGCCGCACCGTGGCGGTGGATCCGTGGAGTCGGTCTCGAGGGATGACCCCGTACGCTTCTCAGGCGCCGGGTTCGTCGTCCTCAGCCGGTGTGGGAGCCTCGGCGACCGACACGGAATCGTCGGCGGCTGCTGCCTCGGAGACGACGTCGGTGGCCGCGACCTCGCCGTCGACGTCGGCATCAGCGTCGACGTCCGCTTCGGTTTCGGTTCCAGCGTCGACGTCCGCTTCGGCTCCGGTTCCAGCATCGGCGGCAGTTCCAGCGTCGGCCTCGGCCTCGGTTCCGGTGTCGCCTTCGCTTCCGGCTTCGACACCGTCGTCCGACTCCGGTTCGGGGGCGACCTCACCGATGTAGTTGCCCTCGTCGTCGTACATCTGCTCGCCGAATGCGTCCTGGTACTCGGCGGCCACGACGCCACCCTCGGCCGCCTGCTTGATCGAGAGGCTGATCCGGCGACGCTGGAGGTCGAGGTCGATGATCTTGACCCAGAGTTCTTCGCCCGGGGTCACGACCTGCTCGGGGAGGTCGACGTGGTGGGCCGACATCTCGGAGATGTGGACCAGACCCTCGATGCCCTCGCCCACCTGGACGAACGCACCGAACGGCACCAGCTTGGTGACCCGGCCGTAGACCAGTTCGCCGACGCGGTGGGCGTTGGCGAACTCCTGCCAGGGATCCTGCTGGGTGGCCTTGAGCGAGAGGCTGATGCGCTCGCGGTCGTTGTCGACCTCGAGGACCTGCACCTCGATCTCGTCGCCGACGGTGACGACGGAGCCGGGGTGATCGACGTGCTTCCACGACAGCTCGGAGACGTGGACGAGTCCATCCATCCCGCCGAGGTCGACGAAGGCGCCGAAGTTGACGACGCTCGAGACCACGCCGCGGCGGACCTCGCCCGGCTTGAGGTTCTGGAGGAAGTCCTCGCGCTGCTCGCGCTGGGTCTCCTCGAGCCACGCACGGCGGGAGAGGACCACGTTGTTGCGGTTCTTGTCGAGCTCGATGATCTTGGCCTCGAGCTCACGACCCACGTATGGATCGAGGTCGCGGACCCGACGGAGCTCGACCAGGCTGGCGGGGAGGAAGCCACGCAGGCCGATGTCGATGATGAGACCGCCCTTGACGACCTCGATCACCTTGCCGGTGACAACGCCCTCGGCCTCCTTGATCTCCTCGATCTTGCCCCATGCGCGCTCGTACTGCGCACGCTTCTTGGACAGGATCAGGCGGCCTTCCTTGTCCTCCTTGGTGAGGACCAGGGCCTCGATGGTGTCTCCCAGGGAGACAACCTCGGACGGATCGACGTCGTTGCGGATGCTCAGCTCACGGCTGGGAACGACGCCCTCGGACTTGAAGCCGATGTCGAGCAGGACCTCGTCCTTGTCGATGCGGACGACCTTGCCCTCGACGAGCTGGCCCTCCTCGACGGTGACCATGGTGCCGTCGATGTAGTCGGCGAAGCTGCCGACGTCGTTCGAGGTGATCTCCCGCGGCGTGTACACCCCCTCGTCGTTGAAGGTGCCCATCTCGGACGGGCTCTCGGTGAGCCCCGAGGGGACGAGGGTTGCGGCGGACGTGGTGTCGGTCAAGAGATGCTCGAATCGGTTGCTCAGGTGGTCCGGACTGGTCTTCGGAATGCGATCGATCCGCTGGCGCGGAGCGACCGATCGGCGAGTGTACACGCCCCCTCTGGACCGTCCCAGCCCTCCCCTCCCGTAAAATCGCTGTGTATAGGGTCCGGTTACCGTACCTTTTTCACAGCTATTTTCCGGGGGTCGGACGGGGG
>JBBKVY010000225.1:0-9244 GCA_037968675.1 Acidimicrobiales bacterium | reverse complement strand
ACTGTGGCTCGGCGCCGTGCTCACCGTCATGGCGGCGTCGTGCGGTACCGGAGCCGACGCGCCGGCAACAGCGGATGCCGCATCCGGCCCGGTAGAGCAGCCGAGCAGCGAAGGCTGCGGCACCACAGTCGCGTTCGAACCCACCAACTTCGTGGACCCGGCGAGCGATACCAACCCGTACCACCCGCTGCGACCCGGGATCCAGTGGGTACGCGGTGGCACGACGCTGGTCGGTCAACGCGAGGTGCCCCACGAGATCATCACCACGATGACCGACGTGATCCGCACGATCGACGGCGTCCCGGCCGTGGCGATGTTGGACGAGTCGACCGACTCGGGCGAGGTCGCCCAGGTCGGTATGGACTACCTGGCGCTCGACGCTGACGGGAACGTCTGGATCCTCGGCGGGTACACCGAGGAGTACGAGGGTGGCGAGTACACCAACACCGAGAGCGCCTGGCTGGGAACCGCCGACGGCTCTCGGATCGGCATCCTCTCGCCCCGGGAGGTCGACATCGACACGCCACGCTGGTTCATCGCCGCCGCGCCGGGTGAAGACGCGTCGATCGGCGAACCGTTCGAGATCGGCGTTCATGAGTGCGTGGAGTTCGGCTGCTACGACGACGTGCGTGTCGTGCAGGAGGGGGAGGTCGGCGCCCCGGACAACGAGAACAAGTACTACGCGCCGGGCGTCGGCGTCATCAACAACGTCCCGCTGGACGCCAGCCTGCACAAGGACCGGTTCCAGCTCCTGAACTTCGTGGAATTGAGCGCCGACGGCCTGTCCGAGGCGAGCCAGACCGTGCTCGATCTCGAACAGCACGCTCGGGAGACGGCGGCCGACGTGTACGGCCTGACGCCGGAATCGACGAGGGCTGCACCGTGACCCCGGTGATCCGGCTGGCGCACGTCGACAAGGCCTTCCCCGGCACCGGCGACCAGGCGGGGACCGACGTCCTCCGCCACGTGGCGATGACCCTGCAACCCGGCGAGAAGGCGAGCCTCGTGGGAGCGTCGGGATCGGGGAAGTCGACGCTGCTCTCGATCATCGCCGGCCTGCGCCGCCCCGATGCCGGCGTCGTCGAGATCGACGGCGTCGAGATCGGTGAGCTCGACGATGGCGACCGCGCCAGGATCCGAGCCGGACGCATCGGCATCGCGCTCCAGTCGGACAACCTCGTGCCGTTCCTCACCGCACGCGAGAACGTAGAGCTCGCCATCGGCTTCGAACCGGGGCCCCACCGTCGACGCCGGCACGAACGTCGCCAGCGCGCGCTGCGGCTCCTGGCCAGCTTCGGTGTGGCGCATCGCGCCGACCACGATCCACGCCAGCTCTCCGGCGGGGAGGCGCAACGGGTCGCACTGGCGGTCTCGATCGCCAACGACCCCGCCCTGCTCCTCGCCGACGAGGTCGTCGCCCAGCTCGACGGAGAGACCGCTGGCGGTGTCATCGAACACGTCCTGGCCGCGCCGTTCGCGGTGCTGTTCGTGACCCACGAGACCGCGCTCGCCGATCTCGCGACCACTCACTACGCACTCGCCGACGGACAGCTGGTCGATCGATGAGTCTCGGCCATGCCATCAACGTCCACGAGGCGACGGTCGACCACCGGACCGACCACGGCACGGTGCGGGCGCTGGCCCCGACGAGCGTGACGATCGATGGCGGCGAGGGCGTGGCGATCATGGGGGCGAGCGGCTGCGGCAAGTCGACGCTGCTCGGCCTGCTCGCCGGTCTGGCCACGCCGACGCGCGGCACCGTGACGGTCGGCCACGACGACGTCTCGTCCCTGCCCGAGCGCGGTCGAGTCCGGTTCCGGCGTCGGGAGGTCGGCATGGTGTACCAGGCCGACAACCTGCTCCCCCACCTCACTGTCGAAGAGAACGTGGGTCTCCAGTTGGCCATCTGCCACCAGGACAGTCGCGGCGCCGCCCACGAGCCTGACGTCCTGCTCGACCGACTCGGGCTGGGCGAACTCGCCGGCCGGCTGCCGGACCAGCTCTCGGGCGGTCAGCGTCAGCGGGTCGCCGTCGCCCGCGCCATCGTCCACGGACCGGCCGTCATCCTCGCCGACGAGCCCACCGGCGCCCTCGACGGAGGCAACGCCATGGTCGTCATCGAACTGCTGACCGAGATGCACCGGCGATCGGGGGCAACGCTCGTGATCGTCACCCACGATCCGGCGATCGCCGCGCACCTCGGTCGGACCATCGAACTCGAGTCGCCGTGTTGACCCGGTACGTCATCGCCGACCTCGTCCGGAATCCACGTCGGACGCTGTCGACGATGGTGGGCGTCTCGCTCGGCGTCGGACTTTTCTGTGGCGTCCTGTTCTTCATCGACGGCTTGTCGGCCTCGATGACGCAACGCGCGGTGGCGCCCCTCCCGATCGACATCCAGCGGATCGTCGGCGACCAGGTGGGCAACGGGATCTCGCTGACGCAGTCCGTCGAGAACCGAGGCGGAAGTGCCCGGGTCGACCTCACCGTGCACAACGCCGGCACGGTCGCTGCCAACGAGGTGACCGTCCGTTCGTTGCCGCCGGCTGATGCCACCTACGTGGCCGGATCGGCCGAGATGGACGGCACACCCATCACCGGGGTCGACGGCAATCCCTTCGCACACGGTGCCGGCGACACCGGCCTCAACGTGGGGACCGTGCCTCCCGGAACCACCAGGCGTTTCGCGTACGAGTTGGCGGCACCGGCCGAGCTCGCGGTCGACGTCGCCACGGTCGACTCGACCTACTCCACCCGGGAGGCACGTACTCCCGTCGCCGCCAACGATCCGGCGCCACCGTCGCTGGCAGATCTCGCCCGGCGGATCCTGGCGATCGACGGCGTCGAGTCGGCGTCCCCGCTGTCGTTGGGTGACCTGGGGTCGGACACGTTGTCGTCGGGCGACGCCGTGGCCCCGGGTCCGGCCAAGATCCTCGCCTTCGACGCCGACCACGCGGCCCGGGACGATTCGATCGACATCATCGACGGCGCGATCGAGTCGTCGGGAGTCGTGATCAGCGCCGAGGCGGCCGAGGCACTCGGCGTCACCGTCGGCGGCACGGTGACCATCGATCTCCCCGATGGCTCGGCCATCGATGGGACCGTGACCGGCGTCGCGGACCTCACACGCGCTCGATCACTGTTCTCCAGTCGTCGCGGCGGCGATCTCGAGACGTTCGTCTACGTCCGCAACTCGGTGATCGTCTCGCCGGCCTCGTTCGACGCGGAGATCCTGCCAGCATACGAACGCGCCGCCAGCACTCGAGGGTCGCGGCTGAAGAGCCCGCCGGTGCGGGAAGTCGACGTCCGCGTGGCTCGCGACCTCCTCGATGCCGACCCGGCGACCGCGGTGGTCCAGACCCGACGCATCGGAACCGCGGTCGCCGATGTGGCCGCGGGTGGATCCGACTACGTCCTCGACAACATCACCAACACCCTCACAGTCGCCGCCGACGACGCCGGGGTCGCCAAACGTCTCTTCGTGTTCCTCGGCCTGCCCGGCGGATTCCTCGCCGCGATGCTCGCCGGGTACGCCGGCACCGTGTTGGCCGACGCCCAACGCCGCGAGCAGGCAACGCTGCGCGTCCGGGGCGCCAGTCGCCGGCACCTCCTGCGCATGCTCACCGCCCGCACCGCAGCGATCACCGTGGCCGGATCGCTGGTCGGCCTCGTGATCGGCTACCTCGCCGCCGGCGCCGTCCTCGGCAACGACTCGCTCAGCCGAGCGAGCACACCGAGCCTGCTCACGTCTGCGTTCCTCGGCTCCGTCGGCGGCTTCGCCGCGACCGGGGCGGCGCTCTACCTCACGGGGAGACGGTCGATCGACCGCGACATCGAAGAGGATCGCGCCCGGTTCACCAACCGTCCGCCCCTGTGGCGACGTCTCGGCCTCGACATCGTCGGGGTGCTGGTCGTCGCCGCCGGGACGGTGGTGGCCCTCCGGGCCAACGCGTTCGACGGCGCCCCGGGTTCGGTGTACTTCGGGCGCGCCGTCGAACTGAACCTGTGGCTGCTCGTGCTCCCGGTCGCGGCGTGGATCACCGGAAGTCTGCTGGCCGCCCGCCTGCTCGGAAGCGTGCTCACCCGGACACGACCGCGGTCCTCGGGCACGGTCGGTCGGCCGCTCGGAGCCCTCTATCGCCTGAGCGTCGGCCGGCGGCCGTGGGCGATCGGGAACGGCGCGATGGTCATCTCGTTGATCGTCGCACTCGGTACCAGTCTGGCGGTGTTCACCGCATCGTACGACGGCGCCAAGGCGACCGATGCCCGGTTCGCCACCGGCGCCGACATAAGGATCACGCCGGGCCCTGCCTCCCCGGATGCGCTGGGTGTCGACGCCGTCGATCGCCTGCGCATCGAAGGCGTCGCCGCCGTCACCCCGGTGATCGCCGGTCGGCAGAACGTGATCCTGCGCAGCGCTCGGACGTCCGATCCGGCGGATCTCGTGGCGGTCGACCCCGAAACGTTCGGCGAGGTGGCGCCACTGCGGAACGACCTGTTCGTCGACACGACGGCGCGCCGGGCGCTCGACACGCTCCGCGAGGATCCGGACGCGGTCCTCCTCAGCGCGGACGTGGCCGACTTCCTGAAGGCAGCGCCCGGCGACACGCTGTCGGTGCTGCTCGCCCGCGCGACCGACGACCAGGTCGAGGTCGAGCTGCGCATCGCCGGACTCTACGAACGTCTGCCGGGCTTTCCGGGCGGCGCCGATGCGTTGCTCTCGATCGACGTCCACCGCGACCACGTACCGGCCAAGGACCCCGACTTCTTCCTCGCCGCCACCGGCGGCACCAGCGACGCGGTGATCGAGCGAGCGGTCGCCGGACTCGAGCGTGGGCCGGCAGCGACCGACCAGCTCCAGGTCGAGAGCCGACTGACCACCCTGGCGTCCGACCAGTCGAGCCTGGCTGCGTTGAACATTGCCGGCCTGGTCGACCTCGACTCGGGTTTCGCGCTGGCGATGTCGGCGATGACGATCGCCATCTTCGTCTTCGGCCTGCTGCTCCAGCGCCGGCGGGAGTACATCACCCTGCGGGCGCAGGGACTCGAACCCCGCACGATCGGACTCCTGATCACCGGTGAGGCCGGCACGGTCGCCGTCGCAGGAGCAGCCGCGGGCGTCGTTGTCGGCTCCCTGATGGGCGGATACTTCGTGCATGTGCTCCGGCCGCTGTTCGTGCTCGACCCCGGCTACACGATCCCCCTCTCAGCCGTGACGACCCCGGCGGCGTTGATGGTGGTCGCCACCCTCACGTCGTCGGTCATCGGTGCTCGGCTCGTGAACCGCCTCCAACCGACCGAGTTGCTCAGGGACGAGTGACCAGCGACCCGTCACCAGCGGGCCGCCATGCACCGTTGCGCGCCTCTAGGGTCCCGCCGTGCGAGCCCTCACGACCACCGACGTCGCCCGCCGACCGCTACCGGGCACCGTCGTCCCGACCTCGATCCGGTTCTCGCCCGACGGGTCGACCGTCACGTTCCTGTCGGCCGAGGCCGGCAGTCTCCACCAGCGACTGATCGCCCTCGATGTCTCCTCCGGCGAGCGGCGAACGATCCCGACACCGGGCGTGGTGGTCGCCGAGGACGACCTGCCCCTCGAGGAGCGGCTGCGTCGGGAACGGGCGCGAGAGCTCGCCGTCGGCGTCACCCGGTACCAGTGGGCGTCCAGCGGGCCGCGGCTCCTGATCCCGATGTCCGACGGGCTGTGGGTGCTCGACCGGCTGGATGCCGAGGCTCGGCTGCTGGTCGCATCGACACCCGGGAGTCCGCTTCTCGATGCGCGGCTGAGCGACGACGGCACCCGCGTCGGCTTCGTGCGCGACGACGAGGTCCACGTCGCCGACGCCGAGTCGGGCACGGTGGTGCAACTCACGACCGGTACGACCGGAACCGGGCGGACCAACGGTCTCGCCGAGTTCATGGCGCAGGAGGAGATGGGGCGTCCCTACGGCTTCTGGTTCTCGCACGACGGCGCGCACGTCGCGTTCTGTGAGGTCGACGAGAGCCACATCCCGATCTATCGGATCGTCCACCAGGGCAGCGACACAGTGGGGTCAGGAGCGCAGGAAGATCACGCATACCCCTTCGCCGGCGCCGCCAACGCCCACGTCCGAGTCGGCGTCGTGCCGGCGGACGGACGTGGTGGCGGACCGGTGTGGCTCGACCTCGACGCCACCGACATCGGCGCCGACCGCTACGTGGCCCGAGTTGACTGGACACCTGGCGGCGAGCTGGTCGTGCAGGTCGAGAACCGTGCGCAGACGCGGCTCGACCTGATCCGGTTCGACATCGACACCGGCGACGGGCGCCTGCTCCTGCGCGAGACCTCCGACGTCTGGATCAACCTCCACGACCATCTCCGCTTCCTGTCCGACGGATCGTTCGTCTGGGCCAGCGAACGGAGCGGCTCCTGCAATCTCGAGCTGCGCGACGCCGACGGCGCACTGGCCCACGCCCTCACCACCGGCGACGACGTCGTCACCCGTGTCGTCGCGGCCGACGACGACACTGTGTGGTTCACGAGCACGGGACCCACGGCGCTCGAACGTCAGCTGCACCGTGTCCCCCTGGACGGCTCGTCGCCCCCCGAACGCATCACCGAGCCTGCGGGCGTCCACGCCTCGGTCGTCCATCCCGCAACCGGTCATCGAGTCGACACCTCCTCCTCACCCGACACGCCGCCGAGGGCCGTGCTCACCCGCGCCGACGGATCGATCTCGGTGGTCCACGATGCATCGACCGACGATCGGGTGGCCGAACTGGCGCTGGCGCCCCCGATCGAGCGCATCGTCACCGCCGACGACGGGACGCCCCTCCACGCCGCCGTCTACGTGCCCGACGGCCCGGGCCCGCATCCGACGGTCGTCTCGGTGTACGGCGGCCCGCATGCACAGATGCTCACCCGGTCGTGGGGCCCGACCGTCGCCCTCCGTGCCCAATACCTGCGCCAGGAAGGTTTCTGCGTCGCCGTGGTCGACAACCGCGGTTCGACCGACCGTGGCCTCGCCTTCGAGGGCGTCCTCCGCCACCGTATGGGGACCGTCGAGGTGGCCGACCAGGTCGCGCTCGTGCGATCGCTGGTCGACGACGGCATCACCGACCCCGCTCGAGTCGGCATCTACGGCTGGAGCTACGGCGGCTACATGAGTGCCATGTGCCTGGCCCGTCGACCCGACGTGTTCGCTGCCGCCTGCGCCGGTGCCCCGGTCACCGACTGGGGCGGCTACGACACCCACTACACCGAGCGATACATGGGCACGCCGCAGTCGAACCCGGACGGCTATCACGACGGTTCGGTGATGTCCCACGTCGAGGGGCTCCGGGACCGACGCCTCCTGCTCATCCATGGCCTCATCGACGAGAACGTCCACTTCCGGCACACGGCCCGACTCCTCAATGCCCTCATCGCCGAAGGCATCGACCACGAGCTGTTCCTCTTCCCCGACGAGCGCCACGTCCCTCGGGCCGAAGCCGACCGTGCGTTCATGGAAGACCGCATCGTCGCCTTCTTCCGCGATGCCCTCGCCTGACCCGGAATCGCAGGATTCGGATGAGGTGGAGAGCAGTCGACCGCGATTCGATGCGATAACGTCCGTTATCTGATGACCGACACCGCAGGGACCACCCACACGACGGACGCCGACGAACTCGCGCCGACACCAGGACGTCCGGCCGTCGCCGACTGGGCCACCGACTTCGACCACACGCACCCCGACTACGCCGCATCGGCTCCCGAGATCTGGGACGACCTGCGTACGCGTTGTCCCGTGGCCCACACCGACCGCTTCGGCGGCACCTGGCTCCCCACCCGCCACGAAGACGTCGCCGCGATCGCCAACGACACCGAACACTTCTCGAGCCAGGGCGTGATCGTCACCGACTGGCGACCGACGATCCCCAGGCCGCAGGGCTACGCGCCGCCCATCACATCGGACCCGCCCTTCCACAACCAGGCGCGACGCCTGCTGTTGCCGCCGTTCGCGCCCAAGGCGATCAAGGCCTTCGAGCCGCGGACACGTGCCCACTGCCGCTCGTTGCTCGACGAGATCGAGCAACGAATCGACGCCGGGGAAGACGCCGTCGACGCGGCGGTCACCTACACCCAGCACATCCCGGTGCATGCGATCGCCGCAATGCTCGGCCTGCCGGAGACCGACGGTGACAAGTTCCGGGGCTTCATCCATCGGATCATCGAGGCACCCGGTCAGTCTCCGCCGGTCGACCCCAGCGAGACGCTCCAGCACTACCTGACGACCGCGATCGAGGGCCGACGCCGCGAGCAGGCAGCCGGCGAGGCACCCGGCGACGACCTGATCTCGTTCCTCCTCACCGAGGAGATGGACGGCGAACCGCTGTCGACCGAGCACATCCGCGGCACCATCGGACTGTTGATCATCGCCGGCATCGACACGACGTGGTCGGCGATCGGCGCCAGCCTGTGGCACCTCGCCCAGCACCCCGACGATCGCCGTCGTTGGGTCGATGAGCCCGACATCCGAACCTTCGCCATCGAGGAGTTCCTCCGCTTCTACGGACCGGTGACCATGGCCCGCATCGTCGCCGAGGACACCGAGATCGGTGGCTGTCCGGTCAAGGCCGACGACTGGGTCCTGTTGCCGTTCCCGTCGGCCAATCGTGACCCGGAGGTGTTCGACCGGGCCGACGAGTTCGTCATCGACCGCGCCCGCAACCGCCACTCGGCCTTCGGGCTGGGCATCCACCGGTGTCTGGGGTCGAACCTGGCCCGCATGGAGCTCACCGTCGCGGTCGAGGAGTGGATGGATCGATTCCCCGACTTCGAGTTGGCCGATGCCGGCGCGGTCCGCTGGTCGACCGGTCAGGTACGGGGGCCGCGAAACCTCCCGCTCCGGGTGCTCGGCCGAGGCGGCGCATCGTGAAGCTGCGACTCGACACGGAGGCCTGCCAGGGGCACGGCCGTTGCTTCGTCCTGGCTCCCGAGCTCTTCGATGCCGACGACGAGGGGTTCGCGGTCCTCCTGGTCGAGGGCGAGATCCCGACGGAGCAGGAGGCCGACGCACATCTCTGCGCCGACAACTGCCCCGAGTTCGCCATCACCGTCGAGGACTGACCCACCCCCGTTCTGGTGAGCAAACGACACCACCAGATGACCGATCTACCCACCAGAACCGGTTGGGTGGACCGGTTGGAATCCGGTTCTGGTGAGCAAACGACACCACCAGACGACCCATCTACCCACCAGAACCGGTTGGGTGGACCGGGTTGG
>JBBKVY010000224.1:0-40460 GCA_037968675.1 Acidimicrobiales bacterium | reverse complement strand
CCGCTGGTTCCGACTGCGTCCGGGTCCCTCGGGCACGTGACCGCCCCCGAGGACGAACGGCCGACGCTCGCCCCCGAGATCGATCAGCCTCGGATCGAGGCCGCGGTGCGCGAGATCTTGGCGGCAGTCGGGGAGGACCCCGAGCGCGACGGTCTGCTCGACACGCCGGCCCGGGTTGCTCGCATGTACGCCGAGATATTCTCCGGGCTCCACGACACCCCGGACCGCCATCTCAAGACGACGTTCGAGGCCGACCACGACGAGATGGTCATGGTGCGCGACATCGCGATCTACTCGGCGTGCGAGCACCACCTCGTGCCGTTCATCGGCAACGCCCACATCGCCTACATCCCCAACGACAACGGTCGAATCACCGGACTGTCGAAGCTGGCCCGCCTCGCCGATGTCTACGCGAAGCGCCCGCAGGTACAGGAACGGCTGACCGTGCAGATCGCCGACGCGCTCGACCGGGTGCTCGAACCCAAGGGGGTGCTGGTGGTCGTCGAGGCCGAGCACCTGTGCATGTCGATGCGCGGCATACGCAAGCCCGGCTCGACCACCATCACGTCGGCGGTACGCGGACTGTTCCGTACCAACACCGCCACCCGGTACGAAGCGATGCGGTTCATCGGCGTCAGCTGACGAAAGCAACCGAGAGTGCAGGAAAGCCGCCGATGCGCGACGGCTACGCTGTCATCGATGTCTCCCGTGGTCATGGGCGTGCTGAACGTCACGCCCGACTCCTTCTCCGATGGTGGGGCATGGCCCGATGTCACGACCGCGGTGCGGCGCGGGCGCCAGATGCTGGCCGAGGGCGCTCACGTCATCGACGTGGGCGGGGAGTCGACCCGGCCGGGCGCGAGCCCCGTGTCGGTCGATGACGAGCTGGGTCGGGTGATCCCGGTGATCGAGGCGCTCACCGATGCGGTCAAAAAGGCGGGTGGGCGACTCTCGGTCGACACCCGCCACGCCGACGTCGCCCGCGCCGCCGTCGGCGCCGGTGCGTCGATCATCAACGACATCTCCGCGTCGCTCGACCGGGTTGCCGCCGAGACCGGCGCCGGTTGGGTGGCGATGCACATGCAGGGCGTGCCGGGCACGATGCAGGTCTCGCCGAACTACGGCGACGTCGTCGACGAGGTTCGGGCCGCACTCGTCGGGGCCGCTGCTCGGGCCAGCGCCGCAGGTGTCGAGGAGTGTTGGATCGATCCCGGCATCGGGTTCGGCAAGACGTTCGACCACAACTGGTCGCTCCTCGCCCATCTCGATCGCCTCGTCGCCACCGGCATCCCAGTGGCGGTCGGGACCAGCCGGAAGGGGTTCCTGGGGGCCGCGCTGGCCGCCGCGGACGGCGCCGACGAGCCGACACCGCCCGACGATCGGCTCGAGGGTTCTGTCACGACGGCCCTCTGGGCTGCCACGATGGGAGCCGCCATGATCCGGGTACACGACGTCGCCGCCACCGTGCAGGCCCTTGCCACCCCCGCCGTGGGGAGCGTCCGCTGATGGCGATGCGAGGCAAGTGGGCAGCAGGAATCACGCCCCGTCACTTCACCTGGATCATCCAGGACCGGCTCGCGGTGTGCGAGCGGCCCGGTGGGTACGGCGCCAACCACCGGAAGGTTCGCCGCCAGGAGGAGATCATCTGGCTGCGCGAGCAGGGTTTCACCAGCGTCATCTCCCTCGTCGAGTCGAGTCACAACCTCCACAACTACGACGAGCTCGGCGTGTCGTGGCGACATCGGCCGTTCTCGGGGAGCGACGACCAGGAGGCCTTCCTGGTCCGCCTGTTTCCCGAGATTCGTCGACTGCTCGTCGATGGCGGGAAGATCGTGATCCACCAGGACGAGCTCAGCGATCGCGTCTGTGGCCTGACGGCGGCGTACATCCTGTGGAACGAGTTGGTGCCGGGGCCCCCACAGGCGATCTCGATCATCGAGCAACTCCTGCATCGCCAACTCGGGTCCCGCGCCCGGAGCCTCGTGGCCCTTGTCGACAAGTTGCCCGGCCCCGACGTGCTCGATCCGCAGCCGGCGGCGCCGTCGACCGATCACGACGGATGACCGGCCGCATCGAGATCCGTTCGCTGCGTGTCCTGTGCCATGTCGGCGTCGGCACCGCCGAGCGGGCCACCGCCCAGCCCCTCGAGCTGGATCTCGAGCTCGAAGCCGACCTGACGGTCGCATCGACGACGGACGACGTGGCAGACACCGTCGACTACGGCGCGGTCTCGGTCGCGGTCGCCTCGGCGGTGCAGGCCGATGAACACGCATTGCTCGAACACGTCGCCGCCGTCGCCGCTGATGCAACGCTCGGTGTCGACATCGCCACCACCGCGGTGACGGTCACGGTCCGCAAGCTCCGGCCGCCGATCCCGCTCGACGTCGCCTCGACCGCGGTCCGGCTCCGCCGACGTCGAGCTTGACCCCGCCGTGACCCGGGCCTTCCTCGGTCTCGGTTCGAACCTCGGTGATCGCGAGGAGCACCTCCGCACGGCGATCGCCTCGCTCCCGGCGGTCGTCGCGGTGTCGGACGTCTACGAGACCGATCCCGTCGGTGGACCGACGCAGGGTCGGTACCTGAACCTGGTCGTGGAAGTCGACACCGATCTCGACCCGCACGAGTTGCTGGGCGTGTGCCACCGGATCGAGTCGGCGGCCGGACGGGTACGAGACGTGCGCTGGGGTGCTCGCACCCTCGACGTCGACATCCTGTGGATCGACGGCGTCACCGTGGACACGCCGGAACTCCAGGTTCCGCACCCGCGGATGGCCGAGCGACGGTTCGTGCTCGAGCCGCTGTCCGAGCTCGACCCGACGCTGGCGCCGGAGGGGTGGCGCGAGGACGTCGAGGGGAGCGTGGACCGGATCGGGCCGCTACCGTGATCGCTGGACTGGCACCATGCGGGCCGGATCCGGAAAGGACCATCCACGTGGATCGCTTCGACGCGCGGGTCATCGGTGCCGGCCGGGTCGGCGGCGCCATCGCGACCGCACTGTCGGCTGACGGGTGGTCAGTGGACGGTCCGCTCGGTCGCCGGTACGACTCGTCCTCGGCCGCATCGGGTGCAGGTGTGTTGATCCTCGCCGTCCCCGACGATGCGGTCGCCTCGGTGGCAGCGTCGATCGAACCGGGTGACGCCGTGGTCATGCACCTCGCCGGATCGCTGGGACTCGATGTGCTCGCACCCCACCCGCGCGTTGCCTCGGTCCACCCGCTCGTGTCGCTCCCCGACGCCGAACTCGGTGCCGAGCGGCTCCGGGGCGCGTGGTTCGCCGTTGCCGGCGAGCTCGACGCCGCGACCGCGTTGGTCAATGCGGTCGGTGGCCAGCGCGTCGAGGTCGCCGATGCCGACCGCGTCGCCTATCACGCGGCCGCGGCCATCGCCGCCAACCATGTCGTTGCCCTGATGGGTCAGGTCGAACGGGTCGCCGAGTCGGTCGGTGTTCCGCTCGATGCGTTCCTCGACCTGGCTCGGGGAGCGCTCGACAACGTCGCCGCCGTCGGACCTGCCGCCGCCTTGACCGGTCCGGTGGCTCGGGATGACTGGGTGACCGTCGCCCGGCACCTCGACGCGCTGCCGGCCGACGAACGGGCCATGTACTCGGTCGCGGCCGACGCCGCCCGTCGGCTGCGGGATCGAGGTGTGTCGTGAACCAGATCCGCACCATCCACGAGCTCCGCTCGTACCTCGAGCCACACCGTGCCGACGGACGGTCGGTCGGCTTCGTCCCGACGATGGGCTTCCTCCACGCCGGCCATGTGTCCCTGATGCGGGAGGCTCGCGACGACACCGACGTGGTGGTGTCGTCCGTGTTCGTGAACCCACTCCAGTTCGGTGCCCACGAGGATCTCGACGACTACCCGAGGGATCTCGGCCACGACGCCGCCCTCGCCGCAGACGCCGGCGTCGACGTCCTCTTCGTCCCGTCGGCGGACGAGATGTACCCCGACGGTCACCCGATCCCGACAACGGTCTCGGTCGCCGGCGTCTCGGATGGCTACGAAGGTGCCAGCCGCCCGACGCATTTTGCCGGGGTCGCAACCGTGGTCGCCAAGCTCTTCTCGATCGTCGGGCCCTGCGCGGCCTACTTCGGGGAGAAGGACTTCCAACAACTCGCCGTCGTGCGCCGGATGGTGGCTGACCTCTCCCTGCCCGTCGACGTGGTCGGCTGCGAGACCGTGCGCGAACCCGACGGTCTCGCGATGTCGAGCCGAAACGCGTACCTCACCACGGATCAGCGGGCGGCGGCGCCGGTCGTGAACCGAGCACTGCGATCGGCGGCAGATGCGGTCGTCGCCGGAGAGACCGACCCGGTCGTGGTTCGAGCGGTGATGGCCGACATCGTCGCCGGACAGACCGGACCGGAGACCGACAGCGCACTCGACTACTGCGCGGTCGTCGACGCTGCCACGCTGCAGGCCCCGGCCGTCCTCGTTGGCGATCTGCGTCTCCTGATCGCCGTGCGATTCGCTCGTACGCGTCTCATCGACAACGTGGGAGTGACCGCAGCTGGGGCGCCCACACGCGGGAGTTGATCCACATGCGTCGCCGACCAGTTCATCGACGATGAACGGACACGGTGTACCCGGACGCTGACGTCCATGGCGCTCTGTCCCAGGTCGAGAAGCGCTCGGCGAGGGTGAGACCTGCGTCTGCACAGGCGTCGTCGTACTGGCCGGTGCTGTAGGGACGTTCGGACCAGTCGGTGGAGAATCCGGCGACGAGGAGGCCGCCCCCGCACACGTGGCGGGCAACCGCGGCGATGAGCTCTGCCTGGGTACCGGGCGGCGTGAACAGCGGCACGTTGCCGGCCATCACCACCACATCGAAGGTCCGGCCGAGTTCGAACGAACGCAGGTCGGCCTCGACCCACGTGATCGCCGGCCCACGCCGGCGCGCGGCGGACAGCATCGATCCGTCGACGTCGACGCCGACCACGTCGATGTCATGGGACGCGAGGTCGATCGCGACCCTGCCGGTCCCGCAGCCGGCATCGAGCACCGACGCGGGTTCGTAGGCGCGCACGAACGTCGCTTCCCCGTGCATGTCCTGGCCTGCGGCGGCCATCCGGTCGAACCGCTGCTGGTACTCGTCGCCGTCCCAGGTCATGTCTGGGTGTCTAGTTGGTCGTTCTGTGGTGTGTTTTGGCCCGGGTATGGACATGATGTGTTCATCGACACGCCCGAGGTCCCCGCCGACGAAGCTTCCCGCCTCGCAGAAGTGGTGTCCCTCGCGCTCCTCGACAACGACGCCGAGGAGCGGTTCGACAGGATCACGCGCCTCGCCCGACGGATCTTCGACGTCGACGTCGCACTGGTGACGCTGCTCGACGCCAACCGCAACTGGTTCCTCTCGAAGGCTGGCACCGACACCACGGAATCGCCCCGCGACGTGTCGTTCTGCCGACACGCGATCCACAGCGACGAGGTGTTCCACGTCAGCGACGCGAGCACCGACCCTCGCTTCATCGGCAATCCGCTCGTAGTGGACGACCCGAGCATCCGGTTCTACGCCGGACAGCCGATCCGGGGACCGGGTGGTTCCCGCCTCGGGACCCTCTGCGTGCTCGGGTCGGAACCGCGTGAGCTCGACGAACGGGAGAAGGAGACGCTGCGCGACCTCGCCGGCGTGGTCGAGGACGAGATCGCCGCCATCCGCGCTGGCACCACCGACGAGCTCACCGGTCTCACGAACCGGCGGGGATTCGAGTTCGTCGCCAGGAAGCTCCTCGAGGTGTGCCGACGGACCGGCCGCCACGCTGCCCTGTTGTTCGCTGACCTCGACGACCTGAAGTTGATCAACGACACGTTCGGCCACGGTGCGGGAGATCGTGCGTTGCGGGAGTTCGCACACCTCCTGGAGGAGAGCTATCGCTCGTCCGACGTGGTCGCTCGATTGGGAGGCGACGAGTTCGCGGTGCTCCTGACCGATGCCGACACCGTTGACCCGGCGCTCGACAAACTCCGTGCCGCGACCGCGGCATGGAACGAGAACTCGACCGAGCCGTACGAGTTGGCCGTCAGCGTCGGGACGGCGGCATTCCGTCCCATCGGCAGCGAGACCCTGGACGATCTGCTGCAACGGGCCGACGCGAGCATGTACGAAGACAAGCAGCGTCCCTGACGCTCGCGGCAGACTGCCGACCATGGACACGCTCGACCTGCTCGTCCTCGGCTCCGGTGTGGCCGGTCTGTCTGCCGCGGTGCGGGCCGCCGATGTGCACCACATGCGGGTGGGGGTGCTCACCAAGGGCGAGCTCCAGCAGTCCACGACCCGATGGGCCCAGGGCGGCGTCGCCGCCGTACTGGGGGGTGATCCGGACTCGACGGACCTCCACCTCGCCGACACGCTGACGGCGGGCGCGGGGCTGTGCGACCTCGATGCTGTCCGTGTGCTCGTCGACGAGGGCCCGGCCCGCGTCAACGAGCTCATCGCCATGGGAGCGATGTTCGATCAGGACGAATGTGGCGAGTACCTGCTCGCACGTGAGGGTGGGCACAGCCATCCGCGGATCCTCCACGCCGGTGGTGCGGCAACCGGCGTCGAGGTCGAGCGTGCACTCGTCGAAGCGGTGAAGAAGACCGCGGCGGTGTTGCTCGAAACGACGTTCGCGCTCGATCTGATCGTCGACGGCGGTCGGTGCGTGGGCGTGCGAGCGCTCGACGAACACGGCGAGCAGATCGAGGTGCGCGCCCGCAACGTCCTGCTCGCGACCGGCGGCGGTGGCCAGTTGTACTCGGTGACCACCAACCCCCTCGAGGCGACCGGCGACGGCATGGCCATGGCACTCCGGGTCGACGCTGCGGTGGCCGACGTGGAGTTCGTCCAGTTCCATCCGACCGCCCTGCACCACTCGTCGATGCCCCGACCGCTGCTGTCCGAGGCGCTGCGTGGCCACGGCGCGCTCCTCCGAGGTGCAGACGGCAGGCAGTTCGTCGACGAACTGCAGCCGCGTGACATCGTCTCCCGCGCCATCTGTGCCCAGCTCCAGATCGACGGCACCGATCACGTCTGGCTCGACGCCACGGTCCTCGACAGCTTCGATCAGCGATTCCCCACCATCAGGACGGCCCTCGACAAGGTGGGCCTCGATCCGGCCACCGACTGGTTGCCGGTCGCCCCCGCTGCCCACTACTGCTGCGGTGGGGTGGTGGCCGACCTCGACGGGGCGTCTTCGCTGCCCGGCCTCTGGGTCGCCGGGGAGGTCGCATGCAATGGCGTGCACGGGGCGAACCGCCTCGCATCGAACTCCCTCCTCGACGGCATGGTCTTCGGGCCACGCGTGGTGGAGGCAATCGACTCGGGCAAGGACGGTGCCGAAGCGACCGGAGCGATGCGCTGCGTGACCGGCGTGCCGCACGGTGTCCAGGGCCGCAGGATCGACGCTGTTCCCATCGATGCCTCTCCCATCGACACCGCTCCCATCGATGCCGGACACGGAGCGGGCAGCGGGCGCGAGGTGGCCACGGCGCGGGACCGGTTCCAGCGGATGATGTTCGCCGATGCCGGCGTACTGCGCGACGATCGGTCGCTCCGATCCGCCATCGACGATGCCGTCGAGGTCGCGCACGGCCCAGTGGCCGACGTCGCCTCGGCCGAGCTCCGCAACCTGGCGACGCTCGGCGCCGCAGTGGCCTCCGCTGCCCTGCTCCGGACCGAGACCAGGGGAGCGCACACCAGGACCGACCATCCCGAGGCCGACGACGATCTCGCCGTCCGTTTGGTCATCGTCGGCGACTGACCGATCTCGGCCGCTCCGGCGGGCCGTGGCAGGCTGACGCGCATGTCGTCCGACGCGCCGGTCGCTCCTCCGATCCACGCCGTCCGCGCGGCCGTGACCGCAGCTCTGGCCGAGGACCTGACGCCGCTGGGCGATCTCTCGGCCGCGCTGGTCCCCGCCGGAGCAACGGCCGAGGCGGTGTTCGTCACCCGTGCCGACGGAGTGCTCGCGGGGACGGCGTGTGCGACCGAGGCCTTCGGTCAGGTCGACGACCGCGTCGAGGTGTCGTGGCAGGTCGCGGACGGCGAACCGCTGCACAGGGGGCAGCTGCTCGGTGTGGTCCGTGGGCCACTGGCACCGATCCTCACCGGCGAGCGCACCGCACTCAACTTCCTCTGCCACCTCAGCGGCATCGCAACGCTGACACGACGCTTCGCCGTCGCTGCCGCCGCTGGGGGAGATGCTCGCATCTGGGACACGCGCAAGACCACGCCGGGCCTACGCTCGCTCGAGAAGGCGGCGGTCCGCGCCGGGGGCGGTGCCAGCCATCGCGGCAACCTGTCGGACTGGGTCATGCTCAAGGACAACCATCTCGCAGCGATCGGCATCCTCGAGGCCGTACGCAGCGCCCGTCACACCTGGCCGGCTCGGACGATCCACGTCGAGGTCGACGACCACGCTGCGATGATGGCCGCCCTCGACGCCGGGTGCGACGCCATCCTGCTCGACAACTTCACGCCCGACCAGGCCACCGCTGCCGTCGCCGCCGCAAACGAGTGGGCGGCCGCGAACAACGTGCGTCGGCCCTGGCTCGAGTGCTCGGGCGGCATCACCACCGAGACGGCTGCCGCCTATGCAGGCACCGGCGTCGACCTGCTCTCGACGAGCCAGATCACGCAGTCGGCCCCGGCTCTCGACATCGGATTGGACATCGCGAATCCGTCGGCGACAGGGCGGTCAGCGGCTCGTTGACGGATGCTCCGGTTCCGTCGGTGCCCGCGTAGCCTCGTCCGCCGTGCATCTCCTGGCCATCGACGTCGGCAACACCCAGACCGTCATCGGTCTGTACGCCCTCGACGACCCGACGCCACCGGAGGACCGCGCCGCCGACACCGACCTGTTGGACCACTGGCGCATCGCCACGAACGTCGAGCGCACCGCCGACGAGTACGCGCTGCTGTTCCAGGAGTTCCTGGCCTTCCACGGGTTCGGCTGGCCCCAGGACGTCACCGGTTTCGCTGTCTGTTCCTCGGTCCCTCGGGTGACCGGGTCGTTGCGCAGGTTCAGCGAGCGGTACCTCGGCCAAGACGCGCTCGTCGTCGAACCGGGCGTGAAGACCGGCATGCCGATCCTCTACGACAACCCTCGTGAGGTCGGCTCGGACCGCATCGCTGACGCCGTCGCGGCGTGGGACCTCTTCGGTGGCCCCACCATCGTGATCGACTTCGGCACCGCCACGACGTTCGAGGCCATCTCGGCGAAGGGCGAATACCTCGGAGGCGCCATCTTCCCCGGGATCGACATCAGCCTCGACGCACTGTTCGGGCGCGCCGCCGCGCTGCGTCGGGTCGAGTTGGTCGAGCCGGCCAACGTGATCGGGCGCTCGACGGTCGAGTCGATGCAGTCCGGTGCCGTCTACGGGTTCACCGCCGTCGTCGACGGTATGGTCCACCGCTTCGAGGACGAGCTCGGCGGCCCGACCACGGTGGTGGCCACCGGCGGCCTCTCGGGCCTGATCGCGCCGTTGTCGGAGACCATCGACCACCACGAACCATGGCTCACACTGCACGGTCTCCGTCTCATCCACGAGAAGAACGCTGCCGAACCGGAGACCGACGAGGAATGAGCTTCAACCCGCCGTACCGCCTCGAGGTCGACGCACGGGTCGCCGACCTGATCGACCGACACGCCGGTCTCGACGACGGCGAGGAGACCGAGCACGTCGTCACGATCGCCGGCCGCGTGATGCTGCTGCGAGATCAGGGCAAACTCGCCTTCGCGACCCTCCGGGAGGGCGACGGCTCGGAGATCCAGCTCTTCGCGCTCGCCAAGGTGCTCGACGGCTACGCCGACTTCGTCGGGCTGAGCCTCGGTGACTGGATCGGTGCGACGGGCGCGGTCGTCAAGACGAGGCGGGGCGAGCTCTCGGTCAAGATCACGTCGTTCGTGCCACTGGCGGAGGCTCGACGCGGCTTCGGTGACAAGTTCCACGGGATCACCGACACCGACACCCGGTACCGCCAGCGCTACGCCGACCTCTGGGCGAACCCCGAGTCTGCCGTCGTCTTGCGAACCCGCTCGAGGATCGTGAGCCTCACGCGCCGGTGGCTCGAGGACAAGGATTTCGTCGAGGTCGAGACACCCGTGCTCCAACACGTGGCCAGCGGTGCAGCAGCCACGCCGTTCACCACCCACCACAATGCACTCGACGTGGACCTGAAGTTGCGGATCGCTCCGGAGCTGTTCCTCAAGCGTCTGGTCATCGGCGGTTTCGAGCGGGTCTTCGAGATCGGGCGGGTCTTCCGCAACGAGGGCATCTCGACCCGGCACAACCCCGAGTTCACGATGCTCGAGCTGTACCAGGCCTACGCCGACTACGCCGACATCATGGCGCTCGTCGAGGACCTGGTCGCCCATCTGGCGACGGAGCTCCACGGTACGACGACGCTGATTTACGGCGACCGCGACCTCGACCTCTCGACGCCGTGGCGACGAGCGTCGATGGTCGAGCTGATCGAGGACTCGATCGGGGTCGCGCTCGACGTCCGCCAGCCGGTCGACGAGGTCCGGACGGTGGCCGAGGCACACGGTGTCGACGTCGAGGACTCGTGGGGGACCGGCAAGCTGATCCTCGAGATCTACGAGAAGACGACCGAGGCCTCGCTGTGGGGTCCCATCTTCGTCACCGACTACCCCGAGGAGGTCTCGCCGCTGTCGCGTTCACACCGCGAGCTCCCCGGTGTCACCGAGCGGTTCGAGGCGATCGTCGCCGGTCGAGAGCTGTGCAACGCCTTCTCCGAGCTCACCGACCCCGATGTCCAACGCGCCCGTTTCGAAGACCAGGCTCGCCAGCACGACGCCGGCGATCACGAGGCCATGCCGCTCGACGAGGACTACCTCCGCGCGATGGAGTACGGGCTTCCACCCACCGGCGGGCTCGGCATCGGCATGGACCGTCTGGTGATGCTCCTCACCGACACACCGTCGATCCGCGACGTCGTGCTCTTCCCCACGCTCCGACCCGAGCAGTAGCACCTCAGTCGATCGGATCCGGACGGGCGACCAGCGCGACCAGCTTCTGGGGAGCGAGCACGCAGTAGCTCTCGGTGACGATCTCGGTGACCTCGTCCCAGTCGGTGTCGTCCTCGAGGACCATGCCGACGGCGTTTCGGCCCCATCCCAGATGGAAGAACGGATGTCCGATCGCGAGCAGCGTCAGCCGTTCCTCGTCCGGCGACCGGACCGAGAGCATCGTGGCGACGGAGCCGTCGGCCGCACAGATGGCGAACACGTGGGCGAAGTTCTTCTTCCGGACCAGGAAGCGGTGCCCGGTCCACGCCGGCTCGTCGCGCGCCTCGGGGAGCGCCAGGCAGCGCGTGCTCACGCGTTCCAGGATCTCGCCGTCGACGTCTACGTAGTCCGACATCGGAAGGATCTTGTCAGGGCATCCCGATGCGATGTCGACCACTTCGGCCATGCTGGCCCGGTGGTGTTGAACCCGGTAACGCAGTACATCGACGACCGGAACCTGCGCGCTCGCCAGCGGCTCTGGGAGTTCCAGGAACGGCCGATCGACCTCGCGGCGTGGGTGCTCGATCTCGCCGACATCGGGCCAGGGGACCGGGTTCTCGATGTGGGGTGCGGCAACGGCATGTACCTGCGAGAACTGCGGCGTCGGGGCGTCGCCGGCGTCGGCTGTGACCTCTCCGTCGGGATGCTCCGCGCAACCGGTCATCACGAGGTCGTCAACGCCGACGTGACCTGGCTCCCGCTCGAGTCCGCCATCTTCGACACGGTGCTCGCACCGCACATGCTCTACCACGTGGAAAATCGCGTCGAAGCCGCCGGCGAACTCCGTCGAGTGCTCGGCGTCGGTGGCACCTGCATCATCGTGACCAATGGCGTCGGGCACCTTCGGTCGCTGCGAGACCTCGTCGAGGGCGCCGCACGTGCCGGCACACCGGACTGGGAGATGCGCAACCCCTCGACGCATGCGTTCTCGCTCGAGAACGGTGCCGACCAACTCCGCCACGCCTTCGACGTCGTGTCGATCGTACGACCACGCGGCGTCGGGCCCGTCGTCATCGACGATGCGACCGTCGCCGCCGACTATGTCGCCAGCATCGCTGACCACTACCAGGACGAGGTGGATCGGCCGTGGATCGAAGTCGTCGAAGATGTCCGCCGCTCGGTGCAAGCGGCCATCGACACTGACGGTGCATTTCATGTCGCCGGGGACACCGGCGCGTTCATCTGTCGATGAGCAGGGTCTCGAGCGAGGCCACGGCGTCGTCCTGGTCGTCGGCGAGCCTGATCGTTCGCGTGTTCGGTCGCAGCGCGCTGATGCTTCCGAGTCGAATCAGTGCATCGTCGACCATCTCCTCGATGGCCTGGTCGGCGACGTCGACTTCGGGGTGAGGCGGCCCGGTCGTCGCTGCGGCGCGGCGGACGCGAAATCGCTCGACGACGGTGTCCCGATCCGTCGCGAGGATCGCCTCGACGAACGCCGCGCCGACGTCGGCAGCGAGGTCTGCGAGCGACGTGACGAACTCCTCACGGCCGACGTACTGAGGAATCACGACATCGTGTTCCGAGCGGAGGTGCGCACTGGTCATGGCCATCGCCGCAGTGCGGGCGAGGAGTCTCGATTCCTCGTGTGTCTGCCACGCGCCCATGGCGGCGCGAATGGCGTCGATGTCGACCAGCAGTGCCAGCGGGCGCGCCGCCACCAGACGTCGCGCGATGGTGGACTTGCCGATACCGGGCGGGCCGTTGAGCAGGAGCAGCGTCGTGATGTCGACATCCTTGCCCGTCACATCGGTCGGCGGGGCCGTTCCGAGTCTTCCCGCGTGCCACCATGGCGGCATGGGACGTTTCAAGAAGGGCGACCGGGTCATCGTCACCGAGGGTGACTTCCGTGGTCAGTGGGGCACGATCGTCGACAAGGACATCATCGGCGACGAGATCGAGGTGGTGCTCGGCGAGGACGGTCGCAAGATCCGGACGCACGAGGCGCACGTCGACGAGGTCGAGGACGACTGACCCGCGGACGGGCGCTACTCGATGCCGTGGTCGACGGCGAAGCGAACGAGTTCCTGGCGCCGGTTGAGGTGCAGCTTCGAGAGGATGTTGCGGACGTGGTTCTCGACCGTCTTCGGGGAGATGAACAACGTCTCGCCGATCTCTTTGTACGTGTGACCGCGGGCCACGTACTGGAGAACCTCGCGCTCGCGTTCCGACAGGACCTCGACCGGTCCGCTCGCCTTGGCCAGCCGGCGGAACTCGCCGAGCACGAGTGACGCGAGTTGTGGTGAGAACACGGGCTCGCCCCTGGCCGCCTTCCACAGTTCGTTGCGGAGTTCGTCCGGTGGTGTCGTCTTGACGAGGTACCCCTGCGCGCCGGCGGCGACGGCGTCGAGGAGATCACGCTCGGCTTCGGAGACCGTGAGGATCACGATGCGGGTGTCGGCGCCGCAGGTCTTGGCGACCTTCATCCCGCCGCCGGGCATGTTGAGGTCGCACACCACCAGGTCCGGGGCGTGCGTTCCGATGGCCTCGATCGCCTCGTCGGCATCGGCTGCCTCGGCGACGACGTGGAAGTTGGATCCGAGTTCGGAGCGGAGGCCTGACCGCCAGATGGCGTGGTCGTCGGCGAGAACCACGCGAACCGGCCCGAGTGCTGACGGATCGGACTTCTCGGTCATGAAGACAGGGTACGAGAGGAGCGGGGCACCGTGAGACGGACCTCGGTCCCGTGACCCGGGTTCGGGTCGATCTCGACTGATCCACCGATCTCGGCGATCCGGCCGCGGATCGATCGGGCCAGACCGACTCCCTCGCTGGTGGCGGCGGCATCGAATCCCCGGCCGTCGTCCTTGACGCTGCAGGTGACGCCGCGACCGTCCGGTTCTGCGTAGACGGTGATCGTCGTGGCGTCACCGTGTTTGCTCGCGTTGGTGCACGCTTCGCCCACGGCTCCGGCGAGTGCCTCGACGATGGTCTCGTCGAGATCGGCGATGTCAGGAGCGACGACGACGCGCACGGTGGTCCCGTCGCGCCGCTGTGATCGCTTCGCCACATGCCGGAGCGCCGCGCCGAGGTCTCCGCCACCGTCGGCGACGCCGACACCGAAGAGGTACTCGCGCAGCTCGCGTTCCTGTTCCTCGGCGAGCTCGGCCAGTTGGGGGTCGTCCGACCGTCGTTGCACGACGGCCAGCGTCTGGAGCACGCCGTCGTGCAACGTACGCGCCACCTCGTCACGCGCCCGTGTCATCGCGATGGCGCGTTCGGCAAGGATCAGGCGCTGCGATGCGTAGCCGGCCATGGCTCCGGCCATCGTGTAGAGGAAGAGCGTCGATGTCCGGGACAGGATCTCCCCCGCGCCCCACAGCGACCCCTTCTCGAGACCGTCCCCGACGGCGTTGGCAATGCCGACGATCACGCCCGCGACGGCACCACGGCGGGCGCCCCAACCGATGGCCACGCTGAGCACACTCGTGAGCGGCCAGGACGAGCCGAGCGACAGGGAGTGCGGTCCCTCGAACACGATGCCGTCGCCGACCGAGAGCGCGACGGCCACGGCGACGTCGATCGCCAGAGGCTTCCGTCCGAGCAGTGCCGTGGCCCCCTCCCTCCGGAGCCGCACCACCCACAGCACGGTCACGGCGGTGGCCGCGCCCACCAGGACCACGGCGATCCACGGTCGGTCGACGTCCTTGCGCGTCGCGACGAGGATCGCGACCAACCACACCAGACACGCGGCGCGGAACGCGGTCAGGCCGGTGACCAGGCTCCGCACCAGCGGCGAGTCGTGCACGACCGCATGGTGGCACGGTCCGTCACCCCGTTGTCGGAGGGGACGATCATCGTGGCCACGTCCGAGACTCGGCGAACGGGCCGCCCGAGAATCTGCAACGACGCGATCCACACGGACGATCGTGCTCAGCCTCGTGGGCTCGGTGACAGCGATGTCGATCGCCAACACCCTGACGATCGCCCTGACACGCTGAGTCAGCCGGCGGCTGCCGTCACCATGGTCAACAGGTGGTCGGCGCCGTCACGAAGTGCGGTCGCGCTCATCGACGGGCCGAGGTCGTCCAGCGAGTTCTTGGCGCTGGCGACGAATCGTTCGGCTTCGCTGATCGTCGCCTCGACACCACCGGAGGCGATCACCAGGTCGCGGGCCCGGTCGCGCTCGGTCCCCTCGATCGGCGTCCCGAGCAACGAGCGGAGTTCGTCGCCGACGTCTGTCTGCAGGGCCCGGAGCACCGGCAGTGTGTAGACACCCTCCGTGAGGTCGTGGCCGGCCGGCTTGCCCAGTTCTTCCGCCGTCGAGACGAGGTCGAGTACGTCGTCGACCAGCTGGAACGCCGTGCCGAACGCCGTGCCGTACGCCGTGAGCGCGTCGATGTGCGGGCGCGGGAGCTCGGCGACGATGGCGCCGATCCGGCACGCGGTCGCGTAGAGCGACGCGGTCTTGCCGTCGATGGCCCCGTAGTACGCCTCCTCCGTCCGGTCTGGCTGGTAGGCGAACCGCAGCTCCAGGATCTCGCCCTCACACAGCCGGCCGATGGTCCGCGCCAGGAGCTCGGCGACCTCGGTGCCGAGTCGCGCCGCGATCTCGGAAGCCTTGGCGAGGAGGAAGTCGCCGGCGAGGATGGCGGTGAGGTTGTTCCACCGCACGTTGACCGACTCGACCCCGCGCCGGCTGTCGGCCTCGTCGATCACGTCGTCGTGGTAGAGGGAGCCGACCTGGACCAACTCGACGGCGACGCCGCCGTCGATCACGTCGAGGGTCACGTCGCCACCGGTCGCCGCGGCCAGTACGCCGAGCATCGGGCGGAGGCGCTTGCCGCCGGCCCTGATCAGATGCGACGTCATCTCGGTCAGGTGTTCGTCGTCGGTGGTGACGCTGGCGAGCAAGCGCGCATCGATCGTCGCGAGATGCGTCTCGGCGTCGGGAAACGCCAGCAGCGGATTCACCATGCGGAAAGGCTAGGTGCAGACGACGAAGTGGGGGACATCGGCGGTGCGAGCAGCCGCCGATCAGTTCGGGCGCACCGATCCGTCCGGGCGGTGGACCATCTCCGGGGTGATCGCGTCGGGCGTGTAGCGCACCGTCGCGTTCCAGAGGAGCCAGTTGTCGACGCCGAGATCGGTGGCCGCCTGGATCTGGGCCCGGACCTCCTCGGGGCCGTAGGGAATGCCGATCGAGAAGTCCTGCACCCACAGGTTGAACGCGACCCCCGAGCCGGCGGCCTTGCGCTGGAAGTCCGACAGCGCCTTCTCGACGATGTCGTAGGGCTGGGCGTTGGGGTGGTCGACCCGGTACTCGCCACGAACCCAGTGCGACGGGTAGAGCATCGGCGCGATGTAGTCGACGTTGCGGGCGATGCCGGGCACCGGTTGGCCGATGGCGTCGGGGTTGCGGGCGGCGATCCCGAACAACGAGGCGCCCTGGTACACGCAGTTGTCGCGCACCATCCGACCGGACTCGCCGAGGAACGACACCACGTTGTCGTTGATCGAGGACTTCTCTGCCTCGGGCGACGCGTCGGCGACCTGGAGTCCGGGGAACACCATGCCCTCGATGTCGCCCTCGGGCCGACGCACGTAATCCCAGAGGATCTCGTCGACGTCGCGATCGATGGCTTCCTCGGCGAGGTCGATGTTGTAGGCGCGCACGTCGGCGTTGGCCACGTTGGTGAACCCGCCGTACTTGGACAGCGCGGCGCCGTCGTTGTCCTGGATGACGTAGTCCATCTCGTCGTTCTCCTCCGCCCAGCGGGCCAGAGGCCCATCGCGGAACGCGACGATCCGCCCGATGACGCGGACTCCCTTCGAGTGCAACAGGTCGACGGCCTCCTGCAGGACGTACTCCTGGCGGACGGCACCGATCTCGTGCGCCAGGTCGACGTCGGTGTCGTACCCGACGATGCCGCCCTCGTCCTTGATGTCGAGTTCGACGGCGGAGACCTTGCCGGCGTCGACGAGGTCGAGGACGTGCTCGCGCAGCGGGTCGTAGCCCCAGGCGGCCGCGGTGACGTGGATCCCCTGGGTCGAGGGGTACTCGACCGGGATGACGATCTCGGATGCGGCGGTGTTGCCGGCTTCGTCCTCGGCCGTGAGCAGGATCGGTCCGAGCGGCGCCTGGTCGAACTCGAGGGTGAACGAGCCGTTGTCGTCGATCGCGGCATCCTCGCCGTCGATCTGGAAGCTCGCGAGCCCGAGCTCGATCTGGCCGGTCACGGTCACCGGCGTGCAGATCGGCGCCGCCGGCTGGGGCGACACGACGTCGATGAGTGGCGGTGTGGCGTCGACGGCGAAGGTCCAGGTGAACTTGGCGTCGTCGAGCAACGGTCGGCCGATCGACATGGCGAGATCGTGCACACCCTCGTCGAGTGGTCCGGGATCCCAGGTGATGCCGGTCTCGGAGACCTCGTGGGTCTCGTCGTCGAGCTCCAGACCGTCGAGGAAGAGTGTGGGCGTCACGCCGGCCTCGAGGTCGAGTTGCTCGATGTCGATCTCGACGTGGAGGTCCGATGCCTCCTCGAGGGTGAGCTGTGCCTGGTCCTCGATCCCGCTGATGGCCACGTCAACGCGGGTCGCGTCCCAGAACTTCTGCCACACGAAGAAGCCGAGCACCGCGAATCCGAGTGCGATGAGCAGCGTCGACCACGGGATCGAGCGGGGCTGGTGTCGGGGGCTCCAGGCCTTCGGGCCCTTGCTGGGGCGTCGGAGGCGACGCCTCGGTTCGGTGCGGCGGCCGCGACGTGGGTCGCCGATGAGCGGCGGACGGAACTGCGGTTCAGCAGAACCGGGGCGGCGGCTCGAGCGACCGGAGGATCCGGCGCCCGGGATGCCCCGCAGGTGGGTGGGGTGGTCGGAGGCCATCGGAGCGGGTGCACCGGGAGGCCTGCTGTCGAAGCCCACCCCGTGCGTCGGATGAGGGTATCGTGCTGCTGCCGTCGTCTTCCACGCGGTGCGTTCCGACCGGCGCCTTCCACGCAGCTTCGGGCTCGGGGTGCCTCGGGTCCCCGGTGATGATCCGTCCCTGGGCAGGGATACACTCGTCCCACGGAGCCCCCGTCAGAACCAGCTCCCGAGAGATCGGGTGGGAGGCACAGCCTTGTTCGAACGTTTCACCGACCGTGCCCGCCGAGTCGTCGTGCTCGCGCAGGAAGAAGCACGGCTGCTCAACCACAACTACATCGGGACCGAGCACATCCTGCTCGGACTGATCCACGAGGGTGAAGGCGTCGCCGCCAAGGCCCTCGAATCGTTGGGCATCAGCCTCGAGGCCGTGCGCAGCCAGGTGGAAGAGATCATCGGACAGGGCGGCTCGTCGCCGTCGGGGCACATCCCCTTCACCCCTCGTGCCAAGAAGGTCCTCGAGCTCAGCCTCCGCGAGGCGTTGCAGCTCGGCCACAACTACATCGGCACCGAGCACATCCTCCTCGGGCTGATCCGCGAGGGCGAGGGCGTCGCCGCCCAGGTCCTCGTCAAGCTCGGCGCCGACCTGTCACGCGTGCGCCAGCAGGTGATCCAGCTCCTCTCCGGCTACCAGGGTTCGGGCACATCCGGCCCCGGCGGTTCGGGCGGTCGGGGCGAGAAGGCCGGTACCGCCGCAGGGAGCCAGGCGGGCGATACGCCCTCGGGTTCACTGGTACTCGACCAGTTCGGTCGCAATCTCACCCAGCTCGCCCGCGACAACGAAGTCGACCCGGTCATCGGTCGCTCCCGCGAGATCGAGCGCGTGATGCAGGTCCTCTCGCGCCGCACCAAGAACAACCCGGTCCTGGTGGGTGAGCCCGGCGTCGGCAAGACCGCCATCGTCGAGGGGCTGGCCCAGAAGATCGTGGCCGACGACGTCCCCGAGACGCTGCACAACAAGCAGCTGTACACGCTCGACCTCGGTGCCCTGGTCGCCGGTTCCCGCTACCGCGGCGACTTCGAGGAGCGCCTCAAGAAGGTGCTCAAGGAGATTCGGACCCGAGGCGACATCATCCTGTTCATCGACGAACTCCACACCCTCGTCGGTGCCGGCGCAGCCGAAGGCGCCATCGACGCCGCCAGCATCCTCAAGCCGATGCTGGCCCGTGGCGAGCTCCAGACCATCGGCGCCACCACGCTCGACGAGTACCGCAAGCACCTCGAGAAGGACGCCGCCCTCGAACGTCGCTTCCAGAAGATCGTCGTCGACGAACCGTCGGTGGCCCACACCATCGAGATCCTCAAGGGCCTGCGCGACCGCTACGAGACGCACCACCGCGTCACCATCACCGACCAGGCGCTCGTCGCCGCCGCCAACCTGGCCGACCGCTACATCTCCGACCGTTTCCTGCCCGACAAGGCCATCGACCTGATCGACGAGGCCGGCTCGCGTCTGCGCATCAAGCGTATGCAGACCCCGCCCGACTACAAGGAGCTCGAGAACGAGCTCGCCGGCGTGGTCGAGCAGAAGAAGGCCGCCGTCGAGTCGCAGGACTTCGAGGAGGCCGGTCGTCTGCGCGACAAGGAGAAGGAACTCCTGTCGCAGAAGGAGGCGAAGGAGACCGAGATCAAGGACTCCGGCGTCGACCTCTTCGACGAGGTCGACGAGGAAGCCGTCGCCGAGGTGCTCTCGGTCTGGACCGGGATCCCCGTCTACAAGCTCACCGAGGAGGAGACCCAGAAGCTCCTTCACATGGAAGACGAGCTCCACAAGCGGGTCATCGGCCAGGAGGACGCCATCAAGGCCGTCAGCCAGGCCATCCGCCGCACCCGGGCCGGTCTCAAGGACCCCAAGCGCCCCAGCGGTTCGTTCATCTTCCTGGGCCCGTCCGGCGTCGGCAAGACCGAGCTCGCCCGCACCCTGGCCGAGTTCCTCTTCGGCGACGAATCGGCGATGATCAGCCTCGACATGTCCGAGTACATGGAGAAGCACACCGTCTCCCGCCTCGTGGGCTCGCCTCCGGGCTACGTCGGCTACGAAGAGGGTGGCCAGCTCACCGAAGCCGTCCGCCGCAAGCCGTTCTCGGTCGTGCTCTTCGACGAGGTCGAGAAGGCCCACGTCGACGTGTTCAACACGATGCTGCAGATCCTCGAAGAGGGTCGCCTCACCGACGCGCAGGGTCGCTCGGTCGACTTCCGCAACACCGTGCTGATCATGACCTCGAACCTCGGCACCGCCGACCTGCGCAAGCAGTCGGTCGGCTTCGGCAAGGCCGACGAGGCCGTCTCCTACGAGAAGATGAAGGAGAAGGTCCACGACGCGCTCAAGGAGCACTTCCGTCCCGAGTTCCTGAACCGCATCGACGAGACGATCGTGTTCCACGAGCTCTCCAAGGACGAGGTCATCCAGATCGTCGACAACTTCGTCGCCAAGCTGGCTATCCAGATGGAGGGCCAGGGCATGGGCGTCGAGCTCACCAAGGCCGCCAAGCTCTACGTTGCCGACAAGGGTTATGACCCCACGCTCGGTGCCCGCCCGCTGCGTCGAGCGATCCAGCGCTTCGTCGAGGATCCGCTGTCGGAGAAGCTCCTCTACAAGGAGTTCCGCGCCGGCGAGATCGTCACCGTCGACGTCGAACACGATCCCGAGACCGATCAGGACGTCATCGTCTTCCGCTCGGTCGAGGGCTTCGAACCTCCCACGGTCGAAGAACTCGAAGCCGCCGCCGACGCGTAGTCGGGAGTCTCCTCGCTTCGCTGCGGGGACTCCCACGTGTGCACGGAGCTTGGTCATCGTCTGTGTGACCGGTCGCCTGGCGGCTCCCTCCGGGCCGCTTCTCGCGTCCTGACGGACCGCTCCTCGATCTCTGACGGGCCGCGCTAGTTCTCTGACGGGCCGTCCAAGGGGCCGAATTCCAGTTCCAACTCGCCGTCGAGGCGGTCGTCGTCGGCCTGTTCCTCGGCCACGGCCTCGTCCTTCGGGGGCTTGCCCTCGATCAGCTCGCCGATCACGTTGCCGACCGCGACCACGGCGCGGGCCCCGGCAGAGGGCGGCCCCGGGCGGAGGCCGATGCTCGCTGACAACTTCTTCGGGGCGATCTCGCGATACGAGTCGATGACCAACTCGGCGATCTCTCGCCAGTCGGTCTCGTCATCGAGGTGGATCCCGATCCAGCCCTTCGACCCGACGTATTTCGGCATGAAGAACGGTTCACCCTCGGCCAGCAGGCTCTCCTGTTCGCCGGGCGCAGCCTTCATCGTCACCTGCGCACGCCCCTCGTCGTCGACGCCGTAGCTGACGAAGATCCTGTCGCGGACCCGGAACGTCGGATGGCCCCACGTCTCGCGCTCGGTCGCCTCGGGGAAGCCGAGTGCGATGTCGCGGATCGCCTGCTTCGGATCGACGGGCATGCCCCAATCGTGACATGCGGTGCCATCCCATAGTGTGCGCTGCGTGGACGTGAGGCGGATCGTGCGGTCGATGGCCGCAGCCGCCGTCCTCGTCGTCGCGCTGACCGGCTGCGAACTGCGCACAGAGATCGCCATCGAGGTCGCTGACGATGGTTCGGGCACGGTTGAGGTCGGCGCGGGGGTCGACGACGACGCGCTCGAGCGGCGCCCCGACGTGCTCGACGACCTCGCGCTCGATGACCTGCTCGCGACCGGATGGACGGCAACCGACCCCGTGGAGGAGGCCGACGGTCTGACCTGGGTCCGGCTCCGGCACGAGTTCGCCCTGGTCGAGGACGTCGGCCCGCTGGTCGAGGAGATCGCGGGGGAGTCCGGTCCCTTCCAGGACTTCGCAGTCACCCGCGGCGACGGGTTCGCCCAGACGACGTACTCGTTCTCTGGTGTCGTCGACTTCTCGTCCGGGGTCAGCGGCCTGACCGACGATCCGGAAGTTGCTGACGTACTCGGAGCCGACCCGGCCGTCCTCATCGAGGAGGAGATCGGCCAGGCGCTCGACGAGGTCCTGCAGGTCGAGGTCGCCGTTCACCTGCCGGGCGACGTCGACTCGAATGCGCCGACGCAGGCGTCCAACGATGCTCGTTGGCGCCCGTCGGTCCTCGGACGGGAGACGCTCGATCTGTCGGCCACGGGCACGCTGAACCGAACCGAGCGCGACGTGGGGCTCGGGGTCGCGCTGGTGGCCGGCTTCGGGCTGGCGCTGTTCCTCGCCATCCGCTTCGTCTCGTGGCGACGTGGTCGCACCACGGAAACGATCTCGGCAGGCACGTGACCCGGAGTTCCCGTCACCCCCGCTGGGGACAATGCGTGGATGGCCGCCACCAAGACCAGAACGAGAACCGAGTTCCGCTGCTCCACCTGCGGCGCGGGCACGCCGGTGTGGGCCGGCCGTTGCCCCGGATGCGACGAGTGGAACACGCTGGTCGAGGAAGCGCGAGGCCGACCGAGCGAGGCCCTGTTGCCCGTCCGCGTGCCGGCCCGCCGGATTGCCGATGTCGCCGATCGCGACGTGCGACCCTCGCCGACCGGTGTGGGGGAGTTCGACCGGGTGCTGTCGGGTGGTCTCGTGCGTGGTTCGGTCACGCTCGTCGGCGGCGAACCCGGCATCGGGAAGTCGACGCTGTTGCTCCAAGCGGTGGCCGGCGCTGCGCGCGCCGGCGCTCGAACGCTCTACGTCACGGCTGAGGAGTCCGCGGCCCAGGTCCGTGGACGGGCCGACCGTCTCGACGCCACCCCCGACGACCTGTGGCTCGCATCGGAGACCGATCTCGGCCGCATCGTGGCCCATCTCGACGAGGTCGAGCCCACGCTGGTCGTGATCGACTCCATCCAGACGGTGCACGACCCGTCGCTGTCGTCGGCTCCCGGCTCGGTCGGTCAGGTACGAGCCTGCGCCCACCGGTTGGTCGAGGAGGCCCGGGCCCGCGGAGTCGCGGTCGTCCTCGTGGGGCATGTCACCAAGGACGGTGGGCTCGCCGGTCCACGGGTACTCGAGCACCTGGTCGACACCGTGCTCTCGTTCGAGGGCGACCGGCATCACGCACTGCGTCTGTTGCGGGCGGTCAAGCATCGCCACGGCGGAACCGGTGAGCTCGGGGTGTTCGAGATGACGACGACGGGTCTGCTCGGCGTCGACGACCCGAGCGCGCTCTTTCTCTCCGACCGTCGGCCGGGCGCTGCCGGCTCGGTCGTCGTCCCCGTGCTCGACGGCGGCCGACCACTCCTGGTCGAGGTGCAGGCGCTGCTGGCCGAATCGCCCCTGCCGTCGCCTCGACGCCAGACGCAGGGCCTCGACGGCGGCCGGCTGGGCATGCTGCTCGCCGTGCTCGAACAGCGCGCTGGCGTCTCCGTCGCCGGCAAGGATGTCTGGGTCACCGTGGCCGGCGGGGTGAAGACCGTCGAGCCGGCCGTGGACCTCGCCGTTGCGCTCGCCGTCACCTCGGCGGCGACTGGACGTGGCCTGGCCGCTGACGTGGTGGTGTGTGGCGAGATCGGCCTGGCGGGAGAGCTCCGCCAAGTGGGCCACCTCGACCGACGCATGGCCGAGGCGGCACGGCTCGGGTTCGGCACGGTGCTCGTGCCCGAGCGTGCGCCCTCGCCGCCTGATGGCTGCGATGCGATCCGCGCCACCGACCTCCTCGGGGCCATCGCCGCCGCCGGCCTGCTCGACCGGCCCAGCGTCCGGCTTGGCTCCCACAGCTAGAATGCGGAGGTGGCGCGCCGAACCTCCCCCGAGATGCTCGCGGCCTTGACGTTCGTGGCACCGGGCGCACCGCTGCGCGAAGGGCTCGACCGGATCCTGCAGTCGAAGATGGGTGCGCTCATCGTCGTCGGCGACGGCCCCGAGGTGCTCAACATCTGTTCCGGCGGGTTCCTGCTCGATGCCGCCTTCAGCCCCCAGCGCCTGTCCGAGTTGGCCAAGACCGACGGCGCCATCATCCTCGCGTTCGACGCCACCCGCATCGCACGGGCCAACGTGCACCTGGTGCCGAACCCCAACGTCCCCACGTCCGAGACGGGGACTCGCCACCGCACTGCTGAGCGGGTCGCCCGGTCGATCGACGTCACCGTCGTCTCGGTGTCGGAGGACCAGCAGGTGATCGCGGTCTACGTGGGCGACGAGAAGCACCCGCTGCAGCCGATCCCGATCCTGCTCAGCCGGGCCAACCAGGCGCTCCAGACGCTCGAGCGCTACCGGATGCGTCTCGACGAGACCGCTGCGTCGCTGTCCGCGCTCGAGGTCGAGGATCTCGTCACCGTCCGCGACGTGGTCACCGTGCTCCAGCGGACCGAGATGGTGAGCCGGATCGCCGACGAGCTCGCGTCCGACATCGTGGAACTCGGCACCGATGGTCGCCTCATCAAGCTCCAGCTCGACGAGCTGCTCGGCGGGGTCGAGGACGATCGGACCATGGTGCTCAAGGACTACTTCCACGAGGAGAGCTCGTGGCACCTCGAGGAGGCGCTCGAGGCGCTCGCCGAGCTGGGCACCGAAGACCTCCTGGACCTGCGTGCCGTCGGCTCGATGTTGCACCTCCCGGGTGGCATCGCCCTCGACGCCTCGGTCCAGCCACGCGGGTTCCGTCTGTTGGGTCGGATCCCTCGGCTGCCCGACAGCATCATCGACTCGATCGTCGACCGGTTCAGTTCGCTCCAGAAGATCATGCGAGCCACGATCGACGACCTCGACGACGTCGAGGGTGTGGGCGAGACCCGAGCCCGGGCGATCAAGGACGGACTGTCCCGCCTGGCCGAGTCGTCGATCCTGGACCGGTATGCCTGACCTCGTCGCCCTGCCGTCGGGAACGCCCGCATACTCGGCGGTTCCGTCGGACGGACGAGCGCCGACGCGTGGGGTCGTGGTCGCTCCCGACATCGGCGGACTGCGCCCGCTGTTCGAGACGATGTGTCAGGAACTGGCCGACGACCACGGTTGGGCGGTGTGCATTCCGGAACCGTGGCCGGGTCGCGAGACTCTCTCGCTGGAGGACAAGCTCGCCGCCGTCGGCACCCTCGACGACACCGCCGTCCTCGGAGATCTCGTTGCCGCGGCCGACCTGACCCGCGTCGACCCGGTGGGAGTCATGGGGTTCTGCATGGGCGGGATGTACACCCTCAAGGCCGCCGGTACCGGGCGCTTCGATCGCGCCGCCGCCTTCTACGGCATGATCCGCATCCCCGAGCAGTGGCGTGGCGAGGGCCAAGGTGCCCCACTCGATGCTGTCACCGCCGAGGGGGCCGCACCCGTCCTCGCGATCATCGGGACGAGCGACCAGTGGACGCCCGGTGCCGACGTCGACGCGCTGGAGGCGGCCGGAGCCGAGGTGGTCCGCTACGCCGGCGCAGACCACGGTTTCGTGCACGATCCGAGCCGCTCCGCCCATCGTGCCGATTACGCCGCCGATGCCTGGCGGCGAGTGGTCACGTGGCTCGACGGGTGAGCTGTTCGCGGTCGGTGATCTGGTAGCGACGATCGCGCTGGTCGAGCCATCCGAGCTTCACGAAACTGGCGATCGCCTTGTTGACCCGCTCGCGTGATGCACCCACCATGCCGGCGAGTTCTTCCTGGGTCACCGGCAGGACGAACTTGTCATCGTCGCCCGCCAGCTCGAGCAGACGTTTGGCGGTACGGCCGGTGACGTCGAGAAACACCGAGTCGGCAAGTGCAGCGTCGGTGGAACGCAAGCGGATGGAGAGCATCTCGACGACGCTCCACAGCAGCTGCGGACGGGATTCGTAGAGCGAGCGCACCGGCTCGTAGCCGATGATCGTGACCGTCGACGGCTCGAGCGCCCGGGCCTCCGTCGACCGGCCGAGCCCGTCGAACAGCGGCATCTCACCGAAGAGGTCGCCGCGCTCCATGAGAGCGATGACCGATTCCCGCCCGTCGATCGAGCGTTGGGTCATGGCGATGCGGCCGTCGTCGACCACGAACACCTCGTTCGACGCGTCGTCCTCGGCGAAGAGGACGTCGCCGCGTCGCAGCTCACGGACAGATGCCGACGACACGATTCCGTCGAGTTCGGAGTCGGTCAGGTCCTTGAAGAGGTCGGACTCTGCGAGCAGTTCCCTGTCGGCCACGCCAGGAATCTAGGCGACCGACCGAGCTGGACGTGCCAAGGGTCACGTCGGAGGCTGGCCGGGGCCGTCGAGGTGCCTACGCTCGTCGCCGTGCCCGCCCGCCCAGACGCCTCGATGAACGCCTCCATCTGGGTCGTTCTCGTCGCGGGTGGAGACGGATCCAGGTTCGGCGGACCAAAGCAGTTCGTGCCGCTCGCCGGTCACCGCGTCCTCGACTGGTCGGTCGCAGCGGCGAGGGCTGTTGCCGACGGCATCGTCGTCGTCCTCCCAGAAGCGGACAGCACGGCAGGCATCGAAGCCGACCACGTCGTGGTCGGTGGCCCGAGCCGCGCCGCGTCGGTGCGCAATGGGCTCGCCGCCGTGCCCGACGACGCCGACATCGTCCTCGTCCACGACGCTGCTCGGCCGGCGGCCACGCCGGAGCTGTTCCGCCTCGTCGTCGATGCCGTTCGCAACGGTGCGACGGGAGCGGTGCCGGGCATCGCCGTCACCGACTCGCTCCGAGCGCGAGCCGGCGGCGCGGTCGACCGGGAGACGCTGGTGGCGGTCCAGACACCCCAGGGATTCCGGGCCGGTGCGCTCCGCTCCGCCCACGCGTCCGGACTCGATGCATCCGACGACGCCACGCTGGTCGAGATCCACGGTGGCACGATCGTGGTCGTGGACGGTGAGGTCGGCAACGTCAAGCTCACGCACCCGGACGACGTCGCGTTGCTCGAGCGCGTCCTCGACCGACGGGAGACCCCATGACCGGTCGCGTCGGCACGGGATTCGACATCCATCCGATCAGCGACGACCCCGATCGACCGATGGTCCTCGGCGGGCTCACGTTCGACGGCCCCGGTCTGGTGGGTCACTCCGACAGCGACGTCATCGCCCACGCCTGCACCGACGCACTCCTGGGTGCGGCGGGCCTCGGCGACATCGGGTCGCACTTCCCCGACACCGACCCCGGGCTCGCCGGTGCCGACAGCATCGAGCTGTTGCGTACGGTCGGCGACGAGCTACGTGCGGCGGGATGGCTGGTCGCCAACGTCGACTGCTCGGTGGTGTGCGACCGTCCGAAGATCTCCCCCCACCGCGATGCGATGCAGGAACGCCTGTCGTCCGCGGCCGGCGGCCCGGTCACCGTGAAGGGCAAGCGACCGGAGGGCATCGGTGCCCTCGGCCGTGGCGACGGCATCGCGTGCTGGGCCGTCGCGCTGCTCGAACGAGAGGATCCGTCATGAGCCAGAAGAAGGGGAAGGGCAAGGGCCGGGGCCAGCCGCCACCGACACGCCGCTCCGGCACCCCGGGTCGTCCTGCGGGACGCCAGACCCGAGGACGGACCGGCGCGGTCGACGGCCGTCCCAAGAAGCCGAGCCGCGAGGGACTCGGCGGCGATCAGGTCGAGGGTGTCCACGCCGTGCGAGAGGCGTTGCTCGCCGGTCGACGGCGGGTCCACGAGGTCGTCCTCTCGACCGACCGTGCCGAAGCCCCGGACCTCGAGGACATCCGCATCCTCGCCGAGCAGTACTCGGTTCCGGTGCGTGAGCTCGGACGGGCCAAGCTCGGCGCCGAGGCCAGGACGACCGCCCACCAGGGTGTGATCGCCCACGCATCGTCGCTGCGGGAGACCGATCTCGACGAACTCTTCGAACCCGCGGGCGATGCCGCCCCGTTCCTCCTGGCCTGCGACGGCATCACCGATCCCGGCAACCTCGGCGCGCTGCTGCGTACTGCGGAGTGCGCAGGAGTGACCGGGGTGCTGCTGCCACGCCACCGTGCGGTTCACGTCACGCCGGCGGTCACCAAGGCAGCCGCCGGTGCGATCGAACACCTCCGGTTCGCCATCGTCGGCGGTCTGCCCACTGCGCTGGCGGACGCGTCCGAGCGCGGTGCACTCGTCGTCGGACTCGACATGGGTGGAGATGCCTCGATCCACGATCTCCCACCGGTGGACCGCCCAGTGGTCCTGGTGCTGGGGGCCGAGGGGCGAGGACTGGGACGATTGGCCCGCCAACGGTGCGACGTCGTGGCCTCGATCCCCATGACCGGTGCGGTCGAATCCCTCAACGTGAGTGTGGCCGGCGCCCTCGCGATCTACGAAGTGGTCCGTCGTCGCGCAACGGAGCCACCGCCGTAGGCTCGAATCGTGCCCGACGACAGCCACGAGGGCGGCGACCCGGCGTGTTGGGCGCATCTCTTCGAGACCGAGGTCGCCGAGACCGAGGACGACACCGACGCTGCTGCTGATGACGCGGACGACGCATCGGCCGGTGACGCCGAAAGGCCCGAGCGCTGGTCCGTAGGCTCACCGCGATGACGGGATACGAGACGGTGACGGTGACGAAGGACGACGGGGTCGCGTGGGTCACACTGGCGCGACCCGAGGTCCGCAACGCCATCAACGCCAAGATGCAGCAGGAACTGCGGGAGATCTGGACCGAGTTCCGCTACGACGACGATGTCCGCTGCATCGTGCTCGGCGCCGAGGGGCAATCGTTCTGTACCGGAATCGACCGAGGTGAAGCCATCTCGGAGGACAACAACTCCGCGATGGACGCGGGTGACTATCCCGGCTACCCGACACCGTGGATGTTCGACGACCCCGGGCGCGATGTGGGCCCCAAGTCGTGCGATCTGTGGAAGCCGGTGATCGCCGCCGTGCACGGGATTGCATGCGGCGGCGCGTTCTACCTGCTGGGCGAGACCGAGTTCATCATCGCGAGTGACGACGCGACATTCTTCGATCCGCACGTGACCTACGGGATGACGGCCGCCTTCGAACCGAC
The DNA here is from genome assembly GCA_037968675.1 of Acidimicrobiales bacterium. Classification (GTDB taxonomy): domain Bacteria; phylum Actinomycetota; class Acidimicrobiia; order Acidimicrobiales; family Salinilacustritrichaceae; genus Salinilacustrithrix. The sequence goes on along the minus strand of JBBKVY010000224.1, from coordinate 11,761 downwards.
GCACATGCTGGCGAAGATGCCGTTCCAGGAGATCATGCGCCTGTCGTTGCTCGGCGCGCACGAGCGCATGTCGGCCGCGCGGGCACGCGAGATCGGTCTCGTCAGCGAGGTGGTCCCGAGAGGGGAACTCGAAGAACGAGCAGCGTGGGCGGCCCGTGTGATCGCCGACGCGCCGCCACTGGTCATCCAGGGCACGATGCGCGCGATCTGGACAGCTCTCGAGGTCCCGAGAACGCAGGCCATCGGGCTCGCCAACCTCTTCACCCGCATTGGCTCGGACGCTGCGGCCCTCAAGGCCGGCCAGGACCGGTTCAGCACCGGCGAGCGGGTCGAATGGCGGCTCCGCTGATGTCGCCTGCCGACGCTGGATGACTCCCCGCTGTCACCGGTCGGCGGGGTGGATGGGTGCGACGTCGCGGATCACGAGAGACGTCACCGGGGTGTCATCGCTCCATCGGCCGTTGTCTCCGAGCGTTGGCGTGTCCCCCATCGCGAGAACGCCACTGGTGCCGTCGAGCGCAGCGGTGCGGAGCTCGTCCCACGTCTTCCAGCAGAAGTTCCAGTCGTACGCATCGGCGGCGCCCGGCGGTGCGGCGCAGACACCGTGGCCACTGGAGAGCGCGGGCTCGCCGTGGCTGTCGGGCACGGTCATCACCAGGCTCTTGTTCCGAGCCGGGATGTGGCCGAGCAACGGCCACAGGGCGTTGCAGCTGCCGTCGGCGCTGTCGGGACCGGCGATCACTCCCTCAGCGCCGACGTGGCACTGGAGCAGGGCGTCCGACGGGATCCCAGCCAGGGAATCGTCGAGTGCGGGTTCGTCGAATCCTGCCAGGCCCCCGTCGTGCGGGTCGTCGAGGAAGATCGCCCGTGGGCGGGGAAGCCCGAGGTCCGCGTACCGGTTCGCGAGGTTCACAGTGAGGATCCCGCCGAACGAGAACCCGAGATAGCTGGTTCGATCGACGTCGGGTCGAACGCTCGACGGGTCGGACTCGAGATACGCCAGCGCGCTGCGGATCGCGCTCGTGGCCGACACGACGCACGGCTCGATGTCGAAGGGTCCCGGGCACGGCGCAGCGGTGTCGGTCTGCCATCGCGGGTAGATGACGGTCGTGCCGGCGCGCACCGTGTGGCGGATCAACTCGTACATCTGGTCGTATCCGGCGAACTCGAAGTAGCCGTGCATCACGATGGCGACGGGCGCGCTCGCTGGTTGTGGTTCGACCGGCTCGAACACGTACCAGGCCTCCGCGCCCTCGCCCCCCGAGCTCTCACGCCACTCCCCGTGGGCGTAGTCACTGCCTCCCGGACCGGTCGCCGGCTGCGGCGGCTGATGGATCTCGCTCGGGGAGAGCGGCGCGGTGGTGGCCGTGGTCGTCGACGGCCCGGCGTCGCGGGACGACCGCGCACAGCCGATCGCGAACATGCTCAGGACGACCACCAGACCAATGGCCTGCGAGAGGCCCCCTACGCGTCGCATCGCGCACGTGGATTCTCGACGAAGGCGCGTGGTGTCCGCCATCGGCCCCATGGTGTCATTAGTCCTGCGCCGCCGGACGGGATATCGCATTGTGCGCGTCGCCAACGGCGCAGGCACGTAGTACATTTGCGTCGGCTTCGTCGGTCCTCCGTGGTGAGAGGGACTCGTGACTTGTTCGGCGACAGTGGAGCGGCGAGCGACGACGCGTGGTGTCGCCGTGCGTGTGTTCGTGGTGGCGGCGTTGGCTCTTTCCGCGTGCGTGCCCGCCAGGCCTGGGATGGTCACCGCGTCCCCCGGCAACGTGACCGCGACGCCGGGTGGGTCATCGGTGAGCGTGACCTGGTCTGCGCCGATCCCGTCGGCCGTGCCGCCGATCCTCGGCTACGTGGTCGGCTACGGGGAGGTGACCGAGATCGTGTTCGACAGCACGGAGACGACCCAGTCGATCACCGGACTGTCGGCAGGCGAGACCTACACGATCTGGGTGGCAGCGTTCAACCGGGACGGCAGGGGTGCGCGCACCTACGCCGAACCGGTGACGATCGTTGCTCGTGACGTGACCATCGGCGCTGCCGGCGACATCGCCTGTGACCCAACCGACCCGAGCTTCGGGGCGCCGCCGGGTCCGGGCGTGCCATGCCGCGCCGCGGAGACGTCCGAACTCCTCACGGACGCCGGCCTCGCCGCGGTGCTGCCGCTGGGCGACCTGCAGTACTCCTGCGCTTCCCCTGAGCGACTTGCTGCCTCCTACGATCTGAGTTGGGGGCGAGTGAAGAGCATCAGCCGTCCCGTCGCCGGAAACCACGAGTACTGCGCGGGCGACGCCAGCGGCTACTTCGACTACTTCGGCGCAGCTGCCGGTACCCCGCCCACAGGCTGGTACTCCTACGACCTGGGGGGCTGGCACTTCGTCGCCCTCAACTCGAACTGCACGAGGGTGGGGGGTTGCCATCCCGGATCGCTCCAGGAGCAGTGGCTCCGAGCCGATCTCGCCGCCAACTCGATGCCATGCACCCTTGCGTACTGGCATCACCCGCGTTGGTCGAGCGCGTCCGCCGGCTCGAACCCGATCACCCATGGGCTCTACACGGCGCTCTACGAGGCCGGCGCCGACATCGTCCTGACAGGCCATGACCACTTCTACGAGCGGTTCGGCCGTCAGGACCCGAGCGGAGCACTCGACCCGCAGGCTGGCATTCGCCAGTTCATCGTCGGTACTGGGGGGAAGTTGAAGTCGCCAGTCGGTCCGACGGCCGCCAACAGCGAGGTTCGAAGGTCTGTGTACGGGGTGCTGCGACTCACCCTTCATGCAGACAGCTACGACTGGGCGTTCGACGGCATCGGCGGCGAGAGCCTCATCGACACCGGAAGCGACCACTGCTCCTAGCGCCGCTCGATCTGCCGGTTTCGCTTGCAACACCCATTGCCATCGGACATATTGGACGGAATGTCCATCGTGGCGGAAACGTGCGGGAGTCCACTACTCATGACCGTGTCGGCGGGGTCGACGTTCAGCGGCGAACGGCAGCCGCCGGCTGAACTGGTGGCGACGCTGGCACGCGCCCTCGACGCCGGCGGGATCTCGTACTGCCATTGGAAGAGCAACGAGGCGATCGACCGGTCGGAATCGGCGCTGAATGACCTCGATCTTCTCGTCGAACGGCGTCACGCCGATGCCTTTCGATCCATTCTCCACCGGATGGGGTTCAAGCGACTGGATCGGAGCGGAAAGCCGCGCCCACCCGGCAAGGAGGACTTCGTCGGCTACGACGAGGGGACCGACCGCTTCGTCCACGTCGATGCCCACTACCAACTCGTGGTCGGTCACGATCGCACGAAGAATCATCGTCTTCCCATCGAGCGTCCGTACCTCGAATCTGCCCGGCACGGCGGGCTTCTCAGGATTCCCTCCGCAGAGTTCGAGTACGTCGTGTTCGTGATGCGCATGGTGTTGAAGTACGCCATCTGGGACGAGGTCCTCTGGGAGACGGTCCGGGGGCGTGAGGTCGGTCTCACCGCGACCGAGAGAAGGGAACTGGTCCATCTCGAGGCTGCCATCGACGGCGACGTTCTGACGTCGATCCTCGCCGACCATCTCGCGTGGCTCGATCGACGGCTGTTCGATGCGTGTGCGCACGTCGTCCACGGGAACATCTCGCTCACTCGACGGCTCTCGATCGGTCGTGAGCTCCACGCAGCCCTCGGCGCCTTCGCCCGACGAGGCGCCCTCGTCGACGGCGGCCTCCGCCTGTGGCGTCGGCTCGAACTGGGCGCGCAGACCAGGACGGGGAGACGGCCGCGATTCCGATTCCCGGGAGGCGGAGCGATGGTGGGAATCCTGGGCGGCGACGGCTCGGGAAAATCCACAGCGGTCGGCGAGATCGTTCGGTGGTTGGAGGCCGACTTCGACGTTCGTCGAATCCACCTCGGAAAGCCGCACTGGTCCGCGACCACCTACGGCGTTCGCGGCACGCTGAAGATCGCCGCCGTCCTGGGGTCGAAGTTGCCTGGTGGATCCCGCCGTGCCGGCCAGCCGATGGAGCCAGACGGAAGCCATCGGTCGATGCTGTGGCTGGCGTGTGCTGCCCGGGATCGGTATCGGTGCTATCGGAAGGCTCGGCGGTTCGTCAACCGGGGCGGATTGGTCATCTCTGATCGGTATCCGCACCGGGCACTCACGTCCATGGATGTGGCGCAGATCGCGCGAATGACGGAAGACATCGACATCGGCGCACTCGGCGCAACACTGACTCACGTCGAGGAGCGGTACCACGACCGCATCGCGGAGCCGGAGCTCCTGGTCGTGCTTCACGTCGATCCCGACACCGCCGCTCGGCGCAAGACCGATGAACCGGACGACTATGTGAGGCGAAGGGTCGCCGAGCTGGGGGACATCGACTGGGAGTCGTGGTCCGTACGCGTCATCGACGCACGGCAGACCAAGGACGCCGTCGCCGCCGAGCTGAAGTCACTGATCTGGTCGAGCCTCTGATGGTGGCACCGCCACGGCCGATGGCAGCGACGATCGAGATCGCAGGCGTTGCCGGTTCGGGGAAGTCCACCCTCGCTCGCCTCCTGTGCGCCGACCGGGAAGACTGCTGGCTCGACGAACGCATCCGGCTGCGCAAGTTCGGACATCTCGTCCGCGCAGCTCACAGCGTTCCGCAGCTCGTCCCGCTCCTGTGGGCCGGAGCCAAGGAGCGTCGGCTTCCCGACTGGGCTGAGCTGAAGCTGCTCGTGTATCTCATGGAGTGGACGCGAGTGTTGGGCCGCCGCCAGGAAGATCGGCTCATCACCACGTTCCTCGACCAAGGGCCGATCTACGCGCTCGCTCGTCTCGGTTCAGGTGATCCAGCCCCAGCCGCCACCGAGGTGGGCGGGGAGTGGTGGAGGTCGAGGATCCTTCAGTGGGCCGGGTCGCTCGACGTCATCGTATGGCTCGATGCTCCCAACGACGTCCTGTGGAGGAGGTTGCGAGAGCGGAGTCAGCCACACGAGGTGAGGGAGCAGCCAGAGGACGTCGCGTTCGCATACCTCGACCAGTATCGTGAATCCTTCGTGTCGGTCATCGACGCCGTGGTCGCTGCTGGAGCCACCGACCTCCGACGCTACGACACCAGCCAATGGTCGGCGGAACAGGTCGCCTCGGACGTTCTCCAGAGCGTCGATCGGCCGCGCGATCCACTCGCTCGCAGGCTCGATCATGACTGAGAACTCCACGGCCCGCCTCGCCATCTTCGTCCCGACCCTCGGTGGTGGTGGCGCTGAGCGCATCACGATCAATCTCGTCCGAGAGCTCGCCCGACGCGGTCTGCTGATCGACCTCGTGGTGGGTTCGGTGGGTGGTGACGACGCCCTCGAAGTGCCGGACAACGTGCGCCTCGTCGACCTCCGATCGTCGAGGGTGTTGGCGAGTCTGCCTGGGCTGGTTCGCTACCTACGTCGAGAACGTCCCGAGGCGCTTCTCGCGGTCATGACCCATGCCAACATCGTGGCGTTGTGGGCTCGTCGGCTGGCTCGTGTCCAGACCCGGATCCTGATCTCGGAACACGACACGTTGTCGAACGTCTCCAGGTACGGGCTCCTCCGGCGGACACGACTCCTCCCGCACCTGGTCCGAAGGTTCTACGCCGATGCCGACGTCATCGTTGCGGTCTCGACAGGAGTCGCCGACGACCTCGCCGCCAGCTCCGGTCTTGATCGGTCACGCATCGAGGTCGTGTTCAATCCGGTCGTGACCGCAGACTTCGACGTCGCCGCCCAGTCCGCCGTCGATCACCCGTGGCTGACGGGGCACGGTCCCCCCGTGGTGATCGGGATCGGTCGCTTCGTCCCCAAGAAGAACCTTGCCCTGTTGTTGCGAGCGTTCGCCGACGTTCGACACGAACACGATGCCCGGTTGATCATCCTGGGAGACGGGTCGGAGCGCGGGGCGCTTGAGTCGCTGGTCCGCACCTTGGGTCTCGAGTGTGTCGTCTCGATGCCGGGTTTCGTCGAGAATCCTTACAGCTACCTGGCCCGAGCGTCGCTCTTTGTCCTGTCGTCGGACTACGAGGGCCTGCCCACCGCGCTCATCGAGGCCATGTCGTGTGGCGTCCCGGTCATCTCGACCGATTGCCCGGCGGGGCCGGACGAGATCCTCGATGGGGGACGTCACGGCAGACTCGTCCCCGTTGGCGACATCCGAGCGATGGCTGCGGCGATGTCCGACGGGCTGGCGGGTGAGATCGCGCCCGCGAGCCCGGAGAGTTGGCGTGGGTTCACCGTGTCGGAGATCGCGGACCGGTACCTGGAGCTGAGCCGCTGAGCCGGCCGTCGCCGGCGCCCGAGGTCACTCGGCGATGTCGAGCAGAGCGCCGCTCCCGCCCGAGAACTTCGCGGCCACGAGTGCCTCTTCCAACGGTCCGATCAGCTGCGGTGAGCCAGCGTCGAGCACGAGGACTCGATCACAGACCTCCAGGGTCGACAGACGGTGCGCAATGATCACCAACGTCACGCTGCCCTTGAGGCCCGAGATGGTCTGCTTCAGCAGCTCCTCGGAACGCACGTCGAGGGCGCTCGTGGGTTCGTCCAGGACCAGCAACTGCGGGTCGCCCGCGAGCGCCCGCGCGATGGCAACCCGCTGTTTCTGTCCACCGGAGAGCCCAGAGCCGCGCGGGCCGAGCTGGGTCGAGAAACCGTCGGGCAGCGCTTCGATGTCGTCGAGGACGTGGGCGTCCTCTGCTGCTCGTCGGACTTGGTCGACGGTGATCCAGTCCCGCATGAACTGGATGTTCTCGGTGATGGTTGCTTCGAACAGGAACGGCTCCTGCGGGACGAGCGAGACCAAGCGCGCCCAACAGCGCGGGTCGATGTCCTGGTAGGGGATCTCGCTCACCTCGATCGCTCCGGAGGTCGGTCGGCGTAGCCCGAGCAGCATCTGGACCAATGTCGACTTTCCGCTGCCCGATGGCCCGATGACGCCCAGAGCATCACCAGGGTCGAGGTCGAAGTCGAGTCCGGCGACGCCGACTCGGTTCCCGGGGTAGTCGTAGCTGGCGTCGAGGACCGAGATCGAGCCGATCGTCTCGATCATTCGTCGACCGGATGCTTCCGATGCCGCCTCCAACGACTCGATGCGCTCGAGCATCGAGTCCAGGCTCGGCGCGATCTCGCTGATCGTCTGCACGGAAGCCTGGACTTGCGTTGCGTAGCTGAGCGAGCGGACGACCAACAAGACGACAGCTCCGATCGCTGCGATGTCCGTACTCCCCCGCAGATGGAGCGCGGCGACGGCGGCGACGAGGAACATGAGCGCCACGTCCTTGTAGAGCGTGGTGCCGACGTGGATGGAGTACTTCGACTTCCGGAAGTCCTGAGCGTTGTCGAGATTCAGTTGGTCGATACGTCGGAGCTCTGACCGTTCGGTGCCGAACACACGGAGATCCATCGCCATCGAGGCCCAGGCGCTGACCTGTTCGGAGAAGTGGTTGTTGGACAGCACGAACCGTCGCGACCGGCGGCGAGACGCGCTGGTGATCGGTCGCAAACCGAGAAACAGACCGAGTCCGAAAACGATCACGATCGCAGTCACTGCGCCGTCGACGAACGCTGCGGCGATGAGCAGCACCACGAGTGCTGTGAGCGCGCTGACCATGCTGGCGTATTGGAGTGCCAGCTGCGCGGACTGTTGGCAGAGCGTGGCGACCGTCACCTGTACGCCACCTTCCTTCTCGGCCGCCTGGCGATGCCAGAGCGCGCCGGCGTAGGCAGCAGCGGCGCGCGTGCGGCTGCGGCGCAACACGGCGGCGCTGAGCCGAGCCGACAAGCTCGCGACGGCCACGTGTCCTGCGAGGCTCACGAGCGTGGCCATCGCCGCGATCACCAGGAGAGCGGTGGGCGAGAACCGGTGTCTGCCGACCCAGGGAAGCGACAGATCGACCGCGTCGCTGCTGGCGTCGGTCAGGGAGAGGGCCGTGTTCACGACCAGGATGAGGACCGATGCCTCGGCGAGCGAGGCGATCAAGGAAATCCAAGAGATGACGACCACGGCCGCTCGACCTCGTGGAATGAGCGAGCGGAGACTGCGCCAAGACCGCAAGACCACCGTCGGACACTATCCGCCGAGATGTTCGACAGACGCGCGACCGAGTGGCGAGGCCTCCGAGGAGGAGCCCGTCGGTCTGGAGCGTCGCTACGGATCGTGCTTCCATGGCCCGTAGCGAAGGTATCCAGAGGTGTTGACGAGACTTCGACCAAGATTGTGGCCGGTACATGGCACATCGTCCGGAGGCGCCGTTGACATCGGGGCTCCGCTTCGACCAAGGTCCGGCTGGTTCCGACGGGTCCGTGCGGGGACATCGGAATCCGGTGGAGAAACGGTTCGAGGCGATGGTCCCGGTGTGTTCCGGGCCCGGAAGTGGGATGGGAACAAATGGACCAGCGTCGACGTGCCTTCTCGATTGGCGGGCTGAGTGAGCGCGCGGCGGCGATCGGCGCGGTCTCGGCGCTGCTCTCCGCATCGGTGATCGTGTCGGGACCGCTCGCCCAGGTCGGGGCGATCGAGCCCAGCCCTCCTGTGGTCGAGGTGGACCAGGTCCGGACCCTCGAACTCGATGACATCGGGGTGGACGATCCGTTGACCATCTCGGCATCTGACGACGGCCTCGTACTCCAGGTGGTCGACGCGGCGGATCCCGAGTCGGCCCGGGAGGTCTCGGTCGCCGAAGCCGATCTCGGTACGACGACCGACGACGAGTCGGCGATCGACGAGCGAGTGGAGGTGGCCGGGGACGGAACAGCCTATGAGATCAGCGGCACGGAGCTGCTGGTCACCGGACCCGAAGGCGCACGCACCGTCGACCTCGCGGGCGTGCTCGACGGTCCTGCCTCGGGCGTGGATGCCGACGTCGATGGTTCGGTGTACGTCGGCGACCCGGTCGGATCGAAGGTCGTGGTGCTCGACGCCTCGCTCGAGGTCGATCGAGTCCTCGATCTCTCCGCAGCCGGAATCGACGAACTGCGCGACCTCGCTGTCGCTCCCAGTGGCGATCAGACCGATGCTCCCGGGACCATGAGCTTGTACGTGGTCGACGGGTCGGTGCCCGACGCCGGATCGGCGCCGGCCGTGGTCGAGCTCACCACGGAGTCCGTCGGAACGGTCGCGGCGGCGGCCGCCGCCGACACCGACGCGGCGACGGTCGTCCAGACCCTGGACACCGGCAACGACATCTCGCCGCCGAGCCCGGACTCTGCCGGGCTCACCTGGATGCCCGGCGTCGACCGACTCGTCATGGCTGATTCCGAGGTCAACGAGTACTCGTACTACGACGGCACGAACCTGTGGCAACTGGCGACGACCGATCCGCCGTTGGTGACCAACACTGGCACCACGGTGGGTTTCTCCAACGAACCCACCGGTATCGCCTACGACTCCATCGGCGATCGCTACTTCACGACCGACGACAACGCCAAGGTGGTGAATCAGTTGCTCGTCGGATCCGACGGCGTGCCCGGAACCGGCGACGACACGTTTGTCAGCTCGTTCGACACGACGTCGTTCGGCTTGTTGGATCCGGAGGGTCTGACCTATGACAGCCTCCGTGGGTGGCTGCACGTGGCCGACGGCTCCAATGCCGAGATCTGGACCATCGCCCCCGGCCCCAATGGCCTCTTCGACGGCGGCGGTGACGACGTCATCTCGAGTTTCGACACGTCGCTGGACGGGATCCGTGATCCCGAGGGCGTCGCCTTCGACAGCGTGAGCGACACCCTGGCCGTGGTCGACTACCGGGGTGCTCTCGCCGGCGAGTACGCCGTCGACGGCACGCTGGAGCGGTTCATCGATCTCTCTGCCGCCAACCCGTTCCATCTCGCGGGCGCCACATGGGCGCCGAGCAGCACGGGTGTCGGACGGAGCCTGTGGGCCGTCGACCGCGGCATCGACGGAAGTTCGCCCCGTGACGGCCTCCTCTACGAGTTCACCGTGCCGAACGCGACCACGGGTACGGACCCGGACATCTTCGTGACGCCGTCGTCGGTCTCGTTCGGACCGGTCGAGACCGACACCACCGCTGCCGGCTCGCTCTCGGTGTCCAACGTCGGTGATGTCGCGCTGACGGTCTCGTCGGTCTCGCTCGGCGGCGCCGACGCCTCGTCGTTCGCCTTGGTCTCGGGAAGCGGCGGTTTCACGGTGCAACCGGGGACTGCCGTCGAGGTCGACCTCGAGTTCTCACCGACGGCAGAACAGTCGTATGCGGCTGATCTGACCATCTCCTCCGACGATCCCGACGAGTCCCAGGTGATCGTCCCCCTCAGCGGCGACGGTGTTCCGGCCGGCCTCGCACAGGTCGCGCTCGAAGCGCTGACCGACGGTGGTTCGACGGCGACGCCGGCGGTCTCGACCAGTGTTCCGGTGCCGTTCGTGTCCGACCGGCTCTACGTGGCCTCCGTCAGTGCCAAGGACCACCAGCCCGTCACCGGCATCGTCGGCCTCGGCGGGACGTGGTCCGCCGTCGCCCAACAGTGCGGCGGACGTTCGCAGACCGGTACGTCGGTGTTCGTGTCCACGACGGCGTCGTCGTCGTCGACCGTGACAGCGTCGTTCGCCGGCACGCCGTCGAATGCGGTGATCGTGGTGGCGGAGTACTCCGGCGTGGATCTTGCATCGCCCATCGGCTCCGTCGCCCGATCCAACACCAACGGGGTGTCCGGCGGTTGTTCGGGGGGCGTCGACTCAGCGTCGTACTCGCTCGATCTCCCCTCGGCATCGACATTGTCGCTGGTCTCGGTCTCGGTCGCGGTTCGCAATCGCACACACACTGCGGGGGCGGGTTTCACCGAGCAGATCGAGCGGGGCCAGGGAACCGCCGGTAGCACGGCCCGTATCGCCGTCGCCGATCGACCGACCGCGACCCCAGGTCCGGTGGCCGTTGCCGGTTCCATGTCCGGGACAGTCGACTGGGCGGCGATCGCGATCGAGATCCGACCGAGGCCGGCGGGCGGCGATCAGGACGGCGACGGCGTGCCGGACGCCGTTGACAACTGTCCTGTCGACCCGAATCCGGATCAGGCCGATGTCGATCAGGATGGAATCGGCGACGCATGCGATCCGACGGACGATCGTCCCGTGGTCACGCCCGGCGTCCTCGTGCAACCGGAGGGCGACGCTGGTTCCCAGATCGCCTGCGTGCCGGTCCGGCTGGACAAGCCGGCATCGGGGCCGGTCACCATCGATTGGACCACGTTCGACCTCGCAAGAAACGGGCTCGGAACGGCCGGCGTCGACTACACCTCGGCCAGCGGCACCGCAACATTCTCACCCGGTGAGGTGGAGACGTGCCTCGAGATCGACGTCTTCGGCGACGCCGATTCCGAACACGTCGTGATCGGCGGTGAGTGGGTCCTGATCCAGTTCAGCAACGTGTCGTCGAATGCGATCCAGGGAACCGGTGGCCTCTTCGGGTTCGGTGTGCTGGTCATCGGTGAGGACGATCGGCCGGAGTTCACGCCCGGAGTCCTCGTGCGACCGGAGGGTGATGCGGGATCCCAGATCGCTTGCGTGCCGGTCACCCTCAGCAATCCGGCACCGACTCCGGTCACGGTCGACTGGACCACGGTGGACTCCGACGGGGGCGGGCTCGGCACCGCCGGCGTCGACTACACGTCGGCCAGTGGTACCGCCACGTTCCTTCCCGGTGAGGTGGAGACCTGTGTCGAGATCGAGGTCTTCGGCGACACCGATCCCGAGCCGATCCTGGTCGGCGGTGAGTGGGTCCTGATCCAGTTCAGCAACGTGTCGTCGAA
>JBBKVY010000223.1:0-6034 GCA_037968675.1 Acidimicrobiales bacterium | reverse complement strand
GCCCAGCAGCCGCGTCCATCAGGGTCGACCAGGACACCCCCGAGCACTTCTGCTCCGGCGCGACTCCTGACGTCGATCGGACGTGCACGGACGTCCATGGACAACGCCTCGAAAGCGCTTAGGAGAAGTAGAGCGCGAAACCCGAGAAGGTCGCCCAGACGAGGGTGGGCTTCGTGAGTTCCGCATTCCAGAGACCAACGTGTCGAGCGGCAAGAACGCACGCGCCGAGCCATGCGACGTACGCGATCAGCGGCACGAGCATTTTCGGATGGAGAAGTGTCTTGAACACCGATCCGATCCCGCCGACGACACGGCGCTCGCGATCCGTCGCGAGGATCCCGATCACCACCACGGCGAGCTAGAACAACGAGGCGATCTCACGGGCATCGAGCACGAGACCATCGTAGATCACATGCCTGGGAAATCAAACGTATGTTCGATTCATCGTCTGCGGATCTCGTCGACTACATAGCAACGGCGGGTCAAGGCCAGACCTCGCTCCCAAGCGCGCAATTCGTCGCGTGAAATTGTCGGGCGAAACGGCCTTGTGTAGGTATGGGAGGAGATCGACAGACGAGTGCATTCGCCGGAAGCAGAACGCTCCGATGATGCGGGCGACGACGATCAAGGCGACTGCGGCAACGGTCGGCGCCGTCGTGAACTACCTCGAGGGTCGCACCGACCGGTCACGGGGGTCCGAGGGGCGGGGGTCGTGCCGTCGGCTACTACGTCGATGAGGATGAGCCTCCCGGCTACTGGTGGGGCGACGGCTGCGACGCCGTGGATCTCGCCGGTGAGGTCGAGCCGGGTCAGCTCACGAACATGCTCAATGCGGGCCACCCCGCCGACGGAGAGACGCTCGGTCGTCGATTCGGGGACTCCCCCACCGACGCCGACGGTCGCTTCTTGCTCGAACTAGCCGTCAGGGCGCGGCGATTTGGCGTCACCGAGCACGGCTGATCCTCGACATCGCGCTTCCGGGATCTACCGGCGCTTCCACCACTTTCGCTTCACCTTCGCCGGCTCAGGTTCTTCCGCCACTTCTTCAACCGGAGACACCGGCTCCGTAGCCGCTTCGTCGACAGAACCGCGCTCGGAGTGATCCTGTCGAACGTGCGCCTCAACCTCGGGTCGTGATGCGTAGATAAGTTCACAGAATGGGCAGTGGTGTGTCAAGACGTCCCCCTCGGATCGAACAGCGACTCTGAAGAAGATCTCGAGAACCTGCGCTGTTCCGCAATCCCTACGCAGACAGTACAGCGCACGTGCCACCAGTGCGGCCCAGAGGTAGACAACCATCGGCAAGAAACCGATCGAAGCGACCGTCCCGGCGCGGCGTTTCGGCGTCACCGAGCACGGCTGACCCTCGGGTTGTCAGGTCGGCGCAGCCAGTGCTCGTTGGAGGTCCTGGTTCGAGGTTCGGCTGGTGTCCGCGATTTCGGCTTGGTGTTGGGCAACGCGTTCTGCGACGGCTCGGTCCGACAAGGCGAGGATCCGGGCTGCGAGGTGCGCGGCGTTGCGAGCACCGTCGATGGCCACGGTTGCCACGGGCACGCCGGTGGGCATCTGGACGATCGAGAGGAGCGAGTCGATGCCGTCGAGGTGTTTCAGTCCAACGGGGACACCGATGACCGGCAGTGTGGTGGTGGCCGCGAGCATGCCCGGGAGGTGGGCGGCTCCGCCGGCACCGGCGATGATGACCTTGAACCCTGCCGCGACGGCGTCGGCGCCGAAGGCCACCATGTCGTGGGGGGTGCGGTGTGCCGACAGGACTCGGACAATCGAGGTGATGCCGAGTTCGGTGAGTGTGTCGGAGGCGCCGCGCATGATGGGCAAGTCGCTGGTGCTGCCCATCACGATTGCCACTGGCGCGGACGAGGAATTCTGGTCGGTCATGGTCTTGCTCCGTCGGTGGTGGGGCTGATGGCGGCGGGTGTTGGGCTGCCGAGCATCTCGGCGGCGCGCCGAGCGCGGGTGAGGGCAGTGGCGGGGTCGGGTCCGAGTGCGGTGACGTGGCCGAGCTTGCGCCCGTCACGCATTGCCTTGGCGTAGAGGTGGACGCTGGCCCCCTTGACCTCGAGTGCGGCGGGGAGGCGGTCGATGGGGTCACCGTGCACGGCGTTGCCGAGCACGTTGACCATGGCAACGGCCGGTGCGGTCAGTTCGGTCTCGCCCAGGGGCCAGTCGAGGATGCTGCGGATGTGGTTCGCGAACTGCGAGGTCGCGGCACCTTCGATCGTCCAGTGTCCGCTGTTGTGCGGGCGCGGTGCCAGCTCGTTGAGGACCAGACCAGCGGGGGTGACGAAGAGCTCGACAGCGAGGATCCCGACCGCGCCGACCGTGTGCGCGATGTCGCATGCGAGCTCGGTGGCCGCGGTTCCTGTGGCCGTGTCGATGGTGGCGGGAGTGAGCGTCTCGACACAGATCCCGTCACGCTGCACCGTCTCGATGACGGGATACGTGACCGTCTCGCCGCCCGGTCGCCGGACGATGACCACCGCGATCTCACGCTCGATCTCGAGCAGCGGTTCCACGACCAACACTCCATCACCAAGGTCGTCCACGACCGCTTGCGCTGCACCCGCCCCGTCGAGGATGAACACGCCGCGGCCGTCGTAGCCGCCCGAAGCGGACTTGGCGACCACGGGCCAGCCGCGCCGTCGGGCGAAGGCCTCGATCTGTGCTGTGGTGGTCGCGATGGTGAACTCGGGAACGGGGAATCCGGCCTCGGAGAGGCGTTGGCGCTGGTACGCCTTGTCGGCGAATCGCAGTGTCGCGCTTCCTGGGCGGACCGTGTGACCGGCAGTCTCGAGTTCAGCGACCAGGTCCGGGGCGACGCGTTCGTGGTCGAAGGTGACGACGTCGCACCCTCTGCCGAATCGCTCGAGCACGTCGATCGAGTCCGGGTCGCCGATCTCGACACGGTGCGCGGCAAAGCACGCGGGGTCAGATGCGTCGCCGGCGAGCACACGGGTGTCGACCGCAAGGGAGATGGCGGCCTGCGTGGTCATGCGGGCAAGTTGCCCACCGCCGACGATGCCGACCACGGGGCGGCTCACCCGAGCGCCCGACTGGCAGCCAGGAACAGTGGGATCCCGACGACGAGATTGAACGGGAACGTCACCCCGAGCGCACCCGCGAGACCGAGCGCAGGGTTGGCTCCCGGAAGCGCGATGGACACCGCCGCCGGGGCGGCAATGTAGGAAGCGCTGGCCGCCATCACCGCAAGCACCGCAGTGCCGCCGGGAGAGAGACCGGCGGCGGCACCGGCCACGAGCCCGAGAGCTCCGAACGCGATCGGGATCACCATCGCAAAGCCGATGAGGAACGTGCCGGCCTTGCGGACGTCGGCCAGCCGCTCGCCCGTCATCGCTCCCAGGTCGAGCAGGAACAGGGTGAGGAGCCCGGGGAACAAGCCGATGAAGAGAGGCTCGACCCCGGCGATCGAGGTCGGGCTGGCCACCGCACCGATGAGCGCACCACCTGCGAGCAGGACGACGCTCTTTCCGGCGACCACCTCGCGGAGCGCGGTGCCCATGTCGCCGCCGGTGTCGCGTTGGGCGAGGAGCAGCGCGATGGCGATGCCGGGCACCTCGAGCAGCACGACCAGGGCCGGAAGGTAGCTCTCCGGGTTCATGCCGGCTGCCACCGCCGCTGCGCTCGCTGCCGTGAAGGTCACCACCGAGACCGACCCGTAGTGGGCCGCGATACCGGCGGCGTCGGGCACGCCGAACCGTCCCATGCGGCGAAGTACCGCGAACGCGATCAGCGGCGTCACGACACCCAGCACGATCGTTGCCAGCGCCGGCGCGAACAGGTCCGACGGTGGTGTTTGTCGGAGGGCGATACCCCCCTTCAAGCCGATCGCGACCAGCAGATAGGTCGACAGCAGAGTGCCGATCTGCGGTGGCAGCCGCAAGCTCGTGCCCCACGTTGCGGCCAGCACGCCGATCGCGAACGCAACAACCGCAGGCGAGGTGAGGTTTGTGAAGGCGACGTCGAGCACCGCTCAGGCCCCGAGGTCTTCCACGAAGCCCGCTGCGATCGCGTGGGCGCCGCCGTCCACATGGAGCACCTCACCCGAGATCGCCCGTGCGAGATCGGAGAACAGGAAGCAAACTGCGTCCGCGACGGGGGCGGGGTCGCAGGGGTCCCAGTGCAGCGGCGCCCGGCTCGCCCACGTGTGAAGGAGTTGATCGAAGTCCGGGATGCCGCCGGCAGCGCGCGTGAGCAAGGGGCCCGCTGCGACGAGGTTCGTCCGGATCCCGTGCGGGCCGAGATCGCGGGCCAGGTACTGGTTGAGCGACCGCAGAGCGGCCTTGCACGGACCCATCCAGTTGTAGACCGGCCACGCCCGGCTGCTGTCGAAGTCGAGACCAACGAGGCTGGCACCCCGCGGCGAGGCGAGGCGTTGGAGGACTCCCGCGACTGAGGCGTAGGAGTGGGTGCTCGTCCGGAAAGCCATCTCCACTGCGGCAGCCGGAACGTCGAGGACACCCCCGAGCGCATCAGCCGGCGCGAACGCGACCGCGTGGAGGGCCGCGTCGAGATGTCCGACCTCAGATCGCAGCACAGTCTCCAGCTGAGCCAAATCGACTGTGCTGGTGACATCCGCCGCGAGCAGGCAGGCCGGCTCGCTCGACAACTCACCAGCGGCCTCAGCGGCGCCCTCGAGATCGCGGGGAAACGCGGCCAGCGCAACTTCCGCACCCAGTTCCATCGCCCGGTCAGCGACCGCGAACGCAATGCTGTCCGTCCGGGCGATCCCCGTCACCAGAATCCGCTTACCAGCCAACAACGTCATCCCACTCGGCTCCTTCCGTCGTGCCCGGTTCGTTCCGGCGCATCCAGAACATACGTTACTCAATTCACGAACTCTGAATCGTGAATCAGACGGATCTCACCGGATAGGCTCGGAAACGGGCCAAGGGAAGGGAGCAGATTGAGCGACAACACGACATCCACGTGGACGTTTCTGAGCAACCACGGCCACGTCCTCGTCTGCATCGCCGAGGACGCAGAGATCCGGGGACGCGACATCGCCGACAAGGTCGGCATCACCGAGCGCGCAGCCCAGAGCATCGTCGCCGACCTCGTCGAGGCCGGTTACGTCACCCGAGACAAGATCGGACGGCGCAACCGCTACCAGATAAACACCGATCTCCCCCTCCGCCACCCCGTCGAACACGAACACTCCGTCGGCGAACTCCTCGTCGCCCTGGGCCAACGAACGCGCAGCACCCAGCGAAGGCCGACGACGTGACCGCCGCCCAGCCCGGCGTCGAACAGCAGCTGACCTGACGGGTGAGGTAGCCGCCGACGGCAGGCATGTGGCCAATCGGACGTCTGTGGACGTCCATGGACGAACCCGAACGCAGGCTGAGATCGCGCACCCGTCCACAGTCGTCCGCTGATGTCCACCGCCGTCCGTGGCCTACATCTCGAGCGCGCGTGGGTACACGCGGAGGACGGTAACTCCCGCGGTAACTCCCACCGGCCCAATCTGGCGCCATGAAAACGCTGTGACCAGGGCAAGCGCGGCCGTCACAACGCCCGGGTTCGATTTCCCCCAGCTCCACGATCGCCGGGAATCGAACCCCACCCGGCTGCGCGACTCGCGCACACATATGGCCTCTGACCTGGGCAAACAGGCCAGAAGAAGGCTCGACGACCCGGTGATCTGACCGGCGAAATCGGGAATCGAACCCCGCTCCAAATCGGGTGACACTCCAGGTCGCGCAAGTCGCTGACCAGGCGTTTCGCGATCGTTTCTTGGCGCAAAGAAGTGCGTTACTCCCGAGGTAACTCCCGCGCCGATTCCACTGACGTCCGTAGACGTCCAGACTCGTCGATTCTTGCGATCGAGCGTGCGCGCCGCCGAACGTTGCCGACCAGACCCTCGACAGGGCTCGGCATCAGGCGCGGGTTGTGAAGCTCACGACGTTGCCGTCGAAGTCGCGATAGCGGGATGTCCGCCCCCACGGTTCGTCTCTGGCCTCGTGAACCAGTTCGGCGCCGTGAGCGAGTGCACGCT
>JBBKVY010000222.1:0-19588 GCA_037968675.1 Acidimicrobiales bacterium | reverse complement strand
TCCATCTCGAAGCCGGTGCCGTCCCGCCCGAACCGGACCACGAGTTCGCGGTCGTCCACGGCGTAGCCATAGGCCGCCGACCAGAACCCGCCGCGGAGCAACCCCAACTCGCGTACCTGGGCACCGTGATACGACGACAAGAACTCGGCGACGTCCGACTCCGAAACGTCAGCGACCGCCATGTGGCCATGATCTCATCCGCGCACCACGACACCGTCCGGAATACCACCGCCCGGGAACGCATGCGGAGCACCGCCGCGCGCCGTACGGCGACCCGACTCAGCCCGACTCGACCTCGGCCTTCAGGCCGGCGGCGAACTTGTCGAACGACGGCTGCAGGTCGGGGATCGACTTGGTGATCATCCCCGCCAGCGGCCCCGAGTACTCCTCGCACATGGTGAACCTGGTGCCGGCACCCTCGGCCGTGAGGTCGTAGGTCCGCCGACCAGTGAACAGGCCCAAGGGCATACCCTGCGAGAACTCGAGATGCTTTGCCGGCTCGACGTTGCTCACCTTCAGGTTGAACGCCCGTTTCGGGTTCACCTCGGACGTGAGCGCGATCTTGTTGCCCTCGACGAGTTCGCCGTCGACGCTGATCACGCTGGAGTCCCAGTTCGCCCAGCCGGGCCCGTTGGCGAGGACCTTCCACACCTCGTCGGGGCTGGCGTCGATGGTGGTGGTCGCTTCGTAGCGCATCGCCGTCACCCGCCCAGCAGTTCGTAGTTGCCGACGATGGTGGCGTCGACCGCATTCGGTTGGACCTCGCACCGATCAGCCAACTCTTGTTGGAACTCGGCGAAGGCGCCGACGTCGCCGAGCGGATTCGACCCGTCGGCGGTGTCGATCTCGGCGATGTGGAGGAACGACACGCCGTCGTCCATCCGCAACGTGGCGTACCGCAGCCCCACGGGCCGGGTCGCGTCGAGCTCGACGAACACCTTCTCGATGAGCGCCTGGTTCTCGTCACCTCGATCAGGTCTGGTCCGGTACTGCACGACCTTGCGCATTGCGTTCCTCCATGAAGACAACTTGGTAACTCCACAGTTACCGTAACAGTGGAGTTACGATGAGACAATGGCCGCTGCCGAGGACCACCGCGATCCCTTCGACGCCCTGGGCGACCCGCAGCGCCGCGCCCTGCTGGCGATGCTGGCCGAGCAGGAGTGTTCGGTACGCGAGCTCGCCGACCAGCTGCCGATCAGCCGGCCGGCCGTCTCGCGCCACCTCCGGGTGCTGCGGGAGGCGGGCCTGGTGAACGACCGGGCGGAGGGGACACGCCGGCTGTACCGACTCCACGAGGAGGGGCTCGATGCGGTGCGCGCCTACCTCGAGACGGTGTGGGGCGACGCCGCCCGTCGTTTCACCCTGGCGGCCGAGAACACGAAACCGAACGAGAAACGAGGACGCACGTGATGGATCCGATCGTCGTCGAGTTCGAGGTCGCCTGCACGCCCGACCACGCCTTCCGGGTGTGGACACACGACGGGCCCACTTGGTGGCCGCCCTCGCACTCGGTCTCCACCGACCCCGACCTCGACGTCGTGTTCGAGCCCCACGGTGGGGGCCGCATCTTCGAACGGACCCCGGACGGCAACGAGCACGACTGGGGCGAGATCATCACGTGGGATCCACCCGACCGACTCGTCTACCTCTGGCACCTGGTGTTCGACCGGAGCGACGCCACCGAGGTCGAGCTCAGCTTCATCGAGGGGGGAAGCGGCACGCTCGTCCGGCTCGAGCATCGCGGCTGGGAGCGACTCGGTGCCGTGGCGCAGGAACGTCGGACCCGGAACCAGGCCGGATGGGCCGGTGTGGTCCCCCGCTTCGAGGCCGCCTGCGCCCAGCGCTAGCGGAACAACATCTCCTGGGCCATCGATGCCACGACCTGCCCCTGCTGGTTGCGGATCACACCCCGGAGCGTCCCGCGACCGCCGGCGTTGACGACGCTGTGCACGTCCTGGAGGTGCCACTCGTCGGCCCGGGAGGGGCGGTGGAACCAGGCGGCGTGGTCGAGGCTGATCATGCCAGTGATGTCGCCGTCGAGCGAGAGGGGTCGGCCGCCGGTGCCGGTCCAGTCGGTGGCGTAGGCGAACAGCGAGGCGTGCAGGTGCGGGTCGTCGGCGAGTCGCACGGGCAGACGGAACCAGTGACGGTGGGTCGCCTCGTAGGTCCCGTCGGAGCGGACGGGCGTCGGGCCGAGCCACCGTTCGTCCCACGGATGCAGGTCGTCGGGATCCTCGGGCGGTGCTCGCACGTCGTCGGGAAGCGGCACGCCCTCCGGGATGCCTGACACGTCGTACTCGGGACCCTCGGCGTCGGCGGTGAACGAGCACGTCATGACGATCCCCGGCTTGTCGTCCTGCGACGCGGTCACCCGCAGCACGTGGAAGGCGCGGCCGACCTTGACGTCCTCGGTCTCGAAGAAGACATCCCGGCTGCTCCACACCGGGCGGAGGAAATGGGCATGCAACGAGTGCAGCCGGCTCCCGGGCGGCGCAGCGGTGCACGCCGCGCTCGTCGTCATCGCCAGGCCGATGCCCCCGAACACCGGTTGGCCCTCCCAGTCGGGGGTCTGACCGACGAGGCGGTCACCGTCCGGCTCGTGGCGGAGCAGCGCGAGGAACTCGTCGACCCGTGCTCGCGCCAACGCTCCCATCGGGCCAGGCTGCCACGCATCCGCTCGGTTTCGCCGATGGGATTCGTGCTCCTGCCGGTGTCGTCGACGGTCTGCGATCGGACGCGCGCTGATGCGGGGTCAGGTGAACGTCGCAGTCGAGGTCCGCCCGAGGAGGTCGACGACCTCGTCATCGGTCACCTGGGCGAAGTCCCGGTACCAACGCCCGACCGCCTCGAAATGCGACGGCTGGTGGAGGGACACGATCTCGGCGATCTCGCCCAGGGTTCGGGCGGCTTCGGGTGCGCAGACCGGTACGGCGAGGATGATCTCGAATGGTGCCCGGCACGCGAGCGAGCGAATGGCCGCTTCCGCAGTCACGCCGGTGGCCACGCCGTCGTCGACGACGATGACGCTGCGGCCGTCGACGTCCGGGAGCGGCTGGCCGTCTCGATACCGGTCGACCCGCCGCTCGACCTCCACGTGCTCCTTCGCGGCGAGCCGGGTCAGCTCCCGGTCGGAGAGGTCGAAGTCGCCGGCCTGGTCGGCGAGCACCATCCGATCCGATCCTTCGGCGACCGCCCCGATCCCGAACTCCGGTTGGCCGGGCGCGCCGATCTTGCGAGCGACGACGACATCGAGCGGCGCGTCGAGTTCGTCGGCGACAACGGCAGCCACGGGCACACCGCCGCGCGGCAGCGCCAGGACGAGGGGCGATCGCAGGTGCCGTTGGCCGAAGGCTGCCGCCAGCTGGCGACCCGCATCTCGGCGGTCATCGAAGAGCACTGCGGAACCGGTCACGCCGGCCTGACGCGCGGCATGCCGCTGGCGCCGGCATCGTCGGGGGCCACGCCGAGAACCTGGTGGATGTTGTTGCCACCGTCGTCGAATCCGACGACCGAGCCGGCCATGTACAGCTTCCACGCCCGCGCCCGCGGCTCGCCCACCTCGTCGACCGCCCGGACCCAGTGCCGGTCGAGGTTGACCAACCATGCCCGGAGCGTCTGGGCGTAGTGCTCGCGCAGCGACTCCACGTCGCGGATCTCGAAGCCTGCGTCCTCCATCGCCCGCAGCACGTCGGCCACGTCGATGAGCTCGCCGTCGGGGAAGATGTAGCGGTAGATGAACGTGTCGGGGTCGAGTTGGGACGATCCGACCGAGGAGATGGCGTGGTTCAGCAGTCGCCCGTGCGGTCGGAGCATGGTGCGGAGCGACTCGAAGTACTGGGGGAGGCGGCGGGCACCGACGTGTTCCATCATGCCGACCGACGAGATGGCGTCGAACGTCTCGCCGTGGAGGTCGCGGTAGTCCTGGAGACGGATCTCCACCTGATCGGCGACGCCGGCGGCCTCGATCCGTTCGCGGGCGAGCTCGGCCTGCTGGCGGGACACGGTCACACCCACGACACTGGCGTCGTGGAGGGTGGCGGCGTGGATGGCCATCGACCCCCATCCGCAGCCCACATCGAGCAGGCGTGACCCCGGGGCATCGGGCAGCCCGAGCTTGCGACAGATGTGTTCGTGCTTCGCGGCCTGCGCGGTCGCCAGATCGTCGTCCTCGCGCACGAACCGGGCGCACGAGTAGGTCATCGACGCACCCAGGACCAGTTCGTAGAACGCGTTCGAGACGTCGTAGTGGTGGCTGACGGCTCCGGCATCTGACCGTTGCGTGTGTACCCGACCCCGGCGGGGGCGTCGCTCGATGGCGGGCACGGGTGGCGGAGCGCCTATGGCTCCGATTCGCGCGGCGGCCCGCAGCGTCGCGGCAACGGATGCGTTGGACACCTCGCCGGTCGAGCTGGCGTCGCTGAGGATCCGGAGGACCTCGACGATGTCATCATCGGTGTCGATCTCGCCCGCGACGAACGCCCGCGCGACACCGAGATCACCTCGTGACCAGAGCATCCGACGTATCGCGTCCGGGCTCTCGATACGCAACGTTGCCGTTGCCTCGCTCGGTCCGATGGAGCTGCCGTCCCAACACTCGATCTGGACCGGCAGGGGGTCACCGAGCAGACGCACCGCAACCGGTTCCAACAGGGACGCAACGGTGCCGTCGGGGGCACGCTGGCTCGTGGGCTGATGATGAGAACGGTGAGCAACCACAGGGCGACTCCTCACTCGACAACACTCTGGGAACACACGCCAATCCGCACATGTTCCCCGCGAGTATCCCATTGTCGGCGTCAGTTGCAACCGAACGATGGCCATCGTCCGAGGTCCGCCCCTCGGACGACGGCCAACGAGATCTGTGTCGGCCTGGCGATCGCTGTTCTGTAGCGATTTTCGCTCAGGACTTTGACCCTGGTCACGCTGCGTCGACTGCCGTAACGTTTGCGACAGGGGGTCGGGGCCCTCCGCCAGGGTCCCGAGTGTCCCGAGTCGCGGGATCCGCCCGTTCCGCCACGGGCGGGCCCGCGCAGACTCTTTCGAGGCCGCGTCGATGCCGCGATCGACGGGCCCGGTTGCGTCACCCGCACGGGTGATTCTCAGCTGGGAGTGATCGACTCCATCGGCGGTGGATAGGGAACATGAGCCGACGAAACCGTCGGGCCTTCTTCCCTCTCTGCCGTGAGGAACCACGATGAGCAACGTCCACGAATCACCGCTCGCCGGCGAGACGGGCGCTCCCCGTGCCCCGATGCTCCCCACGCCGATCGGCCCGCTCAGCGACTTCACGACCCGTGTCCTCACCGACACTCGACTCCAGCCGGACGTGGCGGAGATCGTGGCGCTCGATGTCGACGATCCGATCGGCGATCTCGACTTCCAACGGTCGCTCTACGTGCTGCACGAGCTGCACTTCCGCAGTTTCCACGGGGTCCATCCCGATGCCGAGTGGCACCCATCGGTCGTGGGCTGGTGGCACCGGCTCGCCGGCCGATTCGAATCGGCGCTGCGCGAGCTGGTTGCCCTCCGCCCGGTCGAGGACGGAGCGGCAGGTGCGGCGATCGAGCGATGCATCAGCGAGTTCGAGGGTCCGTCACTGTCCGGCTACATCCTCGACCACGCCTCACCGCACCTCCTGCGCGAGTTCGCGATCCACCGATCGGCGTACCAGCTCAAGGAGGCGGATCCGCACACGTTCGCGCTGCCGCGCCTGGGCGGCGCGGCGAAGGCGGCGTTCGTCGAGATCCAGATGGACGAGTACGGCGAGGGCATTCCGGGTCGGGCGCATGCGGAACTCTTCGCGGCCACCATGCGCGGCCTCGGACTCGACGACACGTACGGCCACCACCTCCATCTGCTCCCCGGCACGACGCTGGCGACCACCAACCTGATCACCCACCTCGCGCTCCACCGCCGTCTTCTTCCTGCACTGCTCGGACACCTCGCGCTCTTCGAGATGACCTCCGTGACGCCCATGGGCCGGTACGCGCGCGCGATGCGGGCGATCGGCGCTCCGACCTCGGCCTGCGAGTTCTACGACGTCCACGTCGAGGCCGACGAGCACCATGGGCCGCTGGCGAGAGCACAACTCGTCGACGCGTACGTCGCCGAGAACCCCGAGCAGGCCACGCTGGCCGTGTGGGGAGCGGAGATCACGATGGCGGTCGAACGCCGATTCGCCGAGCACCTGCTCGACTCGTGGTCGAACAGCGAGACCAGCCTGCTCGCTCCGTGACGACGCTCGCGGTCACTGCGAGTCGAGTTCGAAGGGCAGGTCGACCAGCTCGATGCTCCTGACTCCTTCCGGGAGGACGGCGGCAAGGGTGTCGCCCGGCTCCAGGCCGGACCGAACGAGGCACAAGCCGATGTTCCGCCCGAACCTCCGGGAGTCGGTGGCCGAGCGGAGCTGGCCGACCGGGTCGTCCACGTCCGAGCCCGTCGGGACGACCGGCACGGGGTGCGACAGGACGTCGATCGGGTCACCATCGATGACGCAGCCGATGAGTCGGCGCGCCGGTCCTCGCTGGGCGACCTCCCGCAGTGCGTCGCGGCCGACAAACGGGTCGCCGTCGAGATCGATCAGGTCGTCGAGGCCGAGCTCGAAGGGGTCGGCGTCGTAGCCGGTGTCGGTGCCGTAGGAGAGGAGCACGTTCTCGATCCGCTCGGTGGCATTCGGCGCGCCCGGACCGATGTCGAGGGGACGCCCCGCTTCGGCCACCGCGTCCCAGAGGTCGACGGCCCGGCTGGCATCGTCGAGGAACAGCTCGAAGCCTCCCTGGGCGCTCCAGCCGCTGCGGCTCAGGAGCACGTGGATGTCGCCATCGACCTCGGTCGCCACGTGTTCCATCTCGTCGAGGTCACCGAACTCGTCGAGTCCCAACGCCGCCGCGACCTCGCCGGCGCGTGGCCCTTGGACCGCGAGCGTGGCGGTGTCCAACTCGCGGACCGTCACGTCGACATCGTCGCCGTGTGCCAGCGCGCGGAGCCACAGGCCGATGTCGCCGTCGGCGATCGAGAACCGCCACGAACCGTCGCCACGGTTGACGAGGATCGGATCGTTGATCAGCTGACCCTGGAAGTCGACCATCGGCGCGTAGGTGGCTGTCCGTGGCTCGACGTCCGACGTGGGGACGGCCGTCACGTGGTCGACGAAACGGTCGGCTCCGGACCCGGCGACCTCGATGTGGCGCTGGGCGGCGACGTCCCACATCGAGACCCCCGAGACCAACCGCTCGTACTCCGCCTCCGGGTCGCCGTAGCTCATCGGCAGCCACATGTGGTTGTACGACGACACCGCAACCAGGCCAGCCGCGACGGTCCGGTCGAAGTACGGCGACTTGCGGACGCGGGGCCCGATGGCCGCGATCAGTTCAGGATCTCGACGGATCATCGCTCGTCCGCTCGTCCTTGGGCGCCAACGAGCGCCTCGGTCCGCTCGACGATCTCGATGAGCAGGTCGGCGCGCTCGAACTCGTCCTCGGCACCCACGCCCGAAAGGTTGATCCCGGTGACGCCCGGAGTCGCCAACGCCTCGGCCGACCGAGCCACGGCGACCTCGACGCCGGTGGCAACGGCGTCCTCAGCCGGCGCAGCGAGGACGCGCTGCACATCGGCGGCGTGCAGATGGAGCCCGGGGAACTGTGCCAGCCGGGCCACGTCCTCCGGCTCGGTCAGCAACGCGACCGGTGCGATCACCTGAGCGCCCTCGAGCACCGACGCGATGCGGCCGAGTCCACCTCCGTCACCGGCGTGGTTGCAGATGACCACATCGGCGCCGGCCGAGATCTTGTCCACGGCGCGCAACCATCGCTGGTCGACCGGGGGTGACGCCGGAGCCTCGGCCACGGTGACCACGGCCCGATGCCCGCGGTCGTCGAGCGCGGCGCGGGCCGCTCGGACGATGTCGAAGGAGTCGAACTCGAACGTCGCCGACGCGCCAGGACCGAAACGGGCCGCGGGATGATCGCCGGTGACCGCGTGGACGCCGAACGGCCGGGCATCGACGACGGCGTCGACGTCGGCCGAGAGGGCGGCACGGTCACGATCCCGAGCGGTCAGCGTCACGATGGCATCGACCGCGAGATGGTCCCTCGCCCAGCGGGCGACCTCGGGTTGGGAGAGTTCGCGGTCGTCGAGGTGTTCGCCGAGCAACACGGCATCGATCACGCCGACGACGCGCGCCGACGCCGCGGCGATCTCCCCCAGCCGCCCGCTCCGGAGCCGGAGGTCGGCCAACCAACGGATCGCTGGTCCGCCAGCCCGATGTCGGCCGTCGTCGTCCCGCACCACCGAGGTGAACGGACACGGGATCCCGGGGACCTCGCAATTTCCGTCGACGGTGACGCCGCCGCACGGCCCGTGCACCATGTGCTTCGGGCACTGGTCCCGCAACGCGCCGGAGAGTTCCACCGCTGGCTTATTCCCGCCCGCAGGCTGCAGTAGACCACGGCGCCGACGACCAGCGAGCGCGCCGAGATCGACTTTCAGCCGCTGGCCTTGACGCCCGACAGCCAGGTCGAACCGACCTCGAGATGATCGAGGTCGGCCGCCTCGACCCGCAGCGGAGACCGATCGACCACGGTGAAGTCGGCGCGCTTGCCCACCTCGATCGAGCCGACCTCGTCGTCCATGCCGAGCTGCCAGGCGGCGTCGATCGTGATCGCCCGCAGCGCCTCGAGCGCGCTGATGGCCTGGTGGTCGGCGATCGTGGTGCCCAGTCGTGTGCGCCGGGTGACGGCGGTGGCGGCGAGGCGGAGCGGGCCGGGTGGATACATCGGCGAGTCGGCGTGGAGGCTCACCCGATGCCCGGCGTCGAGCGCGGATCGGACCGGCATGAGCCCCTCCGCCCGTTCCTCCCCGATGATCGACGACGCCAACTCGGGGCCGTACCAGCGGACGTGGTCGACGTGGAAGCTGGGCGAGACACCGATGCCCGCGGCGCGGCGGAGATCGGCGTCGGTGATGAGCGCGCAGTGCTCGATGCGCCAACGATGGTCCGATCGGTCGATCACCGAGCCGTAGAGATCCACGATCTCCCGGCATGCCCGGTCGCCCTGGGCATGGGTCAGCACCTGCCACCCGTCGGACCGGAGTGTCTGGAGGGCGTCGGTCAATTCGTCCGGCGTGAAGTTGGCCTGACCAGTGGTACCGGGTTCGATGCCGAGCGTGCAACAGCACAGGTCGGACTCGAGGTACGGCTCGTCGAGCAGCATCGTCCCCGTGTAGGGCGATCCGTCGTACCAGAGCTTCACGCCGGCAACCCGGTAGCGGTCGTGGTCATGCGCCGGGAGCCGACCCACGCGCAGTGCATGCTCGTGCCGGGCATAGGACACCAGCCGGAGCGGCGTCGTCGGATCGTCGGCCAGGGTGAGGAACGGCGCATCGCTCGCCACGAACGCGCCCGCCATCCCCACGGTCGTGATGCCCACGGCGGCGTACCGCTCGTACTGTTCGGCGATCAGCGAGATCACGGCGTCCTCGTCCGGCAGGCCGTGGACGACGAAGGGCCCCATGGCCGGCTGCTCCTCGATCTTGCCGGTGAGCCGACCCGATGCGTCCTTGACGAAGCGGCCACCGTGGGGCGGATCCGGTGTGTCCTCGTCGACCCCCGCAGCGGCGAGCGCCGTCGAGTTGACGAAGAGCGTGTGCATGGACTGGATCATCACGACCACCGGATGGTCGGGCGCCATCGCATCGAGCCGATCGCGGCCCCAGGTCCCGATGTCGCTGGTGAGCATGGGATCGAGGCCGAACGCGAAGATCCACTCCCCCGGCGCCGTCGATGCGACCGCGTCCCGCAGTGCCCCTTCGACACCGTCGACGCGGGCATGGGTGAAGCCGGAGACGTCCACCCACGAGTACATCTGCCCGCAGAGGTCGGGATGCGAATGGGGTTCGATCAGCCCCGGCAGCAGCGCGGAACCGCGAAGGTCGACCACGTCACTCGCCCGGTGGTCACGGGCATCGTCCGTCGTCCCCACGAACCCGATCCGGCCGTCGGCGACGCCGACCGCCTCGAGCGTTCCACCGGTCACCGTCTCGACCGTCCCGTTGACGAACAGGACGTCGAGCGCAGCCATGGCCCGGACCGTAGACCGATGGTCCCCACACCGCCCTGCGTCGTGCCACCTGTCAGAGTGACCAACGGACCGACACCGAACCAGGAGCACGACCGATGGCACAGCAGATCCAGTCGACGATGACAGCCGACGGGACGGTGGAGCTCGCGCTCGTGGATGTCGACGTCCGCGACCCCAAGCCCCACGAAGTCGTGATCCGGGTCGAGGCCGCGCCCATCAACCCGTCGGACCTCGGGCCGATGTTCGGCCCCGCGGACCTGAGCACCGCCCGCCAGACGGGTGACGGCGTCGGCCGCACCGTCACCGCCGACATCCCCGAGAACCTGCAGCGCATGGTCCAAGGCCGCGTCGGCATGGCGATGCCGATGGGCAACGAGGGTGCCGGCGTGGTGGTGACCGCAGGCGAGAGCGACGAGGCGCAGGCGCTGCTGGGCAAGACGGTGGCGACCATCGGCGGCGCCATGTACGCCGAGATGCGGGTGGCAGCGGCCGATCAGTGCCTCGTCCTCCCCGACGGCGTCACCCCGGCCGAGGGGGCGTCGTGTTTCGTGAACCCACTGACCTCGCTGGGCATGGTGGAAACGATGCGCCTCGAGGGCCACCACGCCCTCGTCCACACGGCGGCAGCGTCGAACCTCGGCCAGATGCTGGTCAAGGTCTGTCTCCAGGACGACGTCCCGCTGGTTAATATCGTCCGCCGCCAGGAACAGGTCGACCTGCTGCGCGACCTCGGCGCTACCCATGTGTGCAACACGAGCGACGACGACTTCATGACCACGCTGGTCGACGCCGTCACCACCACCGGCGCCACGATCGGCTTCGACGCCACCGGCGGCGGAAACCTGGCCAGCAGGATTCTCACTGCGATGGAGTCAGCCCTGGCGACCAAGGAGGCGGCCGCCGGCCCGTACGGCTCGGCCACCCACAAGCAGGTCTACATCTATGGCGGCCTCGACCGGTCGCCCACGGTCCTCAACCGCAGCTTCGGCATGGCGTGGAGCGTCGGCGGCTGGCTGCTCCCCTACTTCCTCGGGCGCGTCGGCCTGGACAAGACCCAGCAGCTCCGGGAGCGCGTCTCGAACGAGATCACGACGACGTTCGCCAGCAGCTACACGTCGGTGGTCTCCCTCCAAGAGGCGCTCACCATCGAAGCCGTCCAGGGATACGGCAAGCAGGCGACGGGTGAGAAGTACCTCGTCGCGCCTCACCGTGACGCCGGGTGAGTGCGGCGCCGACCCGAGCGCCCGCCTCCCGATCTCAGCCGATGAGTTCGAACGCCGCCGCCAGATCGACGCCGAGACGGGGGCCGGTGGCCACGGCCGCCTGACGGATCGAGTCGCCAGCGGTTGCCACGTCGCCCCCGAGGTTCTCGAGGTACATCCGGTGACACAGCAGCGATTCGACGCCCGCCTCGATGGAGTCGGTCACGTCGACGGCATGGGTGGGCTGCGGGCTCCCGCTGAACGCCACGAACCGCACGCCGTCCCATGCCTCACCTCGGTCGGGGAACGACCACGGGTTGGCAGCATCGCGTACGGCGTCGAGGAGCGATCGGCCGACCGCTCGGTGGTCGGCATGGTTCCAGCTCGGTCCACCCCACGACTCCCGGAAGTTGATCGACAGCACCACCTCGGGCGTGTGGCGCCGGATCGCCGCCGCGAGCTCGGCCCGGAGCTCGAGTCCTTCGACCACGGCGCCGTCGGGCAGACCGAGGAACTCGACGTCGTCGACGCCCACCGTCCGGCACGACGCCACCTGCTCGTCCCGCCGGAGGGGGCCGACCTCGTCCGGGGGCATCGACGAGATGCCGGCTTCGCCATCGGTGACCAGGACATAGGCGATGCGCTTGCCCTGGGCGGTCCAGCGAGCCACCGCTGACGCTGCCCCGTACTCCATGTCGTCGGGATGGGCCACCACTGCGAGGGCCCGCTCCCAGTCCTCCGGTACCGCTTCGAGCTCGGACATACGCGGCACCCTAGGGAGCGCCGCAGCATGGACGCGGCCAGAACGTTGACACAGCGTTCACGCGATTCCCCGTTCCGTTCCGCCGTGATCGGGAATCATGAGCGTCATGGTCAGGACTGTGAACGAATCCGAAGAACACCAGGTCGAGCACGCGCCCAGCGGCGCATCTCGAGCCAGGAGCGTGCACGTCGTCGTCGCGGTGTCGCTCCCTGATCGTCCGGGCGCGCTCGGCGCGGTCGCGTCCCGCATCGGTGCCGTCGGCGGCGACATCGCCGACGTCGTGGTCGCCTCCCGCTCCCGCGGCTTCGCCGACGACGTGTTCCACGTCGATCTCCCGATCGCGGCGGACGGCCTCGATCTCGTCGGCCTCGTCCTCGACGAGATCTCCCAGGTCGACGGCGTCACCGCGCCCTCGATCTCGCACCGACCCGACGGGAACTGCTGCGGCTGAGCGTGGTCAGGCCGGCTGCACGATGAAGGTGAAGGCGGTGTCGTGGGTGGTCGACGGGGCGCCGCGCTCGTCGTACACGCCCACCGTCGACAGTGCGGCTTCGTCGACCATGGACGCGAACGTCGGCTCGTCCATCCAGTGCAAGATCCATTGCCGATCGGTCACCCGGACCGAGGTGCCGTCGTCGAGTTCGTAGCGCAGCTCGGTGGTCTGGGTCCGGGTCTCCTCGTCTCGATCGATGGCACCGACCCGCAACGTCATGGTGCGGCCGTCGTCGAGGACTCGGGTGCGGACGTCACCGACGCCCGTCCCGGTGGGGGCCTGCGGAACGAAGAGTGGGATCATCGCCGCGCCACCCGGCTCGAGATGCGCAGCGATCCGCCGCAGTGACGACTGCGCGGCCGCATCGTCGACCAGGAGATTGAACGTCGCGCCGGCCAGGTAGATCGATCGATAGCGCCGGCCCAGCTCCATCGACTCGAACGCGGCGTGGTGCAGGGTGACGTCGAGGCCCCGCGAGGTCGCAGCACGACGGGCCCGTTCGAGCATGTCGGCGGACGAGTCGAGGCCCTCGACGTCGAGGCCGCGTGCGCAAAGGTCGAGCAACGGGTCGCCGTCGCCGCACCCGAGCTCGAGCGCAGGCTGTCCCCACCGCTCGACGAACGCCACGTAGGGCGCGGGATCGAACGTCTCGGATCGCAGCGTGCTGTACATCTCGGCGACCAGGCCGGTGTAGAAGTCGGCTGGAGCGTCGGCGCCGTCGTCCACCGGCGTCACCGCGTGGCGGTGATGAGGCTGATGCCGTCCCCGACCGGGAGCATGGCCACGTCGCAGTCGTCGCGTGCCAGCACGTGGTCGTTGAAGCCACGGATGGCAGCGAGGTTGGCGTCGGTCGCGTCATCGGCATCGGGATCGGCCACGGAACCGGACCACAGCACGTTGTCGACCACGATGATCCCTCGGTCGGCCAGCTTCGGGAGCAGGAGGTCGAGGTACGTGCGGTAGCCGCCCTTGTCGGCGTCGATGAACGCCAGGTCGACCGGCGTGTCGTCCAGTGCGGCGAGCGTCTCGGCGGCGGGGCCGATCACGAGTTCGATGCGATCGTCGAGCCCCGCGCTGCGCCACGCATCCCGGGCCATGTCGGTCCACTCCTCGCTCACGTCGCAGCACAGCAGACGACCACCCGGGGCCAGCCCGCGGGCGATGCAGATGGACGAATACCCGGTGAAGGTCCCCACCTCCACCGCGAACTTGCCGGGCGATGCGCGGGTGAGCGCCGTGAGCGCCGCCCCCTGCTCCGACCCGATCTGCATGCCGGACACGTCACCGAGGGTCGCGGTTCGGGTCGCCAGATCGTCGAGGACCTCGTCCGGGGCCGTCGAGTGGGCCACGACGTAGGCGTGGACGCGGTCGGACGTGAGGGAACGAGCCATACGCGCATCTGATCACAACACCGACGTCCGCGCGGTCCGACTCAGGGCACGGTGAGATCGAGGAACCGGTCGACGGCATCGCCGGCCCGGGACCGGATCGCAACGGCCGACGGCGGTCGCTCGCCGAGCAGCACCCGGATCTGTACGTCCTGGACCACGAGGCCGTAGAGGAGTGCGAACGACTCGTCGGGTCTCGGGGCGTTGATCGTGCCGGCGTCGTGCAGCGACGACAGGTACCGCTCGACCAACGGGCCGATCCGATGCCGACCCGACGCGAGCAGACGTTCGGCCAGGCTCGGATCGGTCATCGCCGCTCGGTTGAGGGCGACCGACTCGTCGCTCGTGAGCAGGGTCAGCAGCCCGGTGCCGTAGCCGACCAGCGTGGCCCGGTGGTCGCCGCCACCCTCCAGTGCATCGGCGACGGCGGTGGCCGACCGGTCGGCGTTGCGTTCGATGACGGCGCCGATGAGCCCCTCCCGTCCCCCGAACCACGCGTAGAGCGTCTCCTTCGACGCCCGGGCTCGTCGGGCGATGCCCGTCATCGTGATCCCGTCGACACCCTGCGCCACCAGTTCGGCCAGGGCGGCATCGAGGACCGCGTCGACCCGCTGCTCTCGTTCACCGGCTCTCGGCCGGCCTCGTCGCGATCCCGTCACGGGCACCACCTCCACGATCTTCATGAACTCCCTTGACAACCGTACCACTCAGTACGAATACTAACCGTACCCAGTCGTACGATTATTGGAGACGCCATGCCCCGCCCCTCGATCACCCACGTCCGCCGCTCGGGAATCGTCGCCCTGCTGCTCACCGGAGCGATCTTCGGGTTCTTCTACGCGTGGGTCTGTTCGACGATGTGGGGACTCGACACCGCCGACCCCCGTGTCGCCATCGAGGCCATGCAGGAGATGAACGCCTCGGTTCGCAACGCCGTCTTCTTTCCCGCCTTCTTCCTCACCCCGTTCGCGCTCGGGGTCACCGCAGTGCTCGCCGCCCGCGCCGGCCGCAAACGATCCGCTCGATACTTCATGCTCGCCGCGGTCGTGTACCTGGTGGGCGGGCTCGTGCTCACGATGGCGGTCAACGTGCCGATGAACGAAGACCTCGCCACGGTCGTCATCCCGCAATCGATCGATGCCGCCGACCAGGTGTGGGACGACTACTCCGCCCCCTGGCAGCGGTGGAATCTCGTACGCACGGTCGCCAGCGGTCTGAGCCTGGCCCTCGCTGGTCTCGGTCTCGTCTCACTCACCGACCAGCATCGGGCGCGCGGCGAGGACGACAGCACGCAACTGGTCACACCCTCGTGAATCCCCGAGCGGGTCTACGGGGCGTCGCGGACCAGCGCCGCATGTGCCGGCATGCCGAGTTCCTCGTAGCCGCCGACGGCCTGTTCGCGCAGTCGGCGGGCCTCGTCACGATCGCCGGGACCGTTTCGTTCGAGGAGCATCCGGGAGTGGAACCGGAGGACCTCGGGCTCCTCGCGGCGCATCGGGAGTCGCCGGCTCACCTCCAAGGCCTGTTCGAACCGTTCCTCGGCCCGATCCCAGTCGCCCGCACACGTGGCGGCGATCCCCTGCAGTGTGGCGACGAGGCGGAAGTCCCAGCCACGCATGGTGATTCCCGCCGCCTCCAGTTCGTCCATCGTCGGGGCCAGTGCCGCCGCCTCGTCATCAGCACCGAGGAGCGCGAACACCTCGACCGCACTTGCGACCAGGCCCCACGACGTGACCGACGCGGGTTGGCCGAGGACGGGGAAGTCGGCGCGAGCCGCTTCGGCGAGTTCGAGCGCGCCCGACCGGTCATCCAGGTACGCCCGGACGAGCATGAGCCGACCGAGATGCCCGCCGGTTGCGCCGCGGACCTCGATGTCGGCTGCCTCCTCGAACTCGGCCAGTGCCGCCTGCCACTCGCCCTGCCAGAACGAGGCGAGGCCGACACGTGCGTGGCCGATCGACGCGAGCCAGGCGAATCCCATGTCGTCGCCCAGCTCGAGCGCTCGGCGACCGCGCTGCGCGAAGTCGGAGGCCGATGGCTCACCGCCGATGTCCTGGAAGCACCGGGCCTGCTCGGCGAACACGAAGGCCGACCAGTTCCCGAGGCGACGCGCCAGTTCTTCGCCCTCACGACCGAGTTCGGCCGCCTCGTCGAAACGGCCGAGCCACCCCTGCGCCGTCGCGACGTACCCGAGGATGTTCGCGAGGTTCCAGAGATCTCCCGCCGCTCGGAGGTACTCGACGCTCTCGAGCCCGACGACGATCGTCTCGTGGAAGCGTTGATAGGCGAACTCGTGCGTCGCCGTGGCATACAGGGTCATCCCGATGAGCCGATCGTCGTGGTGCTCGGTCACGAGCGCGAGCGCCTCGTCGAGCAGACCCTCACCACGCTCGTAGCTCCCCGACTGGCTGGCCAACATGCCGGACACGGCGAGGAGCCCACCCCGGGTTGCGCTCCTCTCGTCGTCGAGTGCCGCGAGTCCTCGGTTGACCAAGCGGCTGACATCGGCCCCCCGGCGCCACCACGCGACCTGCAGCGCGGCATCGAGCGCCACGCGCGCAACCGAGTGTCGATCACCCGCGACGGCGAATGCCTCGAGTGCCTCGTCCCAGACCGACAGCGCTGCTTCGAGGTGGCCGAGACTCCGTTCGGCCGTCGCCAGCCCCTCGAGCACACCGGCACGGGCGGCAGGATCGCCCTCGGGGATCGTCTCCAGCGCCCGACCGAAGTGGGACACGGCATCCTCGAACGCCGCCGACTCGACCGCGCGGTCGCCGGCCATCGAGAGGAATCGGATCATGCGCTCGGGGGCAACACCCCGGCCGGCGTGCTCCAGGTGCGACGCGATGGTCGCGGCGTGGGAGGCCAACGAAGGCGCATAGACCTCCTCGAGCGCATCGGCGATCCGACCATGGAGACGCTGGAGCCGGAGGTGAGAGAGCTGGCTGACCATGGTCTTGCGGATGAGCTCGTGCTTGAACGCGAACCGGATCGAGTCGGCATCGACGGACGAGATGATGAAGTGGACGCGCTCGGCCTCGTCGATGGCGTCGAGCAGCTCGTCCTCGGGTGCGTCGACCAGCGTTTCGAGGAGCTCGAGACTGAAGGTTCGCCCGAGGAGACCAACAGTGCTGAGGATCGTTCGGGTCGCGGGCGCCAACTTCGCGAACCTGCTCTCGATCACCAGCCGGACGCCTTCCGGCACCTCCAGGTCGGCCAGCGTCACGCTCGGGTCCCACCCGGCCTCGGTCACCACCCCCGGCCGCTCGACCAGTTGGCGGACGATCTCGCCGGCGAAGAAGGCGTTGCCCTCCGTCGCCTCGTGGACCGCCTCGACCAGCGGGGCAGGGGGTTCGGCGCCGCCCGAGACGCCGAGCAGTTGGCCGATCTCGTCCCGGCTCAACGGCTCGATCGAGATGGACTCGATCGACCGGTGTCGATGCAACCGGGCCAGGGTCGCGTGCAGGGGCGTCGACGTCGAGACCGCTTCCAGTGTGTAGGTACCGACCACCAGGATCGGCAGGTCGGCCAGCTCGTCTGCCAGGTACTCGACGAACAGCAGCGTCGGCGCGTCCGCCCACTGGAGATCGTCGAGCAGGATCACCAGCGGTCGACGGGCCGACAGGCGACCGAGGACTTCACGCACGCTGGCGAAGAAGTAGCGCCGGGTCTCGCTGGCACCGGCCTCGGCGGCGGGCCCCACATCGTCGAACCGGTCGCGTAGGTGCGGCAGCAGCCGCGCCATCTCGCCGGCTGATGTTCCGAGGACCTCTCGGAAGGCGGTCGGGGTCATGGCACGCTCCACCGACTCGGCGATGTCGACCAATGCGGCGTAGGGCTCGGCCTGCTGCGTGTCGAAGCACCGGCCGACGACGAACTGCATGCCGCGCGCCTCGGCTTCTCGCCCGACTTCCTCGACCAGCCGCGTCTTGCCGGAGCCGGCGTTCCCGGCGACGGTGACGAATGCCCCGTCGCCCCCGTCGGTGGCATCGAGGCTGCGGCGGAGCAGGGCCCGCTCGGCGTCACGGCCCACGAACGGGATGTCGTCGGTGGTGCCGGTCGCGGTCGAGACGTGCTCACCGATCGGGGTCACCTCGTGGAGCCGCCACTTCTCCGTGAGTCCCTTCAGCCAGAACGACCCGCGGTCGGTGAAGGTCCATTCGTCGTCGGCGCGTGCGGCGAGACGAATGTCGTCGGACACCAGCACCTGTCCGGCGAGCGCCTTGGACGTGACGCGAGCCGCAGTCGAGACCGTGAGTCCGAACACGTCACCGCTCTCCTCGATCAGCGGTCCCGTGTGCAGCCCGAGCCGGACCCCGAGGGGCGTGTCCGGGTTCGATCGGTTGTGGGCGTCGATGCGGTCGCGGATGGCCAGTGCCGCGCGCACCCCGGTGTCGCAGGTGGCGAACACCGCGAGGAAGCCATCACCCGTGTTCTTGAGGACGGTTCCCCCATGGTGGGCGACCTGCCCGCGCACCGCCTCCTCCTGCACGTGCAGCGTGGCGACCGCATGCTCGTCACCACGACGGAGACTCAGCTCGGTCGAGGCCTCCATGTCGGTGAACAACACTGTTTTCGGCTTCGTGCCCATCATCTGCCCCCGTGGTCACCCTTGCGCACAACCGCGCGGGGCATCACACTGCAACAATCCGACCCAGGAAAGAGAGCTCTCTCCCATGCCGATTGCCCTGACCATCGACGCGCTCGCCAAGATACTCAACGCGGAAGTGGTGGCGGAGATCGCCGCCGGCGATGACGCGCTGACCAAGCTCTCCCAGCCGGGTTCGTTGGTCGACGTCGCGGACGAGAGCGCCGAGCTCGGCCCCGAGCTTCGCGCCTACCTCGACACCATTCCGCCGACGCTTCTCGAGAGCATGCGCGCCGCGATCGTGGTGGCGATCGGCGCCAACAAGGCCGTACACATCCAGTACTCGCCGGCCTACGACTTCAACGTGCAGCTCTGGGACTACGGCAGCGGCCTCAGCATCCACGTGAGCGGGCCCTACCCGCCCGACGATCCCCGCAAGGCGTACGTGGAGTCCACCGGCAGCTGACCGAGCGCACCGACATCCATCTCGCGTCGCTCAGCTGAGCCTGGCGAGGACCTCGATCGCGTGGTCGAGGGCCCAGACCGGATCGTGGTCGGCGCCGGACGCCAGCCACGCTGCGACCGTCTCCGCGCCGTGTCGGCCGGCGACGGTCACCGAGACCCGCGCCCCAGCAACGACGACACCATCCGACGACGAGGTCGCCGCGTTCGCCGACAAGGTCTTCGGTGATCTGCTCGGTGCCATGGGCGTCTACGCCACCGCCATCGGTGTGCAGCTCGGCTGGTACGACGCGTTGGCCGCCACCGAATCGCTCGACAGCGGCGAGCTCGCCTCGGCGACCGACTCCGACGAGCGCTATGCGCGCGAGTGGCTCGAGCAGCAGACGGTCACGGGGTACCTCGTGGTACTCGACGCCGACGCCGAGCCGACCGCTCGTCGCTACGCGATCAGTCCCGCCGGTGCCGAGGTGCTCGCCAACCGGGACTCGCTGGCGTTCATGGCACCCTTCGCCGGGTTCCTGTCGACCCTGGGCGGCAACCTCGACCATCTCGTCGAGGCCTTCCGGACCGGGGCCGGCTTCGGCTGGCACGAACACGGCGACGGCGCCCG
>JBBKVY010000221.1:0-6131 GCA_037968675.1 Acidimicrobiales bacterium | reverse complement strand
ACCAGTGGGAGGACGCTGCCGGCCACCGCCCGGCTCGACTCCTCGGGGACGGGCGTCGCGGAACCCTCGCACGCGGCGCGCACGGCGACGCCATCGTGGTCGGTCCCGAGCTCGACCTCCGGTACACGGTCATCGCCGGCGACGTCGTCCGTCACCCGACGGGTTCCTGACCCGGTCCCGCCCGGTCCCAGTGCGATGCTGGTGGGGGAGATGTTGCTACTGTTGAGATTGGGGCTTGTGTTCCTGGAGAGGGCTGGGTACGGTGCCGACGCAACCGAGCGGGCGGAGCCGCAGGAGGCAAGTACATGCGCGTCCCCCTTCGCCCTCGAGACCTGATCGCCATCGTCGCCGTGAGTGCATTCGCACTCGCGGCGTCTGGCACCCATGTCGTGGAATCGGGCGAGACGTTGAACGACATCGCCGAGGATCACGACACGACGGTCGGTGCGATCGTCGAGGCCAACGGCATCACGAACCCGAGCCTCATCGTGGCCGGACAGTCACTGGAGATTCCCTCGGGTGGGAGCGCGGGTTCGTCATCGGGCGACACGAGCTATGTCGTCGAGGACGGCGACACGCTGGGAGCGATCGCTCGGAAGTTCGGCACGAGCGTGCGGGCGTTGGTCGAGGCCAACGACATCACCAACCCGAACATCATCCACACCGGCAAACAGCTGGCGATCGCCGCGACAGGTTCGTCCGGTGGATCCGCGCCCCAGGCCTCGGGCGGCTCGGGTACCGGTGTGCAATTGCCCGGCGAGCGCCACCTGGTGCGTTCCGGGGACACGGTCGCCGGGATCGCCCGCACGTACGGGATCACACAGTCCGACTTCGTGCGTTGGAACGGGCTCGAGGACGGCACGATCTACGCAGACACTCGGCTCGTCCTGTTCGATCCCGGCACATTGCCCGGCACGAGCGAGCGCTCGGATTCGGCCCAGTCACACGCCGTCGGGAACGGGGAGACGCTGGGGAGCATCGCCGGTCGGTATGGCTCCTCCAGCTCGGCCATCGCCGACGCGTCGGGCATCGAGGACGTGAACCAGATCCGCGTGGGCCAGACGCTCACGATCCCGGCCGAGGGCGCGGGGGGCGGCGCACGCTGCCCGGTTCCGGGTTCGACGTTCATCAACGGCTGGGGCTTCGCCCGTAGCGGTGGACGATCCCACGCCGGCATCGACATGTTCGCGCCGACGGGCACGCCCGTGTACGCCCCCGCCAGCGGCTGGGTCGACATCGCGACGGGAACGGTCGGCGGCCACCAGTTCCGTCTCACCGACACAAGCGGCACACTCTGGTTCGGGAGCCACATGTCCGACTTCGGCAACTACGGCGAGGTACAGGCCGGTGACGTCATCGGCTACGTGGGTGACTCCGGCAACGCGAAGGGGAGCGACCCTCATCTGCACTTCGAGGTCCACCCCGAGGGTCAGGCCGTGAACCCCTACCCGCTGCTGCGTTCGGTCTGCTGACGAGCCGAACACTCGACGTGGTGCGGGTGCGTCATCGCGGGCTGCGACAGCGGCATGTTCGCTGCCAGTGCGGACCCGTCGACGTCGGTCCCGACGTCCGGCTGGACATCGGTCACTTCGATGTGGAATCCAGAGTGCCCGGCGCTAGGTTCCCGCACTCCGGTCACCCCGCTACGAGGACGATGTGTCTATGATCCGCCGCGACCGACGGACTCGGTTGGAGAACCATGGCTGACGAAGAAGAAGCGATCGACGAAGAGCTCGACGAGGACCTCGACGACGAGGACCTCGACGAAGACGATCTCGATGAGGAGTTCGACGAGGACATCGACGACGCGCTGGACGCGGACGACGTCGACGGTGCCGAGGACGAGGACGCCGCGGTCGAAGGCTCCGACGACGCCGACGCCTCCGATGACGAAGACGCCGAGGACGACGCGACCGCCACGAACAAGGCCAAGTCCGACGACGACGAGGACGACGACGAGGAGGCCGACCCCGACGATGTCGAGGCCGACCTCGACGCGATCCTGAAGGATCGCCTGGCCTCGGACGAAGAGGATGAAGACGAGGAAGAAGAGGCCGATGTCTCGGCCGGCCGGCCGGAGACCCCGGGAAGGGTCCAGCCTCGGCGCTCGGACGAGTTCCTGTGCCAGTCCTGCTTCATCCTCAAGCCTCGGGCGCAACTCGCCGAGGGCGAGACGGATCTCTGCGTCGACTGCGTCTGATCCGGGCAGTGCCGATCGTCGTCTGACGGTGGCAACTGGTACGAACCCGTCGGCGTGCGCCATCATTCGGTGCTGTGAGCGACGACAAGAACCCTCTCGAACAGGCGGTGGACCAGGCGATGGACACCTTCGTCTATGCGCCGATCGGCTTGCTCTTCGACGGCCCGGCGTTGTTCCCCAAGCTGGTGCAGAAGGGCCGGAACCAGGTCCAGGTCGCTCGCATGATGGGGCAGATGGCAGTCCAGATGGGCCAGGGCGAAGCCGAGAAGCGAGTCGGAAAGGCGCAGAGCCAGGTACGCGACTCCCTGGTCGCAGCTGGGCTGGTACCCACGACCGCGGCGCCATCGACGCCGGCGGACTCGAAGCCGAAGGCGAAGAAGACGGCCACGACGAAGAAGTCGACCCAGAAGAAGCGGGCAGCACCGGCGAAGCGGAGCGCGAAGACGCCCTCGGTGTCCTCACTCGGTATCCCGGACTACGACAGTCTCTCGGCCAGCCAGGTGGTCAGCCGTCTCCGAGGCCTCGCACCACGGGACCTCGATGCACTCAAGAGCTACGAGAGCGCTACCCGCGCCCGCAAGACGATCCTCAACCGCGTCACGCAGCTGCAGAAGGGTTGACCGCCGGTGGAGGTCTCGGCGCGGACCGCAGCCACCACCGATGTCCCCGTCGTCGCTGACCTGGCCAGACTGGCCATCGAAGAGCGCACGCCGCTCCGGGGCGGCGCCCTGTGGCGCCGCGAATCAGCGCGGCCGGTGCCCGCGACGTCGTCGATCGAGGCCGACGTGGATGATCCGAACGCCCAGGTCCTGGTCGGCACCATCGACGCAGTGTCCGTGGGATACGCGGTCGTGCACCGGGTCGAGTTGCGCGACGGCACGCAGCTCGCGCGTATCACCGATCTGTTCACCCTCGAAGGGGCACGTGGAGTGGGCGTCGGCGAGGCGATGATGGACGCAATCGTCGAGTGGAGTCGCTCCGAGGGCTGCTTCGGCATCGACTCCGTTGCGCTGCCTGGCGACCGTCACACCAAGAACTTCTTCGAATCATTCGGTCTGGTGGCACGAGCGATCATCGTGCACCGTGCGCTCGACCCATGAGCAGACGACCCGAACTCGCAGTGGGTGCCATCGTCGTGCACGACGAACGACTCCTGCTGATCCGCCGTGGCCGTGGACCGGCGTCGGGCTCGTGGTCAGTACCAGGAGGCAGGGTCGAGCACGGCGAACTGGTGGCCGAGGCCGCCGTACGTGAACTGCGCGAAGAGACCGGCCTCGAGGGGGTCTGCGGTTCGCTGGTGGGTGTGGTCGAACGCTTCATCGACGACGCCCACTTCGTGATCCTCGATCACTGGGTCACACTGCTCGAGCCGGACGCACCCGCGACCGCCGGCGACGATGCCGCCGAGGTCGCATGGGTGCCCGTGCGCGAGGTCGCCGAGTGGCGTCTCATCGACGGGCTGGCGGAGTTCCTGCACGACCACCAGATCATCGAGACGATCACCTAGGCGTCAACGCCCCTTCCAGTTGGGCTTGCGCTTCTCGATGAAGGCCGCGAGTCCTTCGCCGGTGTCCTCGCTCGCCATGACCTCGCCCATCGCCACACCGGAGTCGTGGAACGCCTCCTCGTCAGAGGCATAGGTCTTCAGGGCGATCTCACGGCTCTTGCGCACGGCGAGGGGAGCGTTCTCGCTGATCTGCGCTGCGAACTCGAGGGCCACGTCGACTGCCGTGCCCGGCTCGGCGAGACGGTTCACGAACCCGACGTCGTAGGCCCGCTGGGCACTGATCGGATCTCCGGTGAGGAGCATCTCCATGGCCAGGTTCTTCGGCATGGCGTTCGGCAGACGGAACAATGCGCCGGCGGCGGCAACCAGGTTGCGCTTGACCTCGGGCACGCCGAACTTCGCGTCGGTCGATGCAACGACGAGGTCGCACGAGAGGACGATCTCGCAGCCACCTGCGTAGGCAGGGCCGTTCATGGCCACGATGATCGGCTTGGTCCGCGCCTTGGAGGTGATGCCTCCGAAGCCACCCGTCTTGGTGGCGAGGCGAGCGGCGTCGCCGGAGCTGATGGCCTTGAGGTCGGCGCCGGCACAGAACACGTCGCCCACATGGGTGAGCACACCGAGCCAGAGCTCGTCGTCGGCCTCGAGCTTGTCGATGGCCGCTTCGATGCCCTCGGCGACGTCGCCGTTGACCGCGTTCTTCGCCTCTGGTCGGTTGATGGTGATGAGGGCGACGTTGCCCCGCTTCTCGTAGTCGATCATGGGTGCGACCCTAGTGCTGGCCGTTGTGGCAACGCCCATTGCCTGTCGCGGGTCACACGACCCCGATACGGACGGTATGGTGCCGCCGTGGCCACCGGAACTGGTGACGAGGCGAGCCGTCTGCAGTGCCCGTTTTGCGAGGCATTCGAGATCGACCGTCTCTACCTGGCCTCACTGCGGATCGATTCGTGCGTCTGCGCATCGTGCGGCGCTCGCTGGGACGAGGACACCACGACCGGCGAGTACCGGGGCCGGCAGAGCCACGCCCGCACCTCGCCCTAGTCGACGTCGGATCGGGGTCCGGGCGGCGCTTCCGGCGCTTCTGACGTCTCCGGCTGAGCCGGTGCTTCGGGTTCGGCCGGTGTCTCGGGTTCGGCCGGTGTCTCGGTCGTGGTCGGAGCGGGCTGCTGCGCTTCCGCGCCGGCGGTGGGAGAGACGTCCGGCTTCGAGACGTCCGGCTTCGGTGGCCGTGGCTTCTTGCGCTTCCGGGGCTTCTTGTCGGCCTCGACACCGAAGATCCCGGCGATCTCGGGCAATCGCGCCGCGTGGCGCTTGATGATCGATGTCAGCTCGTCGGTGACGCGCGTGGGGAGCGACGCCGGCACCACCTGACGACGCACGGGCGCGTGAGCGAGCGCGTCGAGCATGTAGCCCCATCGATCGGGGGACACATCGGCCGTCATGCCCGCGTTCGCAGCCTCGACCAGTCGCATCGCGACCGGGGCGGGCAATGGCGCACCGGCCTTGGGCGGTCGGGACGACAGATGGAGTGCTCGAACGACGCGGTCGTCATCGAGCAGTTCGATGATCTCGTCGATCCATCCCTGGTGGTCGGCATCGAGCCTCGTTGCCAGCGCCTCGCGTAGGCGAGCGGCGAGCGCGCGAGTCTCTTCGTCCTTGGCTGCACCGTCGGCGGCGGTGACCACCGACCGAAGGTCGCGGACGTCGACCGTGGTCGACTGCTCGAGGGCCGCCTCGGCGCGATCGCGCCACTCGGCGGAGCGCACTTTGACCAGGAGCTCCTCGGCGAGGGCGACCATGCGTGTCTCGTCGATCTGTGGCTTGCCCTCGGTCTGGAGTTGCGCGTTCTGCGCGGCAATCGCCTGGCGCACGGCCTGGAGCCCGCCCTTGATGACCTCTTGGGCGACTGGCTTCTGTTCTTCGGGTAGACCAGCCACGACCTCGTCTCGATGGGCACGGCCGGCTCGCAGGCGGGGCGCCTTCGGCTTCGGAGGCAGCTTCGGCTTGGCTGGGGTCTGGGGCCGGTCGCCACCGCCACGCTTCCCGCCGTCGCCGCGTCCTCCCTTGCCATCGCCGCGTGGCTTGCGGTCGCGCGAGCCACGGCCCTTGCGATCGCCGCCCCGGCGTCCCTTGGGTGCGAGCTGTTGGGTCACCAGCGGCTCGTCGTCGCGCGCCAGCAGTTGGAGCGTCTCGACCGGCTTCTTCTTCGGCTCCTTCTCCGGGAGCACGGCGAGGATGGTGATGCCGTCGAGCTCGACCTCG
Source organism: Acidimicrobiales bacterium (assembly GCA_037968675.1). GTDB lineage: Bacteria > Actinomycetota > Acidimicrobiia > Acidimicrobiales > Salinilacustritrichaceae > Salinilacustrithrix. Next base: position 159 of record JBBKVY010000221.1, on the reverse strand, counting down.
GCATCGACGCGGAACTTCGCGCCGACAGCGGACTCGGCTGGGAAGAGCGATGCATCGACCACACCCTTGGGCTCTCGCGCTCCTGCAGCCCTCCAGGTGAAGGTCGCATCATCGCGGCGACTGGTGAGCTCGATCTCGATGCGGGTGGCCATAGCGGCA
>JBBKVY010000220.1:0-18417 GCA_037968675.1 Acidimicrobiales bacterium | reverse complement strand
GCTCGGACACCGACCTCTCGGCGTCTTCGGTGGCGAAGCCGAGGCCCGCGAGTACCCCGTGCGCCTCGGCCTCGAAGGCGTAGCCGTTGAGCTGCTCGAACCGGGTCTGGGCGTCGCCGAACCGGTCGAGCGCCTCGGGCGTCGTGTCGGTGGGGCCCGCGGCCAGCGTGTGGTGCAGGTGCATGATGTCGGGCCGGCCGCCGAGCACCGTGTCGAGCACCGAGCCGTCGTCCTCGGTCGGGATCTCCTGCGCCAGGTAGCCGATTCGCATGTCCTTCGGCTTGGTGATCGACCCTGCGTCGGGGGTCGAGCTGCCGACCAGGATGTCGAGCAACGACGTCTTGCCCTGACCGTTCGCGCCCACGAGCGCGACCCGACGACCGGGCGACAACGACAGCGACACGTCCGCGAACAGGACGCGACTGCCGTGCGCGAGGGAGAGTCCGGTGGCCGTGAGCACGATGTTCGAGCCTACGAACGACAGCCGGGATTGCGCGAAACGAGATCTGCCCCAGCGGCGCTCGGACGTAGGGAGCCGAGCATGCGAGGCGACCGCCGCAGCCCGATAGCGTCGGCCCGATGTCGGGGGAGCCACTGGTGCGAGCGCGGGGCCTCCGTAAGCAGTTCGACGAGTTCGTCGCGGTCGACGGCGTCGATTTCGAGGTGCACAAGGGGGAGGTGTTCGGCTTCCTCGGCCCGAACGGTGCCGGAAAGACGTCGACCATGCGGATGATCGGCTGTGTCTCGCCGTCCTCCGGCGGATCACTCGAGGTCCTGGGCCTGGAGCCGGCCACGGACGGGCCTGTCATCCGCAGTCGCATCGGCGTGGTGCCCCAGGAGGACAACCTCGACACCGAGCTCTCCGTGTGGGACAACTTCATCCTCTACGGGCGCTACTTCGGGCTGCCCCGTCCGCTGCTCAAGGAGCGCGCGTCCGAACTGCTGGAGTTCGCCCGCCTCACCGATCGCAAGCACGATCGGGTCGACCCGCTCTCCGGGGGCATGAAACGGCGCCTGACGATCGCACGCGCCCTCATCAACGACCCGGAACTGGTCCTGCTGGACGAGCCGACCACGGGTCTGGACCCGCAGGCCCGCCACCTGCTCTGGGAGCGTCTCTACGGGCTGAAGCGGCAGGGCGTCACGTTGATCATCACCACCCACTACATGGACGAGGCCGAGCAGCTCTGTGACCGCCTCGTGGTCATGGACGAGGGCAAGATCGTCGACGTCGGCTCACCGCAGGCGCTGATCGAGCGTCATGTCACGGCCGAGGTCGTGGAACTGCGCTTCGCCGATCCCGAGCTCCAGGCCGAGGCGCTCCCCCAGGCGATCGAGGTCGCCGAGGGGCACGAGGAACTGGCCGATCGGCTCCTGCTCTACACGAACGACGGCGACGCCACCCGTCGAGCGCTGCGCGATCGCGGCGTCGATCCGCTGACTGCGCTGACCCGGCGGGCCTCGCTGGAGGACGTGTTCCTCGCCCTCACCGGCCGGACGCTGGACGAATGAGCACCCTCGTCGTCCGTGCGTTGGAGCGTGAACTCCTCGTCTACTCGCGGACCTGGCGCGGCAGTGCGTTCTCGTCGTTCGTGCAGCCGATGCTGTTCCTCGGCGCCATGGGGCTCGGTCTCGGTGGCCTCGTCGACGACGGCGGGGTCGACGTGGCCGGTGGCGACTACCTCGCGTTCGTCACCCCGGGTCTTCTCGCCGCATCGGCGCTGATGAGCGCGGCGGGCGAGTCGCTCTGGGGCGTGATGGGCGGTGTCAAGTGGATGGGTCAGTTCAACTCGATGGTCGCGACATCGATGACGGCCGGCGACGTGTACGGCGGTCTCGTGTTGTCCAACGGCGTCCGCACCGGCATCGCGGCATCCGTGTTCCTGGTCGTCGGCGTAATCCTCGGTGGGGTGACTTCGTGGCTGGCACCAGTGGCGATCGTCGCCACGATCATCCTCGGGATGCTGTGCTCGGCATGGCTCGCCGCGTTCTCGGTCACGAGGGAGAACGACTCGTCGTTCCCGATCATCATGCGGCTCGGCATCGTTCCGCTGTTCTTGTTCTCCGGCACGTTCTTCCCGATCGAGCAGCTCCCCGACGGCGCGCAACCGTTCGTCTGGCTGTCCCCGCTCTGGCACGCGGTCGAGGTCTGCCGCGATGCCACGGCGGGTGGTGTCGACTCGGTCACCGGCCTCCACCTGCTGATCCTGCTCGGTCTCCTCGCCGCCGCGATCCCTGTGGGCGTCCACGGCTTCACGAAGCGACTGACGCCGTGACCGTCTCGCAGATCATCGACGCCGGCCGGATCGCCCCGCCGGTCGACGCTCGCAAGCGCTTCCTGCGCATGACCGAGCGCAACGTCGTCGGCTACGCACGAGCGTGGCCGGTGCTGATGACCGGCCTCTTCGAGCCGTTCCTCTACCTGTTGTCCATCGGCATCGGCGTGGGCGCGCTCGTCGGCGATGTCTCCTATGCCGGTCGATCGGTCCCCTACGAGACGTTCGTTGCCAGCGGGATGCTCGCCACCGCAGCGATGAACGGCGCGGTCTTCGACACGACGTTCAACTTCTTCATCCGGCTCAAGTACGCGAAGTTGTACGACGCAGTTCTCGCGACGCCACTCGAACCGCGAGACGTCGCACTGGGCGAGGTGACGTGGGCGCTCCTCCGTGGCGCCTTCTACTCGGCAGCGTTCCTGATCACGATGACCGTGTTCGGGCTGACCGAATCGTGGTGGACGCTGGCGGCGTTCCCGGCGACGATCCTCGTGGGGGCGGCATTCGCTTCGGTCGGGCTCGCCGCCTCGACGTACATGCGGTCATTCCTGGACTTCGACTTCGTGAACCTCGCCATCACACCGATGTTCTTGTTCTCGGCCACGTTCTTCCCGCTCGAGCAGTATCCCGATGGTGTCGCGGCCGTCGTGCGATGGACACCCCTGTACCAAGGAGTTGCCCTCTGCCGTGCCCTCACGACCGGCGAGGTCGGGGTCGGATTGCTCGGCCATGTGGCCTACCTGGCGCTGTTCACCGTCGTCGGCGTCACGGTCGCCGGGCGTCGCATCAACACGCTGCTGCGCACCTGAGGACGCCTCGTCTGGACCGGCAGCGCGTGTGGCCCGGCAGCGCGTGTTCATGGCGACGGTCAGCTCGCGGTGGCTGTCGCCGTCATCAATGCGATCGGCAGCGAGATCCCCACCATCCGGGTACGGACCGTGGCGATCCGACGCCCCGGTTGGACGGCGTCCTTCGGTTCGCCACACGCGGGTCCGAGATGCTCCGCCGCGGCGTCGATGTCACTCACGGTGAACGCGAAGCCCCAGATGGACAGCGGTCCGTCGCCGCTGGGCGCCGCACTCCCGACCACTTCGATGATCACCGGGCCCAGTCGGAAGAACCGTTGTTGCATCGCCGCCTGGTTGCCCGGAACGTCCCGGATCCGCCTGCACGCCACATCGAGATCGGCGAACGCGTCGGTCGTCCGATCGAGATCTGGTGACGCGAGCACGATGTGGTCGATCCCGATGACGTGATTCGGATGGGGCGGCGCGAGCGGTGGACGAAGGTCGTTCGCCGTCTCGGTCGTCAGGCCGTCGATGTCGTCCGGCAGCCGATCGCCGTCGGCCCAGAGCCGCCAGTACGGAGACGATTCGTCGCCCCGACACTCGATCGCAGTGCCGTCCACGACCACCGCGGCGTCCACGACGTCGAATCCCGCCGTTGTCCACGACACCGGTTCGTCGCCGACGATCACGGCATCGATACGGACGACGCCCGTCATGCGCAGGTCTGGAAGACCGCCTCGAGGTCCTGGACCAGCGCGACGCTCTCCGGATCGTCGGCCTCGGCGCCCTGGAGCGACTTCGCGAGCAGGGGCACGAGGTCGTCCTCGCCCAGTTCCTCAGCGAGGCAGGTGTCGGTCTCCTCGCTCCCGGAAGCGAAGCTGGCGATGAACTGGTCGACGATATCGTCGACGCAGTCGAAGGTGATCTGGGCGACCTCGGTCGCCTGCTCGTCATCGAGATCGAACGCTGCGAGGTCGTCCTGGGTGAGTTCGGTGACCTCCTCCGGAGTGCCGGCCTCCTCGAGCGCGTCGACGCCGATCACGTCCGCCGTCCCGTCTCCGATGCACTGGGCCTCGTCGTCGGTGGTCTGGAGCGAGTCGTCGCCCTCGTCTGCTTGGACTCCTGCGGCGATGGCATCGCGGTACTGACCGAGGTCGGATCCGCCGTCACCTCCGCAGGCCGTGAGCCCGACGAGGGCGGCGATGACGGTGATGACGGTGATTCGCATCCCGGGCAGGGTAGGGGTCGGGCCGGTCCTACCGGTTCACCCCGGACAGCACCGCATGCAGCGATGCGGCGACGATGCTGTCGTGTACGCCGACGCCCCAGTGGATGTCGCCCGCCGCCGTCTGCATCTCGACGTAGGCGACGGCCTGGGTGTCGGCGCCGGCGCCGATGGCGTGCTCGGTGTAGTCGAGTACGTCCACCTCGATGCCGAGATGGGCGGAGAGGCCGTGCACGAACGCCGACACCGGGCCGTTGCCGGTGCCGGTCACCGTGGCCGGTCCGTCGGGGGTGTCGACCTGTGCCGTGATCTCCGCGCCGGCGTCGGTCGTGTGGAGTTCGTACGTGCGCAGCGCGATGCCGCTGCCGGTGAGGTACGTCGACTCGAACTGTGTCCACATCTCGCCGGCGGTGATCTCGGTACCGGTGTTCTCGGCCACGCCCTGGACGGTGCGCGAGAACTCGATCTGCAGTCGGCGCGGCAGGTCGAAGCCATGCTCCTCGTGCATGACATAGGCCACGCCACCCTTGCCCGACTGGCTGTTGACCCGAACGACCGATTCATAGGTCCGTCCGACGTGCTTGGGGTCGATGGGCAGGTACGGCACTTCCCAGACGTCGTAGTCGCCGTCACGCGACGAGTCGGCCAACGCCGCGAAGCCCTTCTTGATGGCGTCCTGATGTGAGCCGGAGAACGCCGTGTAGACGAGGTCGCCCACGTAGGGGTGGCGGGGATGGATCGGCAGCCGGTTGCAGTACTCGGCCGTGCGTCGCAGGGCGTCGATGTCGGTGACGTCGAGCTCAGGATCCACGCCCTGACTGAACAGGTTCATCGCGATGGTGACGATGTCGACGTTGCCGGTGCGCTCACCGTTGCCGAAGAGCGTGCCCTCGACCCGGTCGGCGCCGGCCATGACACCGAACTCGGCCGCGGCCACCGCGCACCCCCGGTCGTTGTGCGGGTGGAGGCTCAGCACCACCTGGTCACGGTGCGGCACGTTGCGGTGGAAGTACTCGATGACATCGCCGTAGATGTTCGGTGTGTACATCTCGACCGTGGCCGGCAGGTTCATGATCAGTTTGTCGTCCGTGCCGGGGTCGATGGCGTGTCGCACCGCATCGCAGATCTCGATGGCGTAGTCGGTCTCGGTGCCGGTGAAGCTCTCGGGGGAGTACTCGTACCGGACGTGGGTGTCGGGCGTCCTGTCCTCCAGCTTGCGGCACAGCTTGGCGGCGTTGACCGCGATGTCGGTGACGCCGGCCTGGTCGAGCCCGAACACGACTCGGCGCTGGAGGATCGAGGTCGAGTTGTAGAAGTGCACGATCGCTCTCGGTGCGCCGGCGATGGCCTCGTACGTGCGCTCGATGAGTTCGGGACGGCACTGGGTCAGGACCTGGATCCAGACGCCGTCAGGGATCAGGTCTTCCTCGATGAGTTGGCGACAGAAGTCGAAGTCGGGCTGGCTCGCCGACGGGAAGCCGACCTCGATCTCGGTGAAGCCCATGCCGACCACGGCCTCGAACATGCGCTTCTTGCGCTGCGGGTCCATGGGGTCGATCAGCGCCTGGTTGCCGTCGCGCAGGTCGACCGAACACCACAGCGGCGCCGTCTCGATCCGCTTGTCGGGCCACGTGCGGTCGGGGAGTTCGAGGGGGAGGAACGGCTCGTACTTGTCGAAGGCCATCTTCTTCGGGCGTGCGGGCTGGGGAGCCATGTCGTGGTCCTCTCTCGGTGAACTGGATCTCGAAAAGCAAGAAACCCCCTGGCCAGGAGGCACAGGAGGTCGGGCGAGCGCGATATGTGGCGCTCGCCTAGGTGAGAAGAAGGAGACCCAGTTCGTGAATCATTCGCTGTCCAGGATGCCGCCGCCCGCGCCCGGCTGTCAACGCAAACGCGAGATCACGACGTCGGATGCGCGCCGGCCCACTCGAGCAGATCCCCCGAGCCCAGCGTGTTGACGATGCGATCGGGGCCGATGCCGTGGCGGGCGGCCTTGTCGCAGCCGAACGCCTGGAACTCGAGTTGACCCGGCGCGTGGGCGTCGGTGTCGATGGCGACCTTGCAGCCCCAGTCGAGGGCCAGGTCGAGGAGCTGATCGGGTGGGTCCTGGCGTTCGGGACGGCAGTTGATCTCGACCGCGGTGCCGAACTTGGCGCAGGCGGCGAAGACCATGTCGGCGTCGAACTGTGAGCCGACCCGGCCGGGAAAGTCACTCTTGCCGATCTGGCGCATCGTGCCCGGCACCTTCTGACCGGTGCAGTGGCCGAGGATGTCGACGTGCGGGCTGGCGACGGCCATCACCATGCGACGGGTCATGTCCTTGGCGTCCATCGACAGCTTGGAGTGCACGCTGGCGACCACGATGTCGAGCTCGTCGAGGAGGTCGTCGTCGAGGTCGAGTGTGCCGTCGGCGAGGATGTCGACCTCCATGCCGGTGAGGATCAGGAAGTCGTCGTCGAGGGTCGCGTTGATCGCTGCGATCTCGCCGAGCTGTGCCTTCAGCCGGTCACGGTTCAGGCCGTGAGCCACGGTGAGACGCGGGGAGTGGTCGGTCATCACGATGTAGCGGTGACCGAGCGCCTGCGCCGTGGCGGCCATCGACTCGATGGTGGCGCCACCGTCGGACCACACCGAGTGCATGTGACAATCGCCCTCGAGCGCGGCGCGGAGGTCGGCCCCCTCGTCGGCCACGATGGTGGTCGACTCCTCGAGCTCGGTGAGCTTCTTCGGGGTCGCGCCTTCGAGCGCCTGCGCGATCACGGTTCCGGTCGACTTCCCGATCCCGGCCAACTCGGTGAGTGCGCCGCGCTGGTGCAGCGATGCGAGTTCGTCGTCGCCGACCTCGTCGACGATCTCGATGGCCCGTTGGTAGGCGCGCACCTTGTTGCCGTCAGCCAGGGACCGATCGAGGAGGTAGATGACCCGTTCGAGGGCCTCGCGGGGATGCATCGCCATCGACTCAGGAGGATATCCAGGGATTCGTCCGGAACGCGAGGAGCGCCGACCGGTCAGGAGGCGAGAACCGCGTACAGCCCGAACGCCGGCATCGCGAGTGCGAGGCCGAGCGTCCCGAGCAACCCGTAGACGGCCAGGAGCACGTCCCGGGGGCCATATGCGATGACGGTCGTCGAGGCCGAGAACAGTTCCTTGTGCCGATCGACGATCGATCGCACGAGTTTCGTGATCTTCACGAAGACCCGAGTGGTCCCGATCAGCCGTCCGGGGAGCCGCTTGCCGGCCGTCGTCTCGAGCGATGGCGCCACCTCGGCGAACCCGTCGAAGGTCGACCGCGGAAGCGTCGTCAACTCGGGCAGCCGTTGACGGATGGTGACCATGCCGTCCCGGAAAGCGACGAAACGTGCGGCGAGCCGGTTGAGGGCGATCGCCGGCAACAGGGCGAGCGCGAGCAGCACCAGGGCACCGGCCACGAATCGCGGCTCATCCCGCCGGGGGAGGAGGAACAGGCCGACGTCGACGAAGGCCAACAGCAGCGCGATCACGGCCAGACGGCGGACCCAGCTGAGGACCGTGCCGACCAGCGCGGGGACGATCGCGAACACCCGGTCGAGCATCGCTCGTTCTGCGATGTCCTCGTCCGACATGGGGCCAGTCTGTCGCGGTCGCTCGGCGCTGAGGACATAGCCTCGCAAGCTTCATGGAACGCTTCGGATTCGTCGGACTGCCTAACGCTGGCAAGTCCTCGCTGTACAACTCCCTCGCCGGCGGGGGTGCGCTCGCCGCCCCCTACGCGTTCGCCACCACCGACCCGAACGTCGGCGTGGCCAAGGTTCCCGACCATCGTCTGGGGAAGCTGGCGGAGATGAGCGCGTCGAAGAACGTCATCCCGGCGTCGGTGCAGTTCGTCGACATCGGCGGCCTGGTCGAAGGGGCGTCACAGGGCGAGGGTCTGGGCAACAAGTTCCTCGCCCACATCCGCGAGGTCGATGCCGTGGTCTTCGTGCTCCGGTCGTTCGAGGACGACGACGTCCCCGGACCATCCGACCCGCTCGAGCACCTCCGCATCGTCGAGATCGAGCTGACGTTGGCCGATCTCGACACGGTCGAGAAGCAGCTCGACAAGAAGAAGCGGGCGGCGAAGGGCGACAAGTCGCTGTTGCCGGAGATCGACGCCCTCCAACGCGCCGTCGACGTGCTCGGCGAGGGCACACCCGTCTACCGGTCGGACCTGAAACCGGACGATCGTGCGCTGCTGCGCGAGCACTTCCTGCTGACCAACCGACCGGTCATCGCCATCGTCAACGTCGGGGAGGACGACGTGGAGGACATCGACACGATCACCGCGCCCGTCGAGGCCGAGATGTCGGGCTTCGCCGAGGTGGTGGGGATGTGCGTGCAACTCGAGGCCGAGGCAGCGTCGCTCGACACCGAAGAAGATCGCATCGAGATGCTCGAGGGGCTCGGACTCGGTGAGGGAGCGCTGCCGCGCTTCCTCCACGCCGCGTACGAGTTGATGGGGCTCCGCACGTACTTCACGACCGGAGAGAAGGAGTCGCGCGCGTGGACGTTCCGCGCCGGCGCCAAGGCGCCCGAGGCGGCCGGCGTGATCCACACCGACTTCGAGCGCGGCTTCATCCGGGCCGAGTGCATCCGGTGGGACGACCTCCTCGAATGCGGCTCGTGGAGCAAGGCTCGTGACGTCGGCAAGCTCCGGGTCGAGGGCAAGGACTACGCGGTCGACGACGGCGACGTGCTCGAGTTCCGATTCAACGTCTGAGCCGCTCGCCGGTCGGCTGGGCCTCGCCAGTCCCGCGGTGACAGTCTTGGACCGTGCCCTGGTTGCTGCGTGAGGGAACCGTGCTGGCGAGCCTCGAGGTCGCGTCGACCCGAGCAGCCGTCCGGCGAGGGCTCCTCGGACGCGACGGCATCGAGGGCGCACTGCTGATCGAACGTGCCAAGTCGGTGCACACCTTCGGGATGCGGTTCCCGATCGACGTCGCCCATCTCGCCGGCGACGGGACCGTGCTCCGCACGACCACCATGTCGCGCCACCGCATCGGCCGTCCGGTCCTCAAGGCCACCAAGGTGCTCGAGGCCGAGGCCGGCGCCTTCCGCCATTGGGAGCTCGCACCTGGTCAGGTGCTCGAGGTCAGGGAGTGACCGGCCGCCTCGTCGTCGTCGGTACCCCGATCGGCAACCTCGGTGATCTGTCGTCTCGTGCCCTGGAGGTCCTGTCCGGCGCCGACGTCATCGCGTGTGAGGACACGCGCCGCACCGGACGGTTGCTCTCGGTCGCAGGGATTGACGCGCCCCGGCTCGTCGTGGTCAACGAACACACCGAGTCGACCGCTGCCGTGGGCCTCGTCGACCGGGCGCTCGCAGGGGCAGAGGTCGTCCTGGTCAGCGATGCCGGGATGCCGACGGTGTCCGACCCGGGCGCAGCGACTGTCGCGTCGATGCTCGCTGCTGGCGTCGAGGTGTCGGTGGTGCCCGGCCCGACGGCAGCGTCGGCCGCCCTCGCCGCGAGTGGGCTCCCGTCCAGCCGGTGGGTGTTCGAGGGGTTCCTCCCGCGCAAGGGGTCTGGTCGGAGTGGTCGACTCGCTGAGGTCGCCACGGAGGAACGGACGGTGATCCTCTACGAGGCGCCGCATCGGATGGTCCGTACCGTCAACGACCTGCTCGCGCGCTGTGCCCCCGAACGGCGAGTGGTGATCGGGCGGGAGATCACCAAGCTCCACGAGGAGTGGTTCCGCGGGACGCTCGGCGACGGGGCCGGATGGTTGTCCGACAACGAGCCCCGAGGGGAGTTCGTCATCGTGCTCGCCGGCGCAGAACCGCCCCCCGCGGCGACCGACGATGATCTCCGTGCCGCGCTGGCCGAGGAGCGAGCGGCGGGATCGTCGACCCGCGATGCGGTCGCCGCCGTGACCGATCGCTTCGGCGTCGCGAAGCGGCGCGTCTACGATCTCGCCACCTCCTGAGCACGCGACACGAGGAAGGCCCGCTCGCTCGAACTCGACGTCGTCGTCGTCGGCCCCCGACGGTGGGAGCGTCGAGTTCTCGGTGTCGTGCGTCGCGACACGAACGCGAAGATGTCGCCAGAGAATCCTCAGACGACGGTCGCGTCGAGGAGTTCGGCCAGCGTCGTCGGTCGGCGCCGTTGCCCCAGCGCCCCTCGCACGCCGGCGACGGCAGCGGGGGAGAGCTCCCACATCCCGTCGTCCTCCTCGGTGATCACCAGGACGAGCGCGTGGTCGTCCATACCCGTCACACCGATCGTGCCTGCGACTGCTGTCCCCGTGTCGAGGGGTTCCCAGCGCAGGTCGACGGCGAGGTGTGCAGGCGCGTCGAGTCGGTCCGCGCCGCTGACCACGCTGGCGATGCCGTCGAATTCGGCGCTCAGCTCGGCGCTCGTCGATCCGCCGGGATGCACGAGATCGAGGCACGAGAGCGACTGGCAGCCAGGATCGGTCGCCACCAGGGTGCCGGCGCTGGGCCAGCCGGGCGCGGGGACGCTGCGAGTCCGTCCCGGCAACCGGTAGAGCCGGGCGGGATCGTTCCGGCGCGTCGGCACGAATCCCGGCACGGCGAAGTCGACGGTCACCAGCGTCGATCGCGGGTGCTGCGTCAGCGTCGGCACCAGCCGTTGCAGTGTCGCGGGGGCGAGGTACGCGAAGAACACGTCGGCGTCGAGAACGAGTTCGGGATCGAAGAGATCGCCGAGGCGGATGTCGGCGTCGATCCCCGCATCCTTCAGGCGGCCCCGGGCACCTTCCACCAGGTCGGGGTCGGACTCGATTCCCGCGACCGATGCTCCCCGGCGGGCGGCAGCGAGGAGCACCTGCCCGTCGCCACAGCCCAGGTCGCAGACGCGGTCACCCGCCACGACGCCGGCCAGGTCGAGCGCGGCCTCGACCGACGCGTCGTGGCTCGGCGCCCAGAACGGCCAGGTGTCGAGAGAACTCAAACGTCGACGGACTCGAGCTGTCGGCAGGCGATCTCGGGCGCCACGATGTTGATCATCACGCCGGTGCCCTGCTCGAAGCCGGCCACCGACGTGAGCCGAGGCGTGACGTGCACGTGCCAGTGGAAGGCGCCCGGATGGTTGTGGGGCGCGGTGTGGAACACGAGGTTGTAGGCCACGTCGCCGACGACCGAGCGCAGGCGCACCAACGCGTCGCGGATCGACTTGCCCACCGCGACCAGGTCCTTGGGACTGGCAGCGGTCAGGTGCTCGTGGTGCCCACGGGGGATGACGAGCATCTCGTACGGCGCCGCGCTCCAGTACGGGCACAGGAGCACGACCCGTTCGTCGGCGTGGACGATGCGGTGTCCGACGTCGATCTCGGCTTCGGCCACGGTGCACAGCAGGCACGAGCCGTCGAATCGGTCGAATCCACGCTGCTCGTCGGCGATCTCGCCCGGGACGAACGGTATGCCCAGGAGCTGACCGTGCGGGTGCTCGATCGAGGCGCCGGCTTCACGGCCTGCGTTGACGATGGCCTGGGTGTAGCGGGTTCCCGACTGGCGGGCGTGGTCCTCCATCCGGTCGCGGATGGCCGCCATCACCAGCCCCGTCTGTTTGTCGTCGAGGTCGCCCCACGACTGGTTGTGCTCGGGGGACAGCACGAGCACCTCGTGGATCCCTGACGCGTTGGCCTGCGTGAAGACCGGTCCGAGATTCGTGACCCGCATCGGATCGTTGCCGGCGAACGCCGGGAACTTGTTGGGGACGACCCGGACCGACCAGGAACCCTCGGTGCTGTACTCCTCGAGCGACGGAGGCGTTGCCTCCTCGTTCCCCGGGCAGAAGGGGCACGGACGACCAGGATCGGCCTCGACCGGGAGTTGGCGGGAAACGAAGTGTCCGGGGCGCTCGGCGCGGGTCGACGAGATGGTCACCCACCGTCCCGTCAGGGGGTTCAAGCGCAGTTGGCTCACGGTTCTGGAGACTATCGGTGGGGTCGTGTCGCGCTGAACACGCTGACATGGAGCACGCTCTCGTCGTCGAACTCCTCGCCCCGCCATCCACCGAATCTCGCGATGACCGACAAACCGGCCGAATCGGCCAGCTGGTCGAGGCCGGCCGGGTCGGTGTAGTGCAGGTGCCAGGGCCGCAGCCGCGTCGGGTGTCCGTCGCGCAGTTCGACGTGGTGCCCGGAGACGGTCCTCGTCTCGGGGTCGGTGCGGCTGACGCGCAGGACCACCGAGTCCGCGTCGAGGCGGACGACGTCGACGTGGTCCGACCGCTGCTGGGCGCCGTCACCCGGCACGAATGCCTCGACGACGAGGATGCCGTCGTCGCCCAGCAGTTCGGCCGACCGCCGCAGCGCCGATCGCTGCAGCGCGCTGGAGGGCAGGTTGAACAGCGTGTTGAAGGCGACGAGGACGGCGGACGCAGACCCCGGGCGGATCGGCGGCTCCGCCATGTCCGCGACGACGACGGGAACCTCGGGCACTCGATCGATGGATCGGCGGAGCATGGACACCGACGTGTCGAGTCCCACGATCGGCAGACCTGCTCGGCAGATCGGCCCGGCGAGTCGCCCGGTCCCACTGCCCAACTCCACCACGAGTCCATCGACCCGTTCCCGCAGGAACGCTGCGGTGTCGGCCGCGGACGACACCTCGGCGTACCACTCGTCGTACACGTCGGCGAATGCCTCGCCGTACGTCGTCGATCCGTAGCCGTCCACGACGCCATGTTGGCCTGCGGACCTCGCCGTCGGGGCCCATGGGTAGCGTGGCGGCGGATGACGGAGGACCGACGGCGGCCGGCGCAGTACACCTCCGTGCGCGACGATCGCCTCCGCCGATGGCTCGGGACCACGGTCCGCTCGTACTCGTCGGCGCTCGGGACGCTGCCGCCGGTCGACATCGACGCGTTGGGTGATGGCCGGTCCTTCGTCCTCGAGCCGGGCGAGACCGGGTTCGGTCGCTCGGCCCCGATCGTCGACGAGGGACACGGGTCGACGACCTACTCGCAGATGGTCCTGGGGTGCCGCAACGCCGGCATCGCGCTCCTGGCCTGTTCACCCGAACAGGCCGTCGATGTCGGTGACGATCCCGTGCCGCTCCCCGGTCTCGGCCTCTCGGCCGCCGAGTGGTGGACGCCTCCGGCGGCGCGGGCGTCGTGGGTTCGCTGTCCCGGCGGCACGGGGTTCCACACCTGGCCCGAAGACGAGCTGATCGAGGTCGTCGACGGCGAGTTGCACTGGTCCGCGGTCGGCTGGCACGGCAGCGTGTGGTTGCGCGTGGGTACCGGCATCGCTGCCGTCGTCGACGAGTCGCCGTGTCCGACCTGTGGCCGTACGACACCGCGCGTCGAACCCCGGGGTCGGTTCCGATGAGCGCGCCCTGGGCGATGCCCGGCGCTGGGGTTCCGCAGCCCGAGTCGGCACCGTCGACCGACGCGTCCGAGCGCACTGTCGACGCCGCTGCGAGCGCGCGCACCTCGCTGCCGCCTCCGCCCGTTCCGCTCCGCCCCATGACGATCCCTGATCTGCTCGACGGCTCGTTCAACATCCTGAAGCGCCGTCCGCGCGAGGTGCTCATCCTGGCGACGGTGTTCGTCGTGCCGATCCAACTCGCCTCGGCCGTGCTCCTGCGCGACGTACTCGGCGGCGGTGGGATCGCCGGCACCGGGCTCGGAGATCCGACGTCGACGGTCGGAATCGGTGACTCGGGTGAGCTGACCGGCGTCGGCACCACGATGGTGACGCTGCTCATCAGCGTCGCCTCCCTCGCGCTCCTCACCGGAGCGCTCACGCTCCTGGTGCACGACTGGTACGCCGGCGACGCGCGCCCGCCGTCGGTGATCGTGACCGCCACCCTGCGTCGTGCGCCCGCATTGCTCGTCGCCGTGGTCACCGTCCACGTGCTCGAGGTGATCGGGCTGTTGGGACTCGGGATCGGTGCCTACATCGTGATGTCGTTCCTCCACCTGGTGAGTCCGATCATCGCAGCCGAGGGCGTCGGCCCGTTCCGGGCGCTGGCTCGTTCGACGCAGCTGACCGGGACACGGTTCTGGCGGTCGATGGGCATCCCTGCGCTGGTCGGGCTCATCAGCACGATCGTCGGCTTCGGCTTCCAACTGATCCCCGAGGTGGCAACGCTCTTCGTGTCGGACGACTGGAACTGGCTGATCCGGTCGGCCGGATCGACCCTCGCGCAGCTCGTCGTCGCCCCGTTCACCGCGGGGGTCGCCGTCCTCTACCACCTCGACCTGCGGAGCCGGGCCGAGGGGTACGACATCGCCTGCCGCGTCCGGGCGCTGAGCGAGTCGTGATGTTCGCCAGTCAGCCGCCGATCGACCCCGACGAAGCGCGACGCGCCGCCGACGAGATCCTCCGCGACGGGGCCTACGCCGAGCCGTCGCAGAGCCTCCTGGATCGGGCACTGGAGTGGGTGTTCGATCAGTTGGGGACGGTGTTCGGGACGCTCTCCGGTGGCGGGCCGGGTTCGGGGATCGCCTGGGTGCTCGTGGTCGTGCTCCTCGCGGCCGCGGCGTGGCTCGTCGTCCGTGCGCTGCGTGTCCCGGGTGTCCGCGCCCGCGGCCGTTCCGACGATCTCGAGTACGGGACCGAGGCTGCGCACGATGCGCGTGTCTGGCTCGACGAGGCCGCCCGTCTCGCCGCTGCTGGCGACCACCGAGGCGCGCTCCGCTGCCGCCACCAGGCCCTCGTCGCCCACCTGGTCACCGACCGTGTCGTCACCGACGTCGCCGGCCAGACCGCGGGCGAGTACCAGCGCAGGGCCAGCACGGTCCTGCCCGCCGAGGCCGATCGTCTGGCGCGCGTGACGTCTCGTTTCGACGGGGCCTGGTACGGCGACGCAATCGTCGACCGCGCGACATTCCTCTCGTTCGAGTCGGACTGCGAGGCGATCGAGGCCGCGTCACATGACCGATCCCACGACGAGGTCCCGGCATGAGTCGCCGGTGGCTGTGGATCGTGACGATCTTCGTGGTCGTGCTCGGCGCCGCCTACGTCGGTTCGTCACGACAGAACCCTGGTCCGGCGCTCGACCCGGACTCGACGTCACCCGACGGCGCCAAGGCCGTCGTCGAGTTGGTGCGGCGGCTCGGGGGAGAGATGCAGGTCGTCGAGCGCGTGCCCGGGACCGAAGTCCAGGTGGCGCTGCTTCTCGAGGACCGACTTCCCCGCGGACAGGCCGACGATCTCGAGCAGTGGGTCCGACGAGGCGGCATGCTCGTCGTCGCCGACCCCACGTCGTTGTTCACGCCGGATGTGGGCCGAGGCGCGCTCGACGTGATCGACGGGCCCTGCGACATCGACGGTCTCGAGCTCGTGCAGCAGATCGACGTCGGCATCAGCCGTGGCTACCGGGACACAGGCGAGGCCGACACGTGTTTCGGGGTGGCCGAGGGTGAATCGTTCCTCGTCAGCCAGTCCCTCGGCGACGGGGTCCTCGTCAGCCTCGGCGGTCCGGACGTGTTCACGAACACGCTGCTCGGCGAGGTCGACAACGCCGTACTGGCGGGCGTGCTGCTGTCGGGCGACGGCCGGCGGGCGGCATTCGTCCGGCCGACCCTCGCCGGCAGCGGGGATCGTGGCCTCGTCGACCTGATCGAGACGCCGGCCCGTGCAGCACTTGCGCAACTGGTCGTCGTGTTCCTGGTGGTGGTGCTCTGGCGCGGCCGGCGGCTGGGTCGTCCGGTGACCGAACCGCAGCCGGTCCAGATCCAGGGATCAGAGCTCACGAACGCCGTGGGCCGTCTGCTCCGGAACAACCGTCGGCCCGATCGCGCGGCAGCAATCCTGCGAGACCACGCTCGCCGCGATCTCTCGTCCCTGCTCGGATTGCCACTTGACGCTCCCGTCGATGTGGTGGAGTCGACCATCGCCATCCGCACCACGCTCGACGACGCCGAGGTCCGCCTGGCCGTCTCCGACCCCGTCACCTCCGACGACGTCCTCGTCGACGTCGCCCGTCTGCTCAGCCGCATCCGTGAGGAGCTCACCCATGACCGAACCCCGATCCGCTAGTTCCGCCCGCGATGCCGTCCTCGCCGTCCGCGACGAGGTCGGCAAGGTCATCGTCGGCCAGGACGGCGTCCTCTCGGGCATCGTCGCAGCGTTGTTGGTCCGCGGGCACGTACTGCTCGAGGGCGTTCCCGGTGTCGCCAAGACCCTGCTGGTCAAGACGGTGTCCGCCGCGTTCGACCTCGACTTCAAGCGGGTGCAGTTCACCCCGGACCTCATGCCGTCCGATGTGCTCGGTCAGGTGATCTACGACTCGGGGACCGGCTTCCGTTTCCGTGAGGGTCCCGCATTCACCAACGTGCTGCTCGCCGACGAGATCAACCGCACACCGCCGAAGACCCAGGCGGCCCTGCTCGAGGCGATGGAGGAGCGGCAGGTGTCGGTCGAGGGCGAAGCGCGGATGCTCCCCGAGCCGTTCGTGGTCATCGCCACCCAGAATCCGGTCGAGTACGAAGGCACCTACCCGCTGCCCGAGGCGCAGCTCGACCGCTTCCTGTTCAAGCTCCAGGTCGGGTATCCCGACGCCTCCCAGGAGCAGGAGATCCTCGCCCGTCACCACGCCGGGCTCGATCCGCACGATCCGGTCTCCGCCGGTGTGCGGGCGGTCGCGGGCGGCGCCGATCTCGCCGCCGGACGAGCCGAGGTCGATGCGATCGCGGTCGATCCGCAGATCCTGGCCTACATCGTGGCCATCGCCCGAGCGACCCGTGAGAGCTCGTCGCTCTCCCTCGGCGTCTCGCCCCGCGGTGCGTCCTGGCTGCTCCACGCCGCAAAGGCATGGGCGTGGCTGGCCGGCCGGACCTTCGTCACCCCCGACGAGGTCAAGGCCGTTGCGCGCCCCACGCTCCGCCATCGCATCCAGGTCCGTCCAGAACTCGAGCTCGAGGGGACGACGCCGGACGCCGTCCTCGACGGCATCCTCGCCACCGTCCCCGCGCCCCGCTGACCCACGCCGTGCCCGTCCCGACACCTCGTCTCGCACTCGTCGTCCTCGCGGCGACGATCGTGGTCGCCGTGGTCCCGGGCTCGCTGGCCGCCCGACTGCTCGTCGTCAACGGCGCGCTCCTCGCGGTCGTCGTCGTCGACTGGCTGCTGGCACCGCGATCGACGTCGTTCGAGATCGAACGTCGGCTCCCGAAGGTCATCACCCTCGGTGGAACCGACCAGGTCACGTGGCGCGTCCGCGACCTCCGGGGACGGTCGTTCCGCGTCGCCGTCGCCGACGAACTGGCACCGAGCCTCGGTGCGGGGAGCCGTCGATTCTCCGGTGTCGTCCCGGCCAACGGTGTGCTCTCCGCGTCGACCTCGCTGGCTCCCAGTCGTCGGGGGCGCTTCACGCCGACGGAGCTCGTCTGGCGGATCGACGGCCCGCTCGGTCTCGCCGCACGCCAGGGTCGGCTCCGCCAGCCGGCGACGCTCCGCGTGTACCCACGATTCCGATCTCGCGAGGAAGCCGAGCTGCGCATCGACCGCGCCCGGATCCTCGAGGTCGGCCTGCGGTCGGCCAAGGGACGCGGCGGCGGCACCGAGTTCGATCAGCTGCGCGAGTACACGGTCGATGACGAATTCCGGCGCATCGACTGGTCGGCGACGGCGCGCGCAGGCCGTCCCATCGTCCGCACGTTCCGCGCCGAGCGCAACCAGAACGTGGTCGTCCTCTTCGACAACGGGCGCGTCATGGCCGGACGCGTGGGCAGCGACTCGACCGGTGGCGTCCCTCGCTCCGAGTTCGCCATGGATGCCGCGTTGCTCATCACGACGGTCTCGACGCGCCTGGGAGACCGCTGCGGCCTCCTGGCGTTCGATCGCGGTGTCCGGGCCGTCGTGCCGCCGAGCCACGGACGTGGGCAGCTGGGCAAGGTGACCGATGCGCTGTACGAACTGGAGCCGTCCCTGGTCGACAGCGACTACGCCGGTGCGTTCCACCACATGCTCGCCCACTTCCGGCGTCGTGCGTTGATCGTCCTGCTCACCGACCTCGTCGAGCAGGCGGTCGGTGAGTCACTCCTCCCTGCGCTCCCGGTCATCAGCCGGTCGCACGTGCTACTGGTCGGCGCGATCCAGGACCCTCGGGTTCGCGCCTGGGCCGACGCGCCCGTCACCGACGACGATTCGGCCTACCGCCAGGCGGCGGCCGCTCGGACGCTCCGGGCCCGGGCTCGCGC
>JBBKVY010000219.1:0-35152 GCA_037968675.1 Acidimicrobiales bacterium | reverse complement strand
GCGGCGAGCGCGGCGACCAGCGCGACCTCGCCGGCGGCGAGCCGGCCCGGGAGGTGCACGATCACCGGCCCCACGTCACCCAGCGACGCGGTGCCGTGGCCGACCGCATCGGTGGCGATCCGGAACACCTCGGTGCTGCCGACGGCGCCGACCAACTCGGTGACTCGCGCGTACAAGCGGGCCATCTCGGACGGCAGATCGCCCGCGACGGCGACGTGCGCCCGCAGGTCGGCCGGAACGGAGTCGAGATCGGCGATGGTGGCCGCGACCGCCTCCCAGGTCGACCGGTGGTGCGAGATCGGCCCGAGCCGGCCGGGCTGGGTCGCGAGGACGCTCCGGACGCCGGCGACGACGAGCTCGCGGTCGACACCGACGGTGATGCCGGCCTCGGCCAGGCCTGGAGCCGCAAGCATCTCGGCCAGGGCTCCGACGCTGTGGAATCCCACGCCGACCAGACCGCCGAGCCGACGAGCGACGGCTCGCCGGGTGGCGACGGCGACCGAGGGCGACGGCGTCACGACCGTGACCGGGCCCAGTGGGGCGCCGTCCAGCGCCTCGGTGATACGGACCGCCAGCGCGTCGAGGGCCGGCTCGCCGTATCCCACCCAAGTCGTTCCGACTGCCATGTCCCGAACGTACTCGGGGGGTGTGACGGTCCCGACCAGTGCGAACATGCGACTCGGGTCCACCGGATCGGAGCAGCGCTCTGTCACGATCGCGGCGATGGAGGACGGCGCTCCCGACCGACCGCAGGCGTCGGACCAGCTGCAGACCCTGGCCGACGAGTACTGGGACGGGACGATGGCGCGTGCGCCGTTCGTCGCCACCATGTTCGGCGACCACCGCTTCGACGACCGCGTCCCTGACCTGAGCGACGACGGACTCCGGGAACACCGTGTGTTCGCTCGTGACATCGCAGCCCGCGTCCAGGGCATCGACTCCGACGACCTGTCCGCGGGCGCGCGAGTCACCCGAGCGCTGCTCCTCGATGCCTGCGACTCGACGGTCGAGGAGATCGACTCGCGCGAGATCGAGCTCTCGTCCGACGGATTCACCAGCTATCCCGTTTCGCTGCTGCGTGGGGCGACGCGACGATCGGCCCCCGATCCTGACAGTGCGGAGGCGCAGCTACGACGACTCGAGCTGCTTCCGCGCGTCCTGGACGACGTGGTCGAACACTGGCGCGCCGGGCTCGATCGCGGATGGACGCCGGCATCGACGATCGTGGGTCGCACGGCCGACATGATCGACGGCCATCTGGCGGGCCCCGTCACCGCGGATCCGTTCGTCACCCTCGGTCTTCCCGACGGCTGGGACGGCGCAGACGACTGGCGCCGCCGCGCGTCGGAGACGGTCGAGATGCGGGTCCGACCCGCCTACCACCGGGTGGCCGAGGCGCTACGCGATCTCGAGCGGAAGGGGCGCGACGACGACCGGCCCGGCCTCTGCCATCTGCCGGAGGGCGGCGAGCTCTACGCATCGTTGGCTCGGCGGGCCACGACCACGACGCTGAGTCCGGACGAGATCCACCGCATCGGCATGGACGAACTCACCGACAAGCTCCCGACGGAGTGGGCCGAGATCGGGCAGCGAGCGGTCGGCATCTCGGACCGTGATCTGCTGTTCGATCACCTCCGATCCGACCCGTCGATGAAGTACGACTCGGCCCAGGAGATCCTCGACGCCGCCTCTGCCGCGATCGCCCGGGCCCTCGCGGTCGCGCCGGAGTGGTTCGTCCACCTACCGGGAACAGACGTCGTGGTCGAGGCCGTCCCCGATTCCCTCGCTCCCGGCTCGCCGCCGGCCTATTACGGCGCGCCCCCGGCCGATGGCTCGAGGCCGGGCGTCTACTTCGCCAACACCCACGAGCCGACTCGACGCAACCGTTTCGAAGCGGAGGTGTTCGCCTTCCACGAAGCGGTCCCCGGACATCACCTCGAACGGGCCAGCGCGGTCGAACTCGACGTGCCGATGTTCCAGCGGCGAGGCGGCTACATGGCCTACAGCGAGGGCTGGGGCCTCTACACCGAACGACTGGCCGACGAGATGAGCATCTACTCGTCCGATCTGATGCGACTCGGCATGTTGTCGGCCGATGCGTGGCGATCGGCCCGTCTCGTGCTCGACACCGGCCTCCACGCCATGGGTTGGACTCGTGCCGAGGCCATCGAGTTCATGACCACGCACGTGCCCATCGACCGGGACGAAGCAGCGGTCGAGGTCGACCGCTACATCGGCATGCCCGGGCAGGCGCTCTCCTACAAGATCGGCCAGCGCGAGTTCTTCCGCCTGCGCGCCGACGCAAAGCGCCGTCTCGGCGACGACTTCGACATCCGCGGCTTCCACCAGGCCGTCCTCGAGCACGGCGGGGTCACGCTCGGCATCCTCGGCGACCTCGTTGACGCCTGGGTCGAGTCGCCGCAGTCCTGCTGACCACCTCTAGCCTGCGTCCATGAGCGTCGGACCCTTCGACCGTGGCACCAGCCTCGCCGCCCTCGCCGACGAGACGTTCGACGTCCTCGTGATCGGCGGCGGCATCACCGGCGCGGGCGTGGCGCTCGATGCCGCGAGCCGCGGCCTGCGGACAGCCCTCGTCGAGAAGGGCGACTTCGCCTCCGGCACGTCGTCGAGGAGCTCCAAGCTCGTCCACGGCGGACTGCGCTACCTCCAGCAGGGAGACATCAGGCTCGTCTACGAGGCCCTGCGCGAGCGACAGCGGCTCCTGCGGAACGCTCCTCACCTCGTCGACGTGATGCCGTTCCTCATCCCCATGTTCGGCAAGGACGGGGTCATCCATCCGAAGCTGGCCCGGGCGCTCGGCTCCGCGATGTGGCTGTACGACCTCACCGGCGGGGCCCGGATCGGCAAACTCCACAAACGGATCTCGGCCGACGAGACGATGGCGCACATGCCGACGCTCCCCCCGGGGCGTGTCGCCGCCAGCTACCTCTACTACGACGCCCAGGCCGACGATGCTCGCCTGACGATGACCATCGCTCGGACGGCGGCAACGCTGCACGGAGCCGTGTGCGTCAACCACGCCCCGGTCGTCGAGCTCCTGCGCCGCGGCGTCGACGTGGCGGGAGCCGTCGTCGAGGCGCACGGCCGGCGGATCGAGGTCAGGGCCCGCCAGGTCGTGAACGCGACCGGCGTGTGGGCCGACGAGGTGCGGACGCTCGACGAGGGACACGACCCCGACACCATCCGTCCGGCCAAGGGCATCCATCTCACGGTGCCGTGGTCGCTGGTGCAGAACGACATCGCCGTCGTCGCACCGGTCCCCAAGGACAAGCGGTCGGTGTTCGTGGTCCCGTGGCCTTCTGCGCCAGGTCAACCGCCGGCCTTCACCTACATCGGCACCACCGACACGGACTACGACGGGCCGCTCGACGACCCGCAGTGCACCCGCGAAGACATCCAGTACCTGCTCCGAGCCATCAACCACTCGACCACCACAGAGATCACCGAGGCCGACGTCGTCGGGACCTGGGCGGGACTCCGGCCGCTGGTGAAGTCGACGGGTTCTGGCCGTACCGCCGACCTTTCGCGCCGCCACTCCGTCACGGCGTCGAAGTCGGGGATGATCACGGTCACCGGCGGCAAGCTCACCACCTACCGCGAGATGGCATCCGACACGGTCGACGCCGTGGCCGACCACCTCGACCTGCCCCGGTCGCAGAGGAAGTCACGCACCAAGAAGCTCCGCCTGCTCGGGGCCGACGGCTTCGACGGCGATGCAACGGGACGGTCCGGGCATCTGCACGGACGATTCGGTGGCGAAGCCGCGTTGATCGAGGCGATGATCGAACGCGACCCCATGCTCGGCGAGCCCTTGGTTCCCGGCCTCCCCTACGTCCGGGCCGAGGCCGTCTACGCCGCCCGCTACGAGATGGCCGCCACGCTCGACGACGTCCTCAGCCGACGGACACGTTCGTTGCTGCTCGGCCGGGACGCGGCAGCAGCGGTGGCGGCCGACGTCGCCGACCTGATCGGCGACGAACTCGGCTGGGACGAAGCGACCCGCAAGCGCGAGGTGACCGCCTTCCAGGCCAAGGCCACCCAGGAGCGCGACCCCCTCGACCTCGTCGGCTGAACTCCGGCCTCGCCGCTTTGCGCCGCCGCGCGCACCGGGACGACCCTCAGGGGCAGAGGAGGTCGTGGGCCGAGAGGACCTGCGCTTCGATCGTCGTGATCGTTCGCCAGTCGAGCAGCCCGATGTCGATCGTCACCCCGTCAGCGATCACCTCGTCGAAGGTCGCACCCTCCGTCAGCGCCTCCGTGATCGACCGGTAGATGTCCTCGAGGTTCTCGGTCAGCTCCACGAGCTCGGCCGGAGCCGTCGCTGCGAGCAGGCGCATCCGACCGGTCGATCGGGCCCAATCCGCCGAGGAGCCGTCCCGATCAGCCGTGGTGACCACGCCGGCGTCGTCCTCGACCCGCGGGCAGAAGTCCTCGCTGACGTCGACCTCGGCCGTCGTCGTCCCGTCCGGGGCCTGAACGATCTCGTCGTCCCACTCCGAAGACGTCGGCGGTACCTCGACGTCGACCGGCACACCGAAGTCCCAGAACTCGATGAAGGTGTCCTCCGTGCCGCCGGTGAGTGCGACGCCGCGTGCGCGACCGGCATCATCGAGCAGGACCGTCAGGTCGGAGCCGAGCCGGTCGAACAGGTCGGCCGTCGTCTGCTCGTCGTCGACGATCGAGACCGCCCGCACGGCAGCTTCGAAATCGATCTGGGCACGGATGACGGTGACGGGCTCGTCGTGGCTGGTCTCCCGGCCGATGGTCTCGATGGTGCCGGGAACGGCATGGTCGAGTGACTCGACGAGCAACGAGACCATTGCGAGAAAGGGGTTCTGGTCGCTGTCGAAGCGGAACCCGTTCTCTTCGGCGAAGTCCGCATTGGTGAACGAGATCCAGATCCCGTCGAAGGAGACGTACGTGCGGTCGGGGAACGCCCGCATCTCGCCGTTCTCCGCGTTCGGATCGATGGTCCCGTCCACCTCGAGCGAGAGGTCGATGAGCGCTCGACCCTGTGGACCAAAACTCATCACCCCCTCCATCTCGACCTCGCCGTACTCGCCGCTCCGGATCGAGAACCGTGCCGTCTCGGCGTCGAGCGTCGACGTCGCCGCGCCCGCAAGGGTCGGGTTCTCGGTCGCCACGTCTGCGTCGTCGCCCGATCTGGTCACGACCACGCCGACAGCGACCAGCGCCGACAGCACGCCGACGATGACGACCGCCAGTACGACCTTGCCTCGCGAGGAACCGACCGCAGGGTGCTCGGACTCGTGCAATTCGACCGCCATGTCCTCCATGATTTCACAGCACGAACACCTCGCCGGACCGTCGTACAGTGGCTCGCCGTGCCCGATCCTTCCGAACTGCCCGCCGCCGGCCCAGGCGCGCCCACGGCGCCGATCGAGATCGCGGGCGGTGCCGCCAACGCTCGCGCGCGACTCGGCACCATGGTGCCGGTCCCCGATCCGGTCATCGACCGGCTGCGCAAGACCGGAGCCGAGGTCTCCACCGACCACGCACTCCGAGCCGAGGCCAGCCGCGATTGGTGGCCAGGCGCGATGATGTGGGCCACCGACGGCGAGGTGCCCGGTCTCGCAGGTGTCGTCGTGCGGCCAGCCGATGCCGATCAGGTGGCCGCCGTCCTGCGGCTGTGCGACGCGGCGAAGGTTCCGGTCACGGCGGCCGGTGGTCGCTCAGGGGTCTGTGGCGCGTCCGTACCCGCCTTCGGCGGCGTCATCCTCGACACGACCGCACTGACAGGGATCGTGGGGATCGACGAGGAGTCGATGATCCTCGACGTCGCTCCAGGCACCTTCGGCGACCACCTCGAACACGAGCTCCGGGGGCGGGGCCTGACGTTGGGTCACTGGCCGCAGTCGGTGGCGCTGTCGACCGTCGGGGGATGGTTGGCATGTCGGGGCGCCGGGCAACTGAGCAACCGGTACGGGAAGATCGAGGACATGGTCCTCGGCCTCGACGTCGTGCTCGCCGACGGAACCTCGATCTCGACCGGCGGCGCACCCCGCGCCGCGGTCGGACCCGACCTGACCCAGTTGTTCGTCGGCTCCGAGGGAACACTCGGCATCGTCACCGGCGCTCGCCTCCGCCTCCATCCGGCGCCGACCCACGAACGGTGGGCGGCCTTCTCGTTCGACACGTTCGGCGCCGCCAACGACGTGTGCCGCCGGATCGTCCAACGAGGAGCGACGCCCGCCGTCCTGCGTGTCTACGACGCGATCGAGGCCGACCGGAGCTATCAGACCGGCGATCGGGCCATCTTGTTGGTGATGGACCAGGGTGACCCGGTCATCGTCGACGCAGCGATGACCGTCGTGGACGAGGTGTGTGGCGACCCGACGGCCGGGGCCACGCCGATCGACGAGGCGCTCGTCGGACAGTGGCTCTCGCACCGAAACGAGGTCACGGCCCTCGAGTCGCTCATCTCCAAGGGGTTCGTGCTCGACACCATGGAGATCGCCGCGCCCTGGTCGCGACTCGAGGACATCTACACCGCGGCCACCGCCGCGCTGCTCGACGTACCCGGGGCGATGGCGGCGAGCACCCACCAGTCCCACAGCTACGTCGACGGTGCCTGCCTCTACTTCACCTTCGCCGGCAAGCCCGCTGACGACGACCCCCACGACCGCGACCGCCTCTACCAGGGATTCTGGGATGCCGGGCAACGAGCGGTGCTCGGCAACGGCGGTGCGCTCAGCCACCACCACGGGGTCGGCCTCAACCGCAGTCGCTTCGTCGCCGACGCGCTCGGTGGCGGCTTCGGCGTCCTGCAGTCCGTGAAGGACGCACTCGACCCGAACGGGATCCTCAACCCCGGGAAGTTCGGGCTCGGCTCACCCTTCGGTGAGGTCTCCTACCCGTGAGCGATCTCGGTCGGTTGCTGCACGCCCCCGCAGTCTTCGCCGGCGCGCTGGTGACCCTGGCCGTGGCGGTCCCGACCGCGCTCCTCGCGCAGATGCTCGACGATGCCGGGTCCGTCGACGACGACTCGCCCTGGCTCGTCGTGGCCTTCGTCGTGATCCTCGTGGCCATGGCGGCGGGCGGGTACCTCGCTGCCGTCCGCCGGCCCGATGCCCCCCTCGTGAACAGCGCGTTCGCCGCGCTCGGCGCCTATCTCGTCGTGCAGGTCGTCGGAGCGATCCGGCTCGTGGCCACCGACGGCGACGTCGCGTGGGCCGCCATCCCGTTCTTCGCCCTGCTCTCGGCGGCCGCTGGCATGACCGGTGGCCTCGTCGCCGACCATCGGGCGCGTACACCGAGCCGATGACGGCCCTCGTCATCGACATCGGCACGTCGAGCGTTCGCTCGCTGGTCGTGAACGACGACGGACGCACCTCGCACGAGCTCCACGTCGAGACACTGCCGTCGTCACCCCATCCTGGTCTGGTCGAGTTCGATCCCATGGTGGTGGCGGTCGCGGCGAGAGATCTGGCCGACCGGGTGCTGGACCAGGTGGGTGTCGTGGACACGATCGGCGTGACGAACCAGCGGGCATCCACCGTGGCCTGGGACGCCCGGACCGGCCACCCGATCGGTCCCGGCCTCGGCTGGCAGGACCTGCGGACCGTCGGTCGGTGCCTGGAGCTCCGGGCCGAAGGCCTGCCGGTGGCGCCGAACATGACGGCGACCAAGGCCGAGTGGTTGCTCCAGCAGAGCGACGTCCCCCGCCAGCACGTTCGCCTCGGCACGGTCGACTCCTGGATCGTCTGGCAGCTCTCGGCCGGATCCGCCCACGTGACGGACGCGACCAATGCCGCGGTGACCGGGCTCTACGACGTCGCCGCGGGTGCCTGGGACGGCTCGGTCCTCGATCGTCTCGGCATCCCGCCAACGTGCCTCCCCACCGTCGTCGACACGCTCGGCCACCTCGGCGAGGCCACCGAGGTCGTGGGGTCGCCACCGGTGACGGCCATCGTGGGCGACCAACAGGCCTCGCTGGTGGGCCAGGGATGCATCGAACCGGGGCAGGCCAAGATCACCTTCGGCACCGGCGCGATGCTCGACCTCTGCCTCGACGCGCCACCGCCACCGACGACCCCGGCCGGGACATTCCCGATCGTCACGTGGCAACGGGCGGGTCGCCCGTCGTTCGGGCTCGAAGCGGTGATGCTGGCTGCGGGGACCGCGATCGAGTGGCTACGCGACGGGCTGGGGATCATCGAGTCGGCAGAGGCCTCCGCAGCGGTCGCGGCGACGGTCGACGATGCCGGAGATGTTGTGTTCGTCCCCTCGCTCTCGGGCACGGGGAGCCCCGACTGGGATCACGGCGCCCGGGGTCTGCTCATCGGCGTGACGCGCGGCACGACGCGAGCACACGTGGTGCGTGCCGTGCTCGAAGGTGTCGCCCATCGGGGCGCAGACCTCGTCGACGCAGTCGAGGCGGCGACCGGTCACGTCATCGACCGGGTCCGCATCGACGGGGGGATGAGCCGAAATCCCGTCTTCGCGCAGGCGCTCGCCGACACGACCCAGCGGACCATCGAGGTCTCGGCCGAGCGGGAGGCCACCGCACTGGGCGCCGGGCTCCTCGCCGGCGTCGGGTTCGGAACGTGGTCCGAGCTGTCCGAGGCCGTTGCGTCTCGGGCAGCGCCCACGCTCGTGGAGCCGGCCCGCACATTCGATCGGGCGCGCTTCGCCGAGGCCAGGGGCCGAGCCGGTCGATGGATCCCGGAGCTCAGCAGCCTCGATCTGTAGGGATCACGACTCCTCTGACCGGTCCCTCTGGGCCGAATCACATCAAGGGAATTTCTTGCAGGAATCCCGATCCCTCGTCATCCGCATCGCCGTGGGCTCCGTAGAACCCCCCGATGACACCAACACGGACCATCGCCGCGTTCCTCGCTTCTGGCGCACTGCTCTTCGCAGCGTGCGGAGACGATGACGACGCATCAGCCGACCAGCCCACGGAAACGACGAGCGCCGACAGCGCTCCCGAGGGCTCGGACTCCACGGGGGGTGGCGAGGCGGTCGACACCGTCGAGATCGTCGACTTCGAGTTCACGCCGGCTGACGCCATCGTCGCTGCCGGCAGCGACGTCACCTTCACCAACGCCGACGGCACGCCCCACACCGCCACCGCAGCCGACGGGTCGTTCAACACCGACTCGATCGACGGCGACAGCGAGGGGACGATCACCGCTCCCGACGAGCCCGGTGACTACGCCTTCGTCTGCAGCTTCCACCCGTTCATGAAGGGGACGCTGACCGTCGAATGATCGACGCTCCGCTCCCCTCATCCCATCCCCTGACAGTCCCCAACACCCAGCAAGCAGGAGGTAACTGCGTGCAGACCAGTCCGAAGGAGCTCCGCCAGATGGCGGGCGACATCGACGACATGCACCGAGATGCAATGCGGACGTTCGCCGACGAGGTCGGTGAACTCCACTTCGGTGACGAGTTCAAGGCGGGCCGACGCGCCTTCCTGAAGAAGGCAGCCATCGGCGGTGCCGCCATCACGGTCGGTTCCGCACTGGTGCCCATCCACAGCCTGCTCCCCGGGGCCGGCGCCCAAGAGCTCGACGACACGACCATCGCGGTCTTCGCCGAGTCGGTGGAACTCGCCGCAGTCGAGGCATACAAGGCCGGTGCGCCCCTGCTCTCCGCAGAGATCCTGCCGGTGGCCGAGCTGTTCCTCAGCCACCACGAGGAGCATGCCGGCGCCTTCGCCGCCCTTGCAGGCGACGCAGCGACCGGTGAGCCCAATGCCGCGCTGCTCGAGGCGCTCATGCCGACCATCTCCGGACTGTCCGACGAGGCAGGTGTTCTCGCCTTCGCCAAGGACGTCGAGAACCAGGCCGCCGCCACCTACGCATTCGCCCTCACCGCGCTCCAGAGCGTCGAGGCTGCGCAGGGCACCGCGACCATCCTCCCGGTCGAGACCGCACACGCCGCCGCACTCAGCCTCGCGCTGGGCGAGGGACCCGACATGTGGTTCCCCAACGGTGCGTTCGAGTCCGCAGACATCGCGCAGGGCATCAACCCCGCCGACTTCCCGGTTTCGTGACCGGCCGAACGATCGAAGAGAGGAAGCACATGGAACACAACGACTTCAGTCGTGACGAATTCAACCGCCAACTCCGTGAGGTGGAGGCCCAGAACAAGGCCGCCATGCCGAAGTGGCGCCAGACGCTGGACCGCGTCTTCAACGGTGGCGTCGAGATGACGTCGGCCGAGAAGGCGCACCTGCTCGGGATCCCGGGCCGACGCCAGTTCTTCAAGATCGGTGGCGCCAGCATCGCCGGTGCGGCACTTCTCGCCGCCTGTGGCGACGACGACGACACCGCCGACACACCCACCTCCGGTGGCGGTGCCGACGAGACCACCACCACCGAGGGCGGCAACATGGACATCGTGTTGGCCAACACGGCGATCTCGCTCGAGATCCTCGCGGTCGACACGTACCAGGTCGCCATCGACTCCGGTCTCGTGACCACCCAGGCCGTGGCTGACGCCGCGACCTTGTTCCAGCAGCACCACCAGGAGCACGCCGATGCCCTCGCGGGTGTCGTCGGCGCCGATGCCTACGACCAGGCCAACGCCGCGGTCAAGACCGCACTGGTGGATCCGGCCGTCGAGTCCGCAGCCGAGGAAGGCGACATCATCAAGCTCGCCTTCGATCTCGAGACCGCAGCAGCGCAGACCTACGTCTTCGCCGCCGGCGCCTTGAGCACCCCGGAGCTGCGCTCGACGATCATGACCATCGGTGGAGTCGAGAGCCGTCACGCGACGATCCTCGGCCAGGTGGCCATGTACGAGACGTCGACGGTCTTCCCCGGTGCCTTCTACAAGTCGGACAACCCGCTCCCCGAGGGCGCGGTCATCACCGAATAGGGCAACGCACCCGTTCCGGCGGGAACACGGACGACCTCGCTCGAGGCGACCGCGACCGAGGGCCACTCCTGATCGGGAGTGGCCCTCTTCGCGTCCCGCCAGGGACGGAATCCCTGGCGAGTTCACACCATTTCGTCGCCGCGATCCCGACCGAGCAGTCCCAACCGAACGGCTGGAGATCGGTGGCGCGTCCTACCCGTGTCCGACTCGCCCGTCCATCGCCGGGACGGGCAGCGGCAGGTGGCGACGCCGGATCTGGTCGAGCAGGCCGCGGATGTCCTCGGCCACGGCCTCGGCCGACTGCACTGCGCCGAGCGCCTGCAGATGCGGGTCATCGAGTGTGCGCGCCGACTCGAAGGCTCGCGCCCACTCGTCCGATGCCGGCCAGCCCGCCAAGGTGGGAGTCCCCGCATCGATGTGGATGTCGGCGACATCGGCGCCGGGAACCACGACGACGAATCGGGTCCCAGCGCGAGCCACGTGACCCAAGGTCCACATGGTCGACAATCCGACGACGATGTCGGCCTCGGCGATCACACCCTCGACGTCATCGGACGAACCGAGGTGCGTGACCATCGTGGGCGGCCGTACCGCCGTGGGCGGGCCGTGGAACTCCCAGTCCCAGTCGCCGTTGGCCAGGGCTGCTGCGTCGAGCACGGGTCCGGGCGGCGGCTCGTACGCAGGATCCCAGAGAACCACCACGCGTCGTCGACCGATCATGCCAGAGAAACGTATGCACCTCGCGGGTGAGATACATCACCCCAGAGGGTGAATCTCTCCTGGCGCGCACGCCGTAAGTTGAGTTGATGGCGCCGATCCGACTCGCACTGGTGAACGACTACGAGCTGGTCGTGGAGGGGCTGGCGGCGTTGCTCGAACGCGACGACCGGTTCCTGGTGGTCGACATCACGACCGACGACCACGTGAACGCCCCCGCCGACGTGGCGCTCTATGACACCTTCGGCGCCGCCGACCCCGATTTCGACACGGTTCGGTCGATGCTGGCGGACAGTCGGGTCACCAAGACCGTGGTGTTCACGTGGGCCTTCGACCGCGACCAGATCGACAAGGCCCTGGATCTCGGCGTTGCCGGCTACCTGTCGAAGGCCTTGCCGGCGGACGACCTCGGCGCAACGCTCCACCGCATCCACCTCGGGGAGACCGTGGTCTCCGACCCGCCGAGCGCGCGCAGCAGCACGGCGACCGGCCGCCGATGGCCCGGTCAGGCCATGAACCTGACCGAGAAGGAAGCCGACGTCTTGGCGCTCATCAGTCAGGGCCACGACAACCGTTCCATCGCCGACATGTTGTGCATCAGCCCGAACACGTTGAAGACACGGGTTCGCCACCTCTACCGGAAAATCGGTGCCGACACCCGTGTCCAGGCGGTCATCTGGGGCGTCCGGAACGGCTTCGAGCCCGACAACGCCGAGCCCTGGGAAACACTGGGCTGGAGGAGCTGAGGGGGCGACCGCTGTCGGCCCCTTCGTCAGCTGCGCTCCTGGGCGTGTTGGGTGCCGTGCTCGGCTTCGATGCTCGCCTTGAAGGCGCCCAGGTCGTATTCGATGGCCGACTCGACCAGTTGGAGTGCCGACGCCAGGGTCTCGGCGATGCCGTCCGGCTCGAAGTCCAACTGGACGCCGAGCCGGCTCCGGTGCTCGTCGATGCGGTGGAAGGTGATGACACCAGCGTGCTCGGTGCCGGTGATGCTCTTCCAGGCGATCCGCTTCTCCGGCTGCACCTCGGTGACGCGGGCGTCGAACTCGCGGGTCACGGGCCCGAGCGAGACCGTCCAGTGCGAGATCTCCCCGTCGTCGGTCTCGATGCGGTCGACGACCGTCAAGAGATCGGGAAGATTCTCGAGCGATGCCCACTTTCGGTACGCGAGGTCGACGGGGACGTCGAGGTCGATCGTTGTCTCGGTGCTGCTCATGGCCGACCCATACCCCTGGGGGGAGCATCTCAGCCCCCCACGATCGGCGTCCCTTGCTACTGTTGGCCCGACCAGCATCGGACGAGGGGGCCGCGATGGAACGCCGGGGATTCCTCCGTCTCGCGACCACGGGAACGGTCGCCCTGACCATCGGCGGCGCAGGAACGTTGCTGGCCGCCTGCAACCCGGCCCCACTGGGGACGCCAGGACCGCACGGTCTGCGTCTCCATCCCTTCTTCACCGGCCGGGTCGTCGCCACGACCGGCCAGCAGGTGGCTGGGACCGGATACACGTGGCACACGGCGCCGGACGGTGGCGCCTGTTTCTCGCTGCCCGGCGGCGGATGGTCATATGTCAGCAACAGCGAGTGGGTCCCGGGCGGTGCGGGTTTCCTCCGCTTCGACGCCGGCGGCCACATCGTCGACGCCGGCTCCTGCCTCACCGGGTCGATCGTCAACTGCGCCGGAGGCGCGACACCGTGGGGCACGTGGTTGTCGTGCGAGGAGTTCCCCTGGGGCAGGGTGTTCGAATGCGACCCGCTGGGTGCCCAGCCAGCGGTCTTCCGCGGGGCCATGGGCAGATTCGCGCACGAAGCAGCGGCCGCCGATCCTCTCAACGAGGTCATCTATCTGACCGAGGACAAGGCCGACGGCGCGTTGTATCGCTTCGTCCCCGCGACCTGGGGCGACCTCTCGTCCGGTTCGCTCCAGGTGCTGACCGGGTCGGCCGGTTCGTACACCTGGAAGACAGTGCCTGACCCCGCTGCCAACCCCACCCCGTGCAGCGACCAGGTGGCGGGAACCGTACGGTTCAACGGTGGCGAGGGTGCGGCCATGAGCAAGGGCCGACTGGTCTTCAGCACCAAGGGCGACAGTCGAGTGTGGATGCTCGACCCGTCTACGAACAGCCTCTCCATCATCTACGACGCAACCGTCAATGGTGGCGCGCTCACCAACGTCGACAACATCACGACGTCGGACGCCGGCGTCATCTACGTCGCCGAGGACCCCGGCGATCTCCAGATCGTTCTGGTACGGGAGGACGGATCGACGTTTCCGGTCGTGGAACTGACCGGCGTCACCGGCACCGAGATCACCGGACCGGCCTTCAACCCTGCGGGCAACCGGCTGTACTTCTCGTCCCAGCGCAACCCCGGCATCACCTACGAGGTGGCCGGCCCCTGGAACGCGTTCACCACTCCGTAGGCCCGCACCCGACTTCGACCCGTTGGCATCCGGCGGGAGCGCCCGTGGCAGGCTTCGGGCATGGAGACGAGACGCGATGGTGAGTCGGACCGGTGACCGCGGCCGTCAGTTCGCTGACGGTCGAGGAAGGTCGGGGCTCCACAGAGCAGAGCGCTGGCGAGAGCCAGGACGGGGTGACCTGTCGGTACAGGGCAACAGAGAGCAGACCGCCGATGGCTCGGCTTCTCCGGAAGTCGCAGCACAGGTGAGGGTGAAACGGTGCGGTAAGAGCGCACCAGCGTCGGTGGCGACACCGGCGGCTCGGCAACCCCCGCTCGGAGCAAGGCCAAGCGTGCCGCGGGCTGCTCGCCCGATCGGCCAGGTGGGCCGCACAGATGGATGGTCACCCACGGGACCCTGGTCCTGGGACAGAACCCCGCCTACAAGCCGGCTCACCATCGCTTCGCTCGGCTCGCCGGCTACCGGTACGTTCAGGCCCATCCGAACCGGTGGTTCACCCACGCGGCGTTGACGGCAGCGGACGCGTGTGCCGGAGGCTCTCAACGACCGAGGCAACGACCTCCTCGAGCTCGATCGCAGCGGAAGGCGTGGTTGTACCGCTACTCCGCAACCACATGCGCTGTCCCGGACGGCCTGGTCTTCACGAACAAGAACGGCGACATTGGCCGAGGCAACCGCTTCAACGAGATCTGGCGGCCGGCGACGCACGACCGCTCAGACCAGGTCTCACGACGCCGGATTCTGATCGGCTGGTTCCGGCGACGTCCGTGTCGACTCCACCGGCCTTGACGTCGCCGGATCCCGGGCGCACCGACGTGGCGATGACCTGCGGGGGAGGCGAAGTGCGCTCGACGACGTCCTGGCGCACCGATCATCGAGTTCGGCGTGCGAGAGAGCAACAAGATCCGAAATCAGGCGCGATGTCGGGGTCCGGTGAGGTCGAGCGAGAGCACGGGTTCAATGCCGGAGAATGCGCCGGTCCGACGGAACCCGGAGCTCCGCGTGGTCGCCCTCGGACACGACGGCAACGACGCCCACCGGCTCCTCGTCGTCGAGAGCGAGGTACGGCGTCCACGTCTGACCGCCGGGACGCACATAGCACTTCGAGAGAATGACGAGAGCCACCGGCTGATGGTCGGCGACGAACGGGACCTGATCGGCCCGCACCTCGACCGCAAGCGCCCGCCGCCAATTCGCCTCATCGATCTCGACCAGCGCAAACATGGGGCAGTCCTATCTGAGCCCACCCACGGTGAGGCCATACGGTCGATGCGCGACGAGATCGGTGCTTCGAGGACCTCGGCCACCGTTGCTGGTCATCCCCGATAGCCGCTGTCGCCTGGCATGGGTTGCACCTTGACGCCTGAGGCCGTGAGGAACTGACGGATCTGGGCCGCGTGCTCGACGACGTGCAGCGGGATGCCGCCGACGATCACGCCGTAGACCATTCCGTGGGATCGGTGGGCTTCCGGCAGCGTCCGAGCCGCAGCCTCCTCGGTGAGCGACGCGAGCGTCCTGCGAACCCTCCCACGGCAATGGTCGATGTAGCCGAGGAGTTCAGCCTTCGTGAACACGCGGTTGGGGAAAGACCAGGTGTTCTCGTCGAACGGACGTGGCGGTTCCCACGGCTCGAACTCGCCTGCGAGGTCGTAGTCGAGGGTCAGCAGCGCGTGGAATCCCAGGAACCACGGTGCCGAGCCATGCAGTCCGCCATGCGGTGTCGGACCGGTTCGCGCCTCGTCCGGCCACAGGTCGGTTTCCCACAGACCGTCGGGACAGTCCGTCAGCGCTGCGTCCATCAACCGCAGCGCGTCGTCGAAGTTGCTGGCCATGCTCTGCACGAACGGATTCGCCACGCCTTCGGTGTAGCGCAGTCGCAGGAATCATGCGACGACGGGATGCCCCGGGAGGGCGGGGAATGACACGCCCACGCGACCAGTTGAACCGACCATGACATCAGGACACACGATCGAGACCCACGCCGAGGACGTCCATGTCGAGATCCGACTCGACGGCGAGGTCGTCGCGAGCTCGGATCGACCGGTCCTCCTCGAGGAGACGGGACTGCCCACCGCCTACTACCTCCCACGTGACGACATCCGGGCAGAGGTCCGGGGCATCGACCTCAGTACCCACTGCCCGTTCAAGGGTGACGCGTCCTACTGGACCATCGAGGTCGGAGACCGGACCCACGATGCCATCGCCTGGAGCTACGAGGACCCGAAGGACGGCGCCGGAGAGATCGCCGGTCACCTGGCGTTCTTCGCCGACCGGGCCGAGATCGTGGTGGACGGCGTCACGTCCTGAGCGACACGGCAGCGATCGGCGTCAGGCCGACATGGCGGGGAGTGATCCACCGCTGGGCGACCGTCGCCTTCATCCCCTTGTTCGCGGTCCTGATCGTGGAGGCGGACGCGGGCGCCGACCGGGTCTCCTGCATCATCTATGCGATCGGCGTTCTGACCATGCTGGGCGTGTCGGCGACGTACCACAGTGGTCGACTCAGCGAGTCGGCGGCGCGTCGCGCCAAGCGGGTGGACCACGCGACCATCCTGCTCGCCATCGCCGGTAGCTACACCGCCGTTGCCACCGTCGGACTCGACGGTCGCTCGGCGACTCGACTCCTGGTCGCCGTGTGGATCGCCGGCACCGTCGGGATCGCCATCCGGATGGCGTGGCTGCATGCCCCCTACCCCGTCACCGCGGTGGTGTACGTCGCGGTGGGCTGGATCGCGGTCATCGAGCTCGGCGCGTTGGCCGATGCCCTCACGGGACTGCAGTTCGGCCTGGTCGTGGCCGGTGGAGTCGTCTACACGATCGGTGGCGTGGTCTACGCGCTCCATCGACCCGACCCGTGGCCAGCGACGTTCGGCTATCACGAGGTGTTCCATGCGCTCGTCGTGATCGGCGCAGCGCTGCACTACGGCGCCGTCGTGTCGATGGTCACCTCGACGACCTGACCGGGTCGCCGGGCGCTGCGCGTTGCCCGGCACGTTCGGCCCCGAGCGCGAGACCGCCGCTCGACGATGCGAGCGGCGGTCGGTTGCGAACCGGGTCGGCTGCGGCGTCAGGCGTCCCGCAGGGAGCGAACTCGGTCGTGTGCCTGTTGCACCTCGACGAACTGCCGTTCGACGACCGTGCGGAGCCGGGGCGAGATGTCGCTGTCGTCCAGGGCCTTCTGGTACTCGCTGACTGCGTGGTCCTCACCCTGCTCGGCGGCGTCGTACACGCCGTCGGGATCGGACCCGGCGAGGGCGTCCTTGAGGCTCATCCAGCCGCGGTGCAGCGCGCCGGTGATCGATCCCGATTCCTCGATCTGGTCGCCGTACTCCGTGGCCAGGGTGCGCAGCTCGCCGGAGAACCGGGCGCGCTGTTCACTCAGGTCGCGGAAGATCTGTACGCCGGTGGTGGCATCGGAGTCCTCGAGCTTCTCGGCTCCTTTGGCGAACCCTTCTCTGCCGTCTTCGAGGGTTTGGATCAGGTCCTCGGTCACGTTCTTGTCGGTGGACATCGTTCGACCTCTCTCTGGTGGGGAATCGGTCGCGGTCCCTACCACCGAGGGTCGATCTTCAGCACCGTGCCGACAGGAATCACCCGCAGGGGTGTTCCGTCAGGCCCGACGAACGTGCCCTTCAGGTGACGTCGACGACGTCGGTGACGTGGCAGGAGCGACCCGTCCTGGCCGACATCCGGGTCGAACTCGCCGAGCCGGAACGAATCGTTGGCGTCGAACTTGTCGGCTCCGAGCGAGCTGAACGGCTGGCCAGGGACCGAGAAGTCACCGATGTTGGCGACGGCGTCAGCGAACGTGTCGTTCGAGAGATCGTCTCCGGCCTCCGTGGCGACGACCTCGAACAGCGCGAGCGTCCGGCAAGCGAACGTGATCCCCATGTGGACTGCTTCGTCGCCTTCCTCGAGATCGTCGGGATCCTTCAGTTCGACGTCGGGATTCGCTTCGGCGTAGGCCGACCGGCACTCGACGACGGGACCGTCCGCATCGTGGTGTCCCACGAAGATCCCGGACCGGCGAATCCCAACTGGGTCGGTACCGCCGGGCACGACCACGGCGTGATGGGCCTCCGGTTCGTGCAACCGGAGACGACACCGGTCACATCTGTCTCGCTCGTCCGGTTGCGCGACCTGGCCTGACGTTCACGAACGCGGGTGGGCGCCGCGACGGCGCCCACGACCGCTGTCGAGCTGCAACACCTGCTGGAACGTCGGCCGATTGGTCGACCGGATGGTGTCGGGGATGAGTCCGGGGCTGAAGCCGGTGCGCGATGCCGTGGATCGCCACGTGCTGGGTTCGGGACCCTGTGCGGCTGCGAGTTGTTTCGCGACCTCGTCGACGACCGCCCACAGCGACGCCCGGCAGGCGTCGAGCGACCCGCGACCGCAGTAGCGGAGGTTGAACTCCCCCC
Source organism: Acidimicrobiales bacterium (assembly GCA_037968675.1). GTDB lineage: Bacteria > Actinomycetota > Acidimicrobiia > Acidimicrobiales > Salinilacustritrichaceae > Salinilacustrithrix. Next base: position 16,724 of record JBBKVY010000219.1, on the reverse strand, counting down.
GAACCCGCTGGTCGAGGAGCGTCCGGAGGTCCTTGTCGACGTAGGACACCGCGTCGCCGTTCAGGTCGAGTTCGTCGGTGAGCCCGCCGAACACCGGCCGCATCGCCGCATCGGCGAGGGGGCGCCAGAGTGCATCCATGACGGTCGGACCAGCCACGTCGTACTGCCCGCTGTTGTCGGCGTCGAGACGAGGAGCGTCGTCGGCAACCCACCCGTCGAGGACGTCGACGACCTGGGCGGCCAGCGGACTCGGCGCCTCGCTGCCACGGAGCACCTCGCTCACCACCGGCCACACGGGGGACCGGGTGTCCTCGGTGGCCGCCCGATTCATGATGCCGACGACATCGGCGAGCTCGGGCTTCTTCGGGAACTGATCGAAGAGCTCGACACGCTGCACCGAACCGAAGCCGGTGGTGTCCCCGTGCATGAACCCCGGGGCCGACTGGTTGTTCCAGTTGAGCAACAGGCCCCCGGGCCCGCGCTTGTCGTGGGGGTGGCTGCGCTGGTCGAGGAACCCCCGCCACTCGTACTCACCGGTTCCCCACGTCGGCAGGCGCCGGTCGAGACCCGATGCTCGCACCGGCAACAGCCCGGAGGAGAAGAACGCCGTGTCGGTCCGCGACGTGTATCCCCAGTTGAAGGTGAACCCGAACTGGTTGGCCGTCTCGTAGAACCGCTCCGGCGTGTCGGCCCTTCCCTCGGTCATGTCCTTGAGGGCCGCCAGGTTGAGACCGTCGCGCCCGAACGTCGAGCGCTGCCGCGTCAACGCGACCGGCACCCCGTCGGACGTCGCCGTGCCGATGACCGGGCCGTGGACGGAGGTCGGGTAGCGGATCGGTGTCCCGTTCAGTGTGCCGGCGTCGAATTCCACGAACGGTCGGCACTCGCCGTTGAAGAGGTAGTGGTCCGACTCGGCCGTCGGCCCGGCGCCGTCGGGCTCGCACAGGCGCTCGACGAACACGTCTCGCACGTCGTGGTTGGCCGACGTGAGGCTCCACGCGTAGTCGGGCGTGCGGCCGATCAGCAGGTACATCGCCATGCCGGGAACGGCGACACCCTGCGCTTCGATGCCTGGCCCGCTGAGATGTATCTGCTGCACGATCTCGGGGTAGTAGTAGCCGAGTTGCGGACCCATCACCGCCAGGCTGTCGCGCGAGCGCGAGGTGGTCTGGTCGACGATCAGGAAATTCGACGCCTGCTTCTCCGGTACCGGACCAGCAGCGGGGTAGGTGGCTTCGTCACCGGCGGCGACCGCAGCGGTCGCCGTTGCGACCGGCACTCCCCCGGCGGGCTGGCGGGGGTCGAGACTGACCACGGATCCGGCGTCGATGACGGCCGAGCCGGTGACCGGACCCCCGGTCAGCGGGCCGTAGTCGAAGCGCTTGCCGATCGTGGTGGGGGCCTCGGGATCGTTGGTGAGTGCGGCATCCTCCCAGGCCTGACGACCGGCTTCGGGACCGAGTTCGTTCTCGAGCCGGGAGAGGAACTCGGCATTCGAGGCTTCACCGCCGCCACCGGCGCCGAAGATCGAACCGATGAACGCGGCCGTGGCGATCACGTCGTTCACCGAGGCCGGCTCCCGATCGAGCCCGTTCGCAACCCAATACGCATTGGTGCCGTCGGCCTGCGCCTGCGCGTCGGCGACGATCTCGCGACCCTTGTCGCCGTAGGTCTCCACCAGGAGATCGACCTGGTCGGTCACCAACTGCTCGGCCTCGGCGCTGGGGACGAACGACTGGCCGCTGGTCACCAATCCGAACGCGTTGATGCCTGGCACATCGGCCACGGCCGCCCGGGCCGGACCTCGGCCGAGCTGGAGGAGGAGGTCGCGGTCGCGTGCAGTCACCCATCCGGCGCCGAACGCGAGGTCGGCTCGTGTCTCGCCCTCGATGTGGGCGACACCGAACTCGTCGTAGCGGATGGTCGTCCCCGGGCGGCCGGTCGGTTCTTCGCGTGTCTCACCCACCGGGGTGAAGTTCTCGGGAAGGAAGTTAGCTTCGATGTCGGCATCGGTCACGTCGCCGCGCAGCGGCGTGAGCGCGTCGTAGAGCGGGAGCTGATCACGCGACTCGTCGGTCGTCGGGAGCCCGCCGTAGTTGCCCGGCGGGAGGATGTAGTACGCGCGGTCGTCGGTCGACCGGCCGTGGTTCCCGTGGCCCGGGCGGTCGGCGCCGGCCGGCGTGACGGCGACGTTCGGGACCGCCATGGCCACGAGTGCGACGACGGAGACGAGAAGGCGACGGCGATGGTGCATGGTTCCCCCCTGGGTGTGCGGACGAGCAGCGATCGAGATCGGCGACGAGGCGATCTCGGCGGTGTCCGCGGCGAACGTAGTGCCTCGATCCGGGCCACCGCTCGCGATGACCGCAGACGGCGGTCGGGATGTCGGGTCACTCCCCTAGTCTCGGGCGATGCCGCTCGATCGTCGCCAGTTCCTGCTCGCCACGATCGCCACCGCCACGGTCGGTGCCTGTTCGTCGTCGGACGACAGCGACACCGCCGAGTCCACCTCGACCTCATCGACCACGTCCAGCGTCCCTGCGGTCGACCTGCCCGCCGATCCCTTCACGCTGGGCGTGGCCTCCGGCGACCCACTCGCGACCGGCGTGGTGCTCTGGACCCGTCTGGCCCTGGACTCCGCCGAGGCCGATGGCGGCATGCCGGACGACGATGTGGAGGTCTCCTGGGAGATCGCCACCGACCCCGACTTCGACGAGGTCGTCGCCGACGGAACCGCCGAAGCCACACAGGCTCTCGGGCACTCCGTCCACGTCGACGTCGATGGACTCGAGCCCGACACCGTCCTCCACTACCGGTTCTCGGCCGGCGAGTGGCAGAGCCCGGTCGGGGTCACCCGGACGTTCCCCGACGCCGATGCGTCGCCCGATCGGTTCCGGTTCGCGGTCACGACGTGTCAGGACTTCCAGTTCGGTCGGTACGGCGCCTGGAAACACGCCGCCGCCGACGGCGATCTGGATGCCGTCGTGTTCATGGGCGACTACGTGTACGAACTCCCGCCCTTCGACGTCACCCCGGAACAGGACGGCAGTCGTACTTGGCGGGTCGAGACCGCCGAGAGTCTGGACGACTACCGGATCCGTTATTCGCAGGTTCGGGAGGACCCGGATCTCCAGGCGGCCCACGCGATGACACCGTGGATCGTCCTCTGGGACGACCACGAGGTCGCCGACAACTACACCGGCGACACCGACTACAACGATCCGGACCCCGAGGCGTTCCGTGCGCGCCGGGCAGCCGCCTACCAGGCCTGGTACGAACACATGCCCGTCCGTCTCCCGGCCCCGGGCGATCTCGACGGCGAGGACTACCCCGTGTACCGCTCGTACGCGTTTGGCGACCTCGTCGACCTCGCCACGCTCGACACGCGTCAGCACGCCGACCCGACGCCGTGCCGCGAGACGGCCACCTTCGACAACGGGCCGGGTTGCGATGAGCGGTTCGACGAGGAGCGCACGCTTCTCGGGGCCGAACAGCTCAGCTGGCTCTCGGAGACGCTGGCGTCCAGCACCGCCATGTGGACCGTGCTCGCCAACCCGGTGATGCTCTCGGGATACGACGCCAGCGCCGGCGACGGTGAGCCGACCTATTACCTCGAGTCGTGGGACGGCTACGTCGCCGAACGCAACAAGGTGCTCGATCTGCTCGCGGCCGTCGACTCCCCGGTGGTCCTCACCGGCGACTTCCATGCCAGCTTCGTGCTCGACGCGAAGACCGAGGACGGCGTGGCGGTCGCACCCGAGTTCCTCGCCACCGGCATCTCGTCACTCCCCTTCGACGCACCCACCGCCGGGAATCCCCAGGTCCGCTTCGCCGAAGCGCGCAACGGCTACCTCGTCTGCGAGGTCACGCCGGAGCGTTGGACGACCGAGTTCCGCCACGTCGTCGACGTGTGGGATCCAGCCTCGGCGGTCGACGTCGGCCCCGTCTGGACGGTCGCGCCGGGCGAACGTACGGCCAGCCCGGCCTGACCCTCCCCCCCAGATCGTCGGCCCAGCGTTGTCGGCCAGGGTCGTCAGCCCCGCTTGGCGATGTAGGCCGCGTAGGCGTCGGCCATCTCGCGCAGTTCGGGATCGTCGACGAAGAGCGGCTCGAGCTTCTTCCGGGCCGCCTCACGCTTGGCCGGGTAGTACTCGGTCGGCCAGTAGCCCTCGTGCGGCCGGTATCCCTTGAGCACGCGGCGGGCCACCGTCGACTTGTGCACTTCGTCGACGCCGTCGGCGATGCCCATCGTCGGCGCGGCCGCGTACATGGCCTGGAGCGGCGTGAGGTTGGTCGTGCCGAGCGATCCCATGATGTGCAGCGCGTTGAACGACACCTCGCGCAGCACCTTGGCCATGGTGAACTTCACCGCGGCGATGTCGGTACGCGCTTCTTGCGTGCTGGTGTTGTCGATCTTCCATGCCGTCTCCAACACGAACAGTCGCAGCATGCGAATGGACGCGTAGGAATCCGCGATCTTCTCCTGCACCATCTGGTGGTCGCCGATGATCTTGCCGTGCGACTCGCGGCTCAGCGCCCGCTCGCACATCATGTCGAACGCCAGCGTGCACTGGGCGATGGTCCGCATCGCGTGGTGGATGCGGCCGCCACCGAGGCGACGCTGCGCGAGGACCTTGGCTCCGTCCTCTGGGCCGAGGAGATGATCGGCGGGGATCCGGACATCGATGTACTTGATGTGGTTGTGGTTCCGGGGTTCGGGCATGATCTCGACACCCGGGGTCGTGCGGGGGACCACGAACATCCCGTTGGTGCACATCACGAAGAGGATGTCGGCCACTCGACCGGCACTGGTGAACCACTTCTCGCCGTTGATGACCCATTCGTCGCCGTCGCGGACGGCATGCGTCCGGAAGAGGTTCGGATCGGAGCCGCCCTGGGGCTCGGTCATCGAGTACGCCGACCACAGCTCCTGGTTCAACATCGGCTCGAGCCAGCGCTTCTTCTGCTCGTCGGTCCCGTAGGCCGCGAGCATCTCCATGTTGCCGGTGTCCGGTGCCGCGGCACCGAAGATCTGCGGCGCCGAGCCGTACTTGCCGAGGATCTCGTTGATGAGTCCGAGCTTCAGCTGACCGAAGCCGGGACCACCGAGCTCCTCGTCGAGGAAGAGCGCCCACAGACCCTGCGCCTTGACCTGGTCCTGGAGACCCTTGACCAACGCCTGGATCTTCGGCTCCTTCGACCGGACCGCGTACGGGAAGACCATGTCGATGGGTTCGACCTGCTCGCGGCAGAACTCCTCGACCCAGTCCAGCTTCTCCTGGAACTCCGGCTCGGTGGAGAAATCCCAACCCATGCGCTCGCCTGCTCTCGCTCGCTTCTCGGACGTGACCGATCCTAGGGATCGCCGAAGTCGGTCGCGCTCTCGGGGCGCGCCCTCGGATCTTCCGCCGTCAGACTCGGCGGCATGGCCGACAGCACTTCCTCGATCGAACTGATCGTCACCGACCTCGACGGCACGCTCTGGGAGCATCCGGCCTCGGTGCCCGAGCGGACGCGACACGCACTGCTCGAAGTGATCCACGAGGGCATCCCGCTGCTCGTCGCGACGGGACGCCGGGTCGTCTCGACCCGCGATCCCCTGGCATCGTTGGGCGCCACACCACCGGCCGTCGTGTTGAACGGCACCCTCGGCGTCGATCTGGGCTCGGGTGAGCGATTCCACGTCGGCGGGTTCGAGGCCACGGACGCAACCAACGTGCTCGCAGTGTTCGCAGACCACGGTATCGAGCCGTGTGTCTACGTCGACCACGAGGCACCGTCGGTCTGGGTGAGCGAGATGCCGTCCACCCATCCAGCCCATCTGGCCAGCTTCGGTGACGACGTCGGTGCCGCCGCGCTCGCCGACATCGTGGAGTCCGAGGCGGTGCTCGCCTTCGGGGTGCTCGGCGTCCCGGAGGAAGTCGCCCTCGCCATCGGCTCCGCGATCGGGCCGGTCGCGTCGCCCCATGTCGCTCCCGACCGCCAGTACGGCGGCTTCACGGTCACGGTCGCGCCGCCCAGACAGTCGAAGTGGGACGGCATCGCGGCGTTCTGCCGGTCGCGAGGCCTCGATCCCGGCGCCGTCCTCGCGGCAGGAGACGGGCCCAACGACCTCGAGATGCTCGAGCACGCCGCCGTCGCCGTCGTGCCCTCGGATGCACATCAAGACGCGCTCGCCCTGGCCGACCACGTGATCGGCGCGGCATCGGCCGGTGGATGGGCCGACATCCTGGACCTGGTGTGAATTCCGCTTGGTCCGCGACGCGACCCGCGGCAAGGGTGCCGACCCATGGGTGATCTGGGGACCGACACGGCGATCGAGCAGGTGGACGAGGGACACTTCCGGGGAGCGCCGTCGCCCGACTGGGAGATCTGGGGACCGATGGGCGGCTACATCGCCGCCTTCGCCCTCCGCGCCGCTGGCGCGACCACGACGATGCCCGAGCCGGCCGCGTTCTCCTGCCACTACCTCGGGGTCGCCCGCTTCGAACCGATCGACATCGTCGTCACGCCCCGACGCGTCGGGCGGGCAGCAGCATCGCACCGGGTGGAGATCACCCAGGCGGGCACGCCGATCCTCGACGCGATGGTGTGGTCCGTGGCCGAGAACGAGGGCTTGGAGCACGACGAGGCAACGCCGCCGGCGGTTCCCGATCCCGACGATCTCCCGCTCCTCCAGGAACTCCTGCCCGATGATGCCGAGCCGCCGTTCGCGTTCTGGCGGAACCTCGATGCCAAGCCGGTGGCGTTCGAGGCTGACTGGCCGCCTCCAGGACCCCGTCCGGCGGTGTGGCAGGAATGGTTGCGATTCCTCCCCACGGCGACGTTCGACGACCGCTGGGTCGACGCGGCACGGTCATTGATCCTCGTCGATCTCCCCAGCTGGCCGTCCGCCCACCGCCCCCATGCATGGAAGCTACCTGCGGTCGTTGCGCCCACGCTCGACCTCAATGTGGCCTTCCACCGCCCGACCGGCGACCAGCCGTGGTTGTTGTGCGACGGATCGGCTCCCGTCTCGACACGCGGCTTGTTCGGATGGACTGCCCGAGTCTGGTCGCCCGGTGGGCGGCTCCACGCGTCCGGCGGCGGGCAGTGCATCTACCGAACGGTGACGAGATCGACCGACTGACCCCGGTCAGTCGCCGGTCGAGCGACCCAACAACGATCCAGCCTTCAGCACCGTCACCGGTCCGTCTTCGCTCACGGCGATCACCACCGCGTCGGGCACGTCGTAGCTGAAGCGGCGGGCGGAGGTGTGCCGAGTACCACCGATGGGGCGGACACCTTCTTCGGCTGCCCGGCTCGGCACGAGACGGACGCCCATCCGTCGGAGCGTCCCGGTGTGATCGAACACCGTGGCGCCGTCGGTCTGGGCGAGCGCGTGACGGAGTGGGGCGAGGTCGTTCGGGCGGTCGATCCGCAGTGTGGGCGGCACGGGCATCCGCTGTTCGTGGCCCACGCCGAGATCACCCGTCTCGTGGAGGATCAACAACGAACCCACGCCCCTCGCGCCGAGGTCGTGTACGGCGAAGTCGAGGAGCAGACCGAGGGTCGTGAGCGCGCCAGATTCGCGGCATCCGGGGATGTCGGCGAGCCAGCTCTCCAGCGGTGGCTCGTGGTGCCAGCCGGTGACGTCTCGCCGAACCACGCCGCCCGGACCGACGACGCGGACGACGCCGCTCGGATGCCGCTGGACCACCAGCCCGCCCGACGCGGCGGCGAGGATCACGATGTCGCGCTCCGAACTCGCGGAGCGATCGAACACCACGAGCTCGTCGACGCCGCCACCGTCGCGGATCGCCCAGCTGGAGATCCCGTCGGCGAAACGACGGATCTGGGCATCGCCGAACTCGGTCATGGGCCGGCGTTCCGCCAGCAGTCTGGTCGTCGCCGTCCAGGACTCGAGCGGTGTGGTGGGGCCGATGATCGAGCCGTAGCTGGGGATCCGCCGCTCGTGCACGGGCGGGCGGAGGGCATAGTCCAGCTCTTCGAGCACCGTCGAGGCCCGCTCGTCGTCCAGGACGAAGCCGGCACCCTCCTCGGACATCTCCTCACCGAGACGTCGCAGCCGTGGCTCGGTCGGTTCGGCACGACGACGGTCCATGGGGAAACGATACGTGCGAGTACCTTCGTTCACTCCCGACGCGGAGCGCCATGACCGACCTCGAACGACTCGCCGCCGTGCCTTTCCCGTCCGACCGGCGGGTCGCAGTGCGGGTCACTCGCGATGCACTTCGCCAGGTGCGGGGCGGGCATCCGTGGATCTTCGACGGATCGATCACCTCGACCAGTCACACCGGCGCACGCGGCGACCTCGCCGTCGTGTTCGACGACAAGCGCAGGTTCGCGGCGATCGGGCTGTTCGACCCCGACTCCCCCATCCGGATCCGCGTCCTGCACACCGGCACGCCCCGGACGATCGATGGCGCGTACTGGCGGGCCCGCATCAACGAGGCGCTCGAGCGGCGTCGAGTGCTCGTCGACGATCCGTCGACGACCGGCTTCCGCTGTGTCCACGGCGAGAACGACGGACTGCCGGGCCTGGTCGTCGACCGGTACGACGACACCATCGTCGTCAAGCTGTACACCGCAGCGTGGATCCCCCATCTCCGCGACGTCCTCCCAGCGATCGTGGACCTCACCGGAGCAGTACGGGTCGTGGTACGCACGAGCCGAGGCGTGGCGACCGGCCCGACGCACGGGATCGAGGACGGAACGGTCCTCATCGGCGATGACCGCGCAGGTCCCGTCTCGTTCGTCGAGCACGGCCTGGCATTCGAAGCCGACGTCATGCAGGGTCAGAAGACCGGCCACTTCCTCGACCAACGCGACAACCGCTCCCTGGTGGGCGAGCTGTCGCGCGACAAGCGAGTGCTCGACGTGTTCTGTTGCACGGGCGGATTCAGCGTGCACGCCGCTGCCGGCGGCGCCACCGAGGTGCACAGCGTCGATCTCAGTCGGCCCGCGCTCGACACCGCAGAACGGAACATGACGGCCAACGCCGAGCGCCAGGACGTTTCCGCCGCACGTCACCGGGTGACGTGCGGCGATGCATTCGAGGTGCTCGCGTCGCTGGCCGCACACGGCGAGCACTTCGACCTGGTCGTGATCGATCCCCCGTCCTTCGCGTCGCGAGCAGACCAGGTCGACCGAGCGCTGCGCGCGTACTCCCACCTCACCCGGCTCGGTCTCGCCGTCGTCGCGCCGGGGGGCATGCTCGTGCAGTCGTCGTGTTCGAGTCGTGTCGACGAGGGCACCTTCCACCGAACGATCCGCGCATCGGCATCGGCGCAGGGGGCCGTCCTCGCCGAATGGCGCCGGACGACCCATGCGGTCGATCATCCCATCGGCTTCGCCGAGGGCGCGTACCTGAAGACGCTGTTCGCGACCGTGCGCGCCTCCTGAGCTCAGCGACCGTTGGCCGACAGGTGCATCCAGTCCTTCGAGGAATTCCAACGTCCACCCCATCCCCACCCGTCGTCCACGAAGGCCGCCACATCGGCCTCGGTGAGGACGCCGGGGAGGTCCGGCCGTGCCAAGTACGCGGACGCCAGCTCGGGGATCACGACGTCGCCACGCGCATAGGGATTGTGGAACGGATTGATGTCGACCGCACGGCCATGGGCATGCTGTGACCAGGTCGTCGAACCCACGACCGGTCGGCACACGAATGCGGTCGTGTTGTTGCCGTCGCCCGTTGGCGCCAGGTCGAGCTCGTCGGCGCGGACGATCCGCATCTCCTCGATCGGGAACTGACGGGCGAAGAGCGTCTCGAAACCACGAGCGACGGTGTCGACGGCATCGTCGTCGACCAGCAGCTCGCCGGTGTGGACACGCCCGTCGAACCCCCAGAAGGGCAGGGTCACGTAGCGGAGATCGTCCAGTGTGACGGGACAGGCATCGGTCCACGTCGAACGCTCGACCACCGCGGCCGACGGCAAGGTGACCGAGACCTCGAACGTGTCGGATGCCGGCGGAGGCAGGGTGTCGATCGTCGCGAACCGTCGATCGACCAGCGGAGGGGGCGTCGGCTGGATGGCACCGAGTCCGTCGGATCGGATCGGGAGGGCGCGGCGGCCCAGCCATTCCGGGCGCGGGCTCGTGGGTGGCAGCGTCGTGGATGGTGCTGTCGTCGCGGACGACGATGACGTCGTGGAAGGCGAGGTCGTCGTCGTCGGGGACTCGATCTGCGCTCGGTTCTCTCCCGAGCTGCACGCCAACGACACGAGGACCGACGAGATCAACCCCGCGATCACTGCGCTCCGGCGCACGTCAGGCCTCGACCGCGTCGAGGTGGCCCACACCGTTGAACGTGTGGAGGCTCGGTCCCCGGGCCGAGACGGCGATGCGTGTCACCGATGCCGGCGCCACGTACATCCGCCAGGCGATCTCGTCGCCCACGGCGAGCGCCCAGGCGACGGCGGCCTTGATGGGCGACACATGGCTCACGACGAGGACATCGGCCTTGGTTGCCGACGCCACCAGCGACGCGCATCCTGCGCGGACCCGGTCACCGAGCACAGCGATGCTCTCGCCGCCGGGTGGCGCGAACGTCGGGTCGGCCCGCCATCGAGCCCAGACGGCAGGGTCGATCTCGCCCATGGGGACGCCGTCGTACTCGCCATAGTCGAGCTCGATCCAACGCTCGTCGACCTCGACGTCCTGACCCCACGCCGCAGCCGTCTGGCACGTGCGGGCGAGGGGGGACGCGACGATTCGATCGACCGGACCCACTGCGGCGGCCATTGCCGCGGCCTGTCGTCGACCGAGATCGTCGAGCCCGACGTCGAGTCGGCCGAGGAGTCGGCCCTGCCGGTTGGCCTCGGTCCGACCATGACGAACGACGATCAGCACGAGCCCGGAACCGGTGGCGTGGTGGCCCGGGGAAGTTGCCCCGTCCGGCGGAACTGGCGACGGTGGCGGGAATCGTCCAGTCCGACGCGCCGGTACCACCACAGTCCCAGTCCGACGCCGACGATCTCGAGGAGGACCGACATCGTCAGGCGCTCTATCTCGGGCGGGCTCGCATCGCTGAGACCGAGGCCGGTGAGCGGCCACCAGAACGCCTCGGTATCGGTCCACGTGCCCGAGAACACCAAGTATGCGAACAAGCCGATCGGTATGCCCAGCCAGCGGCGGCGGACCACTCGTCTCCCCTGCGTGGTCATCATCACCAGCCCCAGCACGACCACCGCAGTGACGAGCGAGTGCAGGGGCCCGGGACGACCGAGCAGCACCTCGGCGACCGGGAGCACCGACCCGACCAGGACGAGTCGGTAGTCGAGTGCCGGACTGTCGAACACCGCCCAGACGCCCACGGCGGCGGTGGCGAGATACCAGATGAGCACGTCAGGATCGGACGAGGAAGCGTCCGCAGTCCTCGCATTCGACCTCGGCATCCGGCGGCAGGTGCTGGATCCGGTCGTACTCCACCGCCGACAGCTTCATGTGGCACGACCCGCAGACGCCGCCGACGAGTCGGGCCACGGCCAGGCCGCCCAGGCGGTCGCGCACCGTCTCGTAGCGGGCGAAGGCATCGGCATCGATCTCGGCCACCAGAGTCGCACGCGCCGCCATGGCGGCGTCGCGCTCGGCCTCGATCTCGGTCTCCTCCGATGCCAGCGCTGCGGTTGCCTTCTCGGCCCGAGCATCCAGCGTCGCCTTCTCGGACGCCAGGGTCACCAGCTGCGCATCGATCGGCTCGACCTGTTCCATCAGTTCGAGTTCGTCGTCCTCGAGCTTCGAGATCTGCCCCTTCCGGGTGCCGATCTCGTGCTGGAGCGATTGGAGCACCCCGGGATCGGACCCGCCCGCGTACAGCTGTTCGTTGTCGTGTTCGATCTTCACCTCGATGTCCGCGATCTCGACCTCGAGGCGCTTCTGGGCACCGACGAGCTCGGCCTTGGACGATGCTGCCGCCTCGGTGGCCGCACGATTGGCGGCGAGCTGGGCCTCGATGTCGGCGAGCGACGCCCGCTCGGGGATCTGGCGATGACGGTGATCGAGGTGTCGGATCGTGGTGTCGAGCGCCTGGACGGCGAGCAACTGTTCCCACTTGGTCGTCATGGAATGAAGTCTCCCTCGGTCGGGGGTGGCCCGGCCGATGTCGGCGGGGAGGAGGGGGAGTCTGCCCCGCCGCTCGGCGTTCCCTCACCCCCTGCCGTACTGGGAGTCGTGGTCGCCGGTGGAGTGGTACCGGGAGATCGTCGTCGCGGCGTCGCTGTGCGCCGTGACTGGGTGATGTCGACATCTTTGTCGAGCGTGAGCGTCCGGTTCGAGGCCTGCCGGCGAGGCGGCTCGGCGAAGGGGATCGATTCGCGGGCCTCGTGCATCGGCCCCATGAAGGCGCCGAAGATCCGTGCGGGATAGGAGCCGCCGGTCACGCTGCGCCCGCCGACGCTGTTCATCGGGACGTTGCCCTCGATCGCTCCCATCCACACCGCAGTCGACAGTTGCTTGCTGAAGCCCACGAACCAACCGTTCGAGAAGTCCTGCGCAGTACCGGTCTTGCCGCCGACGTCGTGCCCGCTGACCCGAGCGGCCGTGCCCGTCCCGCCGGTCACGTTGTCCTTCAGGATGTCCGCAGCCAACTGCGCGGTCTCGATCGAGAAGGCCCGGTACCCCTCGTCGACGTGTTCGAAGACGGTCTCCCCGCGACGGTCGACGACCCGGTCGACGAAGTACGGCGGGTTGTAGTACCCGTCGTTGGCGATCGCCGCGTACCCCGCCGCCATGCCGATGGGCGTGACGCCCTGCGTGCCGAGCGGGGTCGAGAAGATGGACGGGTCGAGATCGACGATCTCGTTCTGGGCGTTGCGGGTCTTGAGTCCGAGGTCACCGGCCAGTTCGACCACGTTGTCGATGCCTGCGATCTGGCCGAGGCGCACGTACCCACAGTTCGAGGAGTTGGTGGTCATCGAGGTGATCGTGCCGGTGAATCCGCGGGACTTGCCGAAGTTGTTGACCTCGTAGATCTCCTCGACGCCGGGAATGCGGAACCGACACGGCCCGGCCCCCGAGATCCGGTCGGACGGGGCGTACCCCTGCTCGAGCAGTTCGAGCAGCACGAAGGGCTTGAACGCCGACCCCGGTTGCCGGTAGCCCTGGGTCGCCAGATTGAACTTGTACTCGTCGCCGAAACCAGGTCCGCCGACCAGCGCCCGGACTGCGCCGGTCGTCGACTCGACCGATGCCATCGCCACGGTTCCGATGGCTTCCTGACCGGCCTTCGGTGTCCCCTCCTTGTGCGTGCCGGCGAGGAACAGGGCCGGCTGGCCCTCGAGTGCGAACGGGGCGAGCACCTCGTTCCGGGCCACCTCGGCGAGGAACTGCGCTCCCGGGTCGAAGGTCGTGTAGATCTCGAGCCCGCCCCGGAACACCGCGTCGTATCGCTCGGTCTTGGTCTCGCCGAGTCGTGGGTCGGCCAGCAGGGCCTGCTTGACCTCCTCGACGAAGTAGTCGTCCGGCGGCGGGATGTACTCGACCGCGACCTCGGGAAGCCCCGTCCCTCCGGCGTAGAGCGCTTCGTCGTCGGAGATCATCCCCTCGTCGGCCATGCGACGGAGCGCGATCCGGCGGCGTTCCCTGGCGACGTCGGGGTACAACAGCGGGTCGTACTCGATGGGGTTGCGGATCATCCCCGCGAGCAACGCGGCCTCCGCGAGGTTGAGCTCGGTCGCCTCGACACCGAAGTAGGTCTCGGCCGCGGCCTGTACCCCGTAGCTGTGGTTCCCGAGGTAGATCGTGTTGAGGTACCGCTCGAGGATCTGACGCTTCGACATCTGCTTCTCGAGTCGAACCGCCAGGAATGCTTCCCTCGTCTTGCGATCGAAGTCCTGACTCGAGTCGAGCAGACTCTGTTTGACCAACTGCTGGGTGATGGTCGAGCCGCCCTGTTCGATCTGGCCGGACTCGACATTCGACAGCAGCGCTCGCACCGTGGCCCGGACGTTGACGCCCTTGTGCTGGTAGAAGTCGGCGTCCTCGGCGGCCAGGATGGCATCGATCAGATGGTCGGGGAGATCGTCGATGGCGACCGGCGCTCGGTTCTCCTCCTCCTGCAGGGTGGTCAGGAGCGTTCCGTCGCTGGCATAGACGTAGGAGCGGATCGAGAGATCGTCGAGGAGCACGTCGGGCGCGACACCGTGCGATGCCGCCGTCAGGTCGGCGAGTTGCGGCGCGAGCGCGAGCCCGGCCGTCGTCACCATGACGGAGCCGAGCGCGAGGAGCAGAACGAGGCGCGGAAGGGCGCGCGCGAAGCGGAACACGATGGAGAAAGCGTACCGGGGGCATCGGCGACCGAGCGGTCACTGCCACGGACGGCATGGCCTAGGTTCGACGCCCGAGCACCCTGCTCGCAGACCCGAGGAGACACCCGCATGGCCCATGACCGTCGATTCCGATTCGGGGTGCAGATCAGCACTGCGACCTCTGCCGACGAGTGGTCTGCGCTCGCCCGACGGGCCGAGGACCTCGGCTACTCGAGCGTGTTCATGCCCGATCACTTCGGCGAGCAACTCGCCCCGGTGCCGGCCCTGATGGCCGCAGCGGACGCGACGACCCACCTGAAGATCGGCACCCTGGTGTTCGCCAACGACTACAAGCACCCGGTGGTCCTCGCCAAGGAGGTCGCCACACTCGATCTCCTCTCGGACGGACGCTTCGAGTTCGGGATCGGCGCCGGTTGGATGAACACCGACTACGAGCAGTCCGGGATCGCTCACGACCGGGCCGGGGTGCGGATCGACCGACTCGCCGAGTCGTTGGCCATCTGCAAGGGCCTCTTCGGTGAGGAGCCGGTCACCTTCCAGGGCGAGCACTACCAGCTCGACGGGATGGTCGGCCTGCCGAAGCCCGTGCAGACGCCCCATCCCCCAGTGCTGATCGGTGGCGGCGGCAAGCGGGTCCTCACGCTTGCCGCGCAGGAAGCCGACATCGTCGGCATCAATCCCAAGATCGCGAGCGGGGCAGTCGACACCGAGACCGCGCAGAACGGTGCACCGGAGCTCACGGACCAGAAGATCGACTGGGTCAAGGACGCGGCCGGCGACCGCTACGCCGACCTCGAACTGAACATGTTGGTGTTCGCCGTCGTGGTCACCGACGACAAACAGGGCGTGGCCGAGATGATGGCCCCGATGTTCGGTGTCGACCCCGGATCGGTCGCCGATTACCCGCTCGCGTGGATCGGCACCGAGGACGAGATCGTCGAGTCACTCCAGTCCCGCCGCGACCGATGGGACGTCAGCTACCTCGTCGTCCAGGCCGACGCCATGGAAACTGCGGCACCCATCGTCGCCCGCCTCGCCGGTCGCTGAATCGAGAGCATGGCGCGATGGCCGACTACGCATTCGCGGGTGCTGGGTGGATCAGCGCGGTCCACGGACTGGCGGTCGCCGCCCAGACCGACAGCAAGGTGGTGGCGGTCGCGTCCCGGACACGGGCCACCGCCGACGCTCGCGCCGCCGACGTGGGCGGCGTCGTCGTCCCGTACGACCAACTCCCGGCCGGCGCCGACCTCGTGATCGTCGCCACACCCCCGCGACGGCACGCCGTCGACGCCCTCCGTGCCATGGCCGCCGGGGCCGCAGCCGTCGTCGAGAAGCCGTTGTGCGCGACGCTCGACGATGCCGATCGACTCGTCCGGGTCGTCGAGGCCGGCGGCATGTTGACCTATGCCGAGAACCTGCTCTTCGCCGAGGCACCGAGTCGGGCGCTCAGCGAGATCGCGACGCTCGGTCCGCTCACCCACCTCACGGCTCGTGCGATGCAGCCTCGGCCGACGTGGGGGGCTTTCACCGAGCGCTCGTGGGGCGGGGGCGTCCTGTTCGACCTCGGCGTCCACCCGCTCGCGTTGGTTCTGCGCGCCGCCCGCTCGGCGAGACCGGTCGGCGTGAGCGCGGCGTTCGAGCGGAGTGACGATGTCGAGGTCGAGGACCGGGCCTCGGTGCAGTTGCGGTTCGACAGCGGTCTCGTCGCCCAGGTGGAGGTCTCGTGGCGAGAAGCCGACACGATCTGGGACCTCCAGGCGGCGTCGGACTCCGGCGTCGTCGTGCTCGAGCTGCTGCCCGACCTCGCGCTCGAACGCAGCGGCGAACCGATCGAATTGCCACCTCCACCGACCGACGTCGACTACCCACCGCAACTCGACCAGTTCGGCTACATCGAACAGCTGCGCGATGCCGAGTCCTCGGCCGGCGCCGGACGATCCTCGTCGATCAGCGATGTCTACCTCGGTCGCGACCTCCTCGAGATCGTGTGTGCTGCATCGATGTCGGCAGGTCGCAGCAGCATCGAGATCCCGCTCCCGTACCAGGGGCCGCGGGACAAGACGCCCATCGAGCTCTGGGACCCCGCCGCCTGATCGCGCCACCGATACCGGTCGCGACGCCGCCATGGCTTCGGCCTACCGTGGCGGGGTGACGTCGCCGACCACCGATCTCCACCCGCCGGAGGCACGGACCGTGCTCCGGCGGGGCATGACGTTGCTGGCCGAGATGATCCGCACGAACCCGTGGCCCTTCGCCGGTGCGTTGAGCGGGGCCCTCGTGTTCTCCGGCGCCTCGGTGGCCGGAGCGATCGTCCTCGGCCGCGTGACCGACGATCTCCTCGTCGACCCGGGCGAGGCCGATCCGACCGTCCGCGCCGCCCGGGCCGCCGACATGCCGACGATCACGGCGCCGGCGACGAGGGCGGCGCGGACGGTCGGATAGGCCGCGCCCGGG
>JBBKVY010000218.1:0-9740 GCA_037968675.1 Acidimicrobiales bacterium | reverse complement strand
GCCGACGGCCTCGACCGCCTCGGCCGCGGCGACGGCGAGCGCGCAGGTCACGAGCGGCGCCACGGGCGCGGGTGGGCGGAGGAGGACCGTGCACAGCAACGACGCCCGCGGCGGCGCGGTCCACGTCCGTCCGGATCGGCCCCGTCCTGCGGTCTGGTGATCGGCGACCACCACCACGCCCTCGGGCGCGCCCTGCCTCGCCAGCGCCATGACGTCGGCATTGGTAGAACCCGTCTCCGCCACCCGACGGATGTCGAGGAAACGAGATCGTGCAATGGCGTCGCGACCCTCCACCGCGGTAACCATACGGGGTGTTTTCCAAGGTGCTGATCGCAAACCGCGGCGAGATCGCCGTCCGGGTCATCCGGGCGTGCAAGGAACTGGGCGTGACCTCGGTTGCCGTCTACTCGGACCTCGACCGAGATGCGCTTCACGTGCGTCTCGCCGACGAGGCGTACTCCCTCGGCGGGACGACCGCCGCCGAGTCGTACCTCAACACCGAGGCGATCCTCGACGTGATCGAGCGGTCGGGAGCCGAAGCCGTGCATCCGGGATACGGCTTCTTCTCCGAGAACCCCGACTTCGCCCGCGAGATCACCGACCGTGGCGTCGTGTTCATCGGGCCGCCACCCGAGGCCATGGTGGTCATGGGCGAGAAGGTCTCGAGCCGCATCGCGGCCCAGGAGGCCGGGGTGAAGGGTGTTCCCGGCACCACCGAGTACCTCCAGTCCGGCGACGACGTGGTCGCATTCGGCGAGGAGTACGGCTGGCCGGTCGCCATCAAGGCCGCCTACGGCGGCGGTGGGCGCGGCATGCGGGTGGTCGATGCGGCCGACGAGGCCCATGCGGCCCTCGAATCGGCACAGTCGGAGGCGCTCAAGGGCTTCGGTCGCGACGAGAGCTACGTCGAGCGGTACCTCACCTGGCCGCGCCACGTCGAGATGCAGATCATGGCCGACTCCCATGGAAACTGCGTGTGGATCGGCGAGCGTGATTGTTCCGCGCAACGCCGCCACCAGAAGTTGGTCGAGGAGTCGCCGGCTCCGAACTTTCCCGACGAGATCCGCCAGGCCATGGGCGAGGCCTCGGTCAAGGTCGCCAAGGCCTGCAACTACGTCAACGCCGGCACCGTCGAGTTCCTCTACCAGGACGGTGACTTCTTCTTCCTCGAGATGAACACCCGGCTCCAGGTCGAACACCCGGTCACCGAACTCGTCTCGGGCATCGACCTCGTCGCGGAGATGCTCCGGGTCGCGGCCGGCGAGGAACTCAGCTTCACGCAGGACGAGGTCTCGCTCCGGGGTCATGCCATCGAGGTACGCGTCAACGCGGAAGACCCGGCGGAGGGCAAGTTCCTACCGGCACCCGGACCGATCGACCGGTTGGTCCCGCCACAAGGCATCGGCATCCGGTGGGATGGCGGCTACGACTCGGGTGACGAGGTCAGCCAGTACTACGACAACCTCGTCGGCAAGTTGTGTGTCTGGGCGTCGGACCGCGACCGAGCCATTGCGCGCATGCTCCGGGCGCTCGATGAGTTCGTGATCGATGGCCCCGCGACGACGATTCCGGCCGACATCAAGATCCTCGAGCATCCCGACTTCGCCGCGGGCGAACACTCGACCAAGTGGGTCGAGGACCGTCTCGACCTGACCGGCGTCGTCGGCATTCCCGGGGGCCGCGGGGACGACGACGACACGGTCGAGCGCAACGTCGACGTCGAGGTCAACGGCAAGAAGTTCGCCGTGCGGATGTGGATCCCGGCCGACCAGGTCGCCGCTGCGGGGGCACCCACCAAGGGCGCGTCGAAGGCCCGCAAGCGTTCGGGCGGCAAATCGTCAGCGCCGGCCGCCGGCTCGGGCAAGATCGCTGCGCCGATGCAGGGCACCGTCTTCAAGTTGCCGGTGGCCGTGGGCGACACGGTCACCGAGGGTCAGCTGGTCTGCATCCTCGAGGCCATGAAGATGGAGAACAACATCAACGCCGACAAGGCCGGGACGATCACCGACATCAACGTCGAAGAGGGTGCGTCGGTGGGGTCGGGCGACATCATCCTCACCATCGAGTAGCCCGCACGCGGTCGACGCCGGCGTTCTCGGCCGGGCGACCACTCCGGCGTCACCGGATCGAACCGACGCCCTCACGCCGCGCGGCGGTGGCGAGATGGTCGAGGAGCAGCAACAGCACGTCCCTGGCCGAGTCGGAGCGACGCGCGTCGCATTCCATGATCGGCACGCTCGTGTCGACGCCCATCGCTCCCCGTACCTCGTCGAGCGAGTGGTGCGGGCCGTTCGCGAAGCAATTGACGGCGATCACGAACGGGATGCCCTTCGCCTCGAAGTGGTCCACCGCCGGAAAGCCCTGATCGAGCCGGCTGGTGTCGACCAGGATCACGGCACCGAGCGCTCCTGCGGTGATGTTGTCCCACATGAACCCGAAGCGTTCCTGGCCGGGTGTGCCGAAGAGGTACATGACGAGTGTCTCGTCGACGGTGAGGCGCCCGAAGTCCATGGCGACCGTGGTCGTGGTCTTTGCGTCGCTCCCCTTGCGCGCATCGACGTCGGCCGCGACGGAGGTCATGGCGGCCTCGGTCCGCAGGGGCGGAACTTCGGAGATCGAGTGCACGAACGTCGTCTTGCCGGCACCGAATCCTCCCGAGATCACGAACTTGACTGACGTGATGCGGGTCCTCGGCGGCGTCGGCGCGGCGCGTGTCCGCCGTCTCACAGCGAACGCACCCGCTCGATCATCCGCGACAGCGCATCCAGTTCGATCTCGACCGGGTCGGTCTGATGGAGGTCCATCTTTCCACCGACGACCAGGTCGGCGGCGAGGATGATGGTCACACCGACCACCAGACCGAGTGCGGACGAGGCCTCGGCGACCGAGATCGGCGTCGCGCACACGTCCAGCAGGCGGCGCTCCTCCCGACCGAGCCCTTCGGTGTCGGCGTTCGGAACCGCTGACAGCATCGTCTCGAGTCGGAGGTCCCGACGCTGTGCTCGCGTCCGACCTCCGGTCATCACGAAGGGTCGGACCACATCGTGGCTCCCCACCGTTACCTCATCTGATCCACTCATCGCGAGAGCAACTCCTGTTGTAGCGCGTCGACCAGTTCGGGAGTCAGCGCGGCGCCGGCACGGTCGACCAGGAGGCCACACTGGTAGCCGATCTGGCCGATGTCACAATTGTCCGTCGCGACGACACCCAGACAGCTCCCGTCGGAGATGGACGAGACGAAGGCGTACCCGCCGCGCATCGCGATGATGACCTGATGGAGGCCGCCGAAGCCGAAGCACGTCGACGCCCCTTCGCCGAGGCTGACGATGCCTGCGACGATCGCAGCCAGCTGCTCGGCCCCGTCGCGGTCCAGCGAGTTGGACATCGCCATGAGCAATCCGTCGCTGGACACGGCGATGGCGTCGGTGACGCCCGGGGTGCGCTCGACGAAGCTGTCGAGCATCCACGAGAAGTCGTGTGGGGTCGTCGTGTTCGTGGTGCTCATCGGTCCTCCTCGGACGGTGCAGTGGCGTCCTTGTCGCCGAAGAGGCCGTCGCCACCGGCAGAACTGAACCCTGCGAGGAACCCGAGAGGGTTCCGGGGGGTCGAGGCATCCGGCTCCGCCGGTGCCGGGCGCCGAGCGACGGTGGGCTCGAGGTCGGGCCGTTGTGCGCCCGGAACCCGCCGAGGGAGCGATGATCCGCCCGCCGATGGCGGCACCGGCTGTCCCGTGCCATCGATCGCTGCGGTGAGATCGTCACCGGACTGGATCGAGTCGATCTGGGGTCGGCCGAGCGCTTCGGCGAGCGTCTCGGGTCCACCGACGGCGACTCGGACCGGCGGCTCCTGCGGCTGCCGCTGCTCGAGCGTGGAGGTGATCGGATCGAGCTGCAACTCCTGCATCTCGTCGGCGCCACCCCCGACGACGAGTTCGGCGGGAACGGTGAGCAGTGCTGTCACACCGCCGGCAGGGCGGTCCTGGAGTCGGAGCTCGATGCCGAACCGTTGGGCCAGGTGGCCGGCGACATAGTGCCCGAGGTAGCGGGACGGCGCGATGGTGTACGACTCTTCGCCGGACAGCCGGCGGTTGGCTCGTTCGAGTTCCTCGGCCGACATGCCGATGCCGTCATCGTCGATGGCGATGAGGTAGCCACCGTCTCCGTGGCGACCCTTGAGCTCCACGTTCGCGTTCGGCGGAGAGAAGTTCAGGGCGTTCTCGGTCAGCTCAGCGAGCACATGCGACAGGCTCGATGCCACCTCGCCGGCGAACTGCACGTCGTCGATGTGTCGGATCGCGACTCGTCGGTAGTCCTCGACCTCGCCGAGCGCAGCTCGGATGACGTCGTCGCCGGCAACCGGGCCCGACCACTGTCGTGGGCTCTCGACGCCCGCCAACACGAGGAGCGACTCGGCGTTGCGCCGCATGCGGGTCGCCAGGTGGTCGAGACGGAACAGCGACTCGAGCTCCTCCGGCTCGGTTTCCGATTGTTCGAGCTCGGTGATGAACTCGAGCTGCCGGTCGAGCAGGTGCTGGTTCCGTCGGCCGAGGTTCACGAAGGAGTCGGCGATGTTGCGTCGCAGCACCGCCTGGTCGGCGACGAGCGCGAGCGTGTGGTCCTGGACGTCATTGAGCGCGTGCACGACCTCTCGGACCTCGTCGCGCGTCTTGATGACGATGGGGTCGAGTTCGGGGACGACGACGTCTTCACCGAACGGGGTCTCGACGATCTCCCGGAGCGCACTCGGCAGCCGTTCGGTCGCCATGTGGTGCGCTTCCGTACGAAGGCGACGCAGCGGGCGGGTGATCGATCGGCTGGCGAGCCAGCTGACGACCACCGCCAACGCCACGACACCGGCAGCGAGGAGCAGGAACAGTGTCTTGCGTTCGTCGGCGGCCGAGGTGAGTCGCCTCGCCTCCGCCTCCAGGATGTCCGTGGCCATCTCGCTGCTGGAGGTCACGTCATCGGCGCCGCCGGCGCTGACCGCTGCCAGCAGGGCCGACAGGTCGATCGGCTCGGCGCTGAGATAGTCCTCGAAGTGGTCCTGCGTCTCCTCGTCCCACGAGCGGTTCAGCGTGGTGTCCGCCACGGCCTCGTACGGTCCGACCGAGAGCAGCTCGATGCGCTCCTCGATGGCTCGCACCCGCTCGATCTGCCCGGCTGCGTCGGCGCGGAAGGCGCGCCCGCCACTGTCGCTCAGCGTGTCGATGACGATGGTCCGCGTGATCGAGGCGAGGAGCTCGCTGCGGCGGTTGCTCTGGTCGACCAACTCGCTGCCGTTGCGAAGCGCAGTGTCGTCGATCTCGGTGGCGATGGACTGCGTTGCGCCGAAGAATGCCGTCGTCATGGTGGTGAAGCCGTCGAACAGCTCCTCGGCGAGTTCCTGGTTCTCGAGTCCGAAGTCACCGTCGAAGTCGTCGTACAGCGAGCGGGTCGACGCGAGCTCTGCCTCCAACACCTCGAACGCAGGGGCGAACGCCTCAGCAACGACCTGCGGCCTGCCTTCGAGGAAGGTCTCGAGCTCTGCGACGGCGGTGTCGACGCGCTGGCGACCCTCTGCGACCGAGGAGACCTCCAGCGTCGCCGCGCCCGACAGACCGATGAGCTCGATCGCCGTGTAGTTGCGCTCGTTCTGCAGCTCGGTGGTCAAGCTGCTGGGCCCGATCGCGACCGTCGCCAGCTCGGCCTCTGCGCGCACGTGGCCAGCTTCGTCGGAAGCCTGCAACGCCTCGAAGCCCGACACACCCACGAGGGCCACGAGCGGGACCGCGAGCGATGCAGCCAGTTTCGTTCGGATCCGGATCTTCAACACGTCGTGTGCTCCATTGCTCGGGTCATGGGGTTGTTGTCGAGTCTTCGACGAGGAGGTCGCCGATCTCGCGAAGGTCTGCGACGCTCGTCATCGCAGCTCGATCGGCGGGAAGCTCGATGGCCCAGCTCGCGACCGCGATGTCGGTGGTGAGGACGATCAGCGGTGTGGACGAGGCGACGTCGAGCAGGCTGGTTGCGCAGACGGCGCCGTCAGACAGCGCTCGTCCGGTGTCGTCGGTGGTGACGGCGTCGTCGATGGCGATCGCGAGCTGGCCCTGCGCCAGTGCTGCCAGTGCGGCGGTGCCGTCCTCGGGAACGGGAACCCCGATCCGCGCTCGACGGTCGTCGAGCGCAGATTCCTTGCCGGCCGCGGTGGCCCGATCACGGTTGATGGCATCGAGCGCCTGTTCGAGGTCCGGATGCATCGCCTCGGCATGAGTACGGAGTGCCCGCCCGATCGACGCTGCATGGTCGAGCGGGTCATCCTCCGGCGGTGGACACTGCTCGGCCGGCATCACCGTGGCGTACGAGCGGAGTTGCTCCCTGCGGTCCCTGACGTCCTGTCGAAGGCGCTCGAGCGCCAATTCGGCCCGGGACATCGACCGGGTCGCGTCCTCGACCTCGGCTCGTGCGCGGATCTCCGCCTCACCGAGTTGGCGTTCGACCGTGCCGACCTGCGACTCGAGCTCGACGGCTGCGGCGTGGCGCTCCTCGCGCGAGTCCGACTCGTGGGTCCGGACGGTCAGCTCGTGTTCGAGGGCCGTGAGCGTGGCCCGTGCATCGGCGAGTTCCGCCGACACGTCGTCGGCTCGCCTCTCGGCCTCGGCCGCCGCGCGGCGAGCGCGGTCGAGCGCGTCGGGATCGAGAGCCGTGGGATCCGCCTCCCCCGGGGTGAGCTTGGCGTTCACCGCCGCTCGCATCGACCGCAGAGGATCGCGGCGGGAGCCGTCGGTCGTCCCTGACGGTGGCGGTGCGTCGGAGATCGTCATGGCGTCCTCGAGCTCCCAGACCTCCGCCTTGCTGCGGGCGACCTCGGTCATGCACGCCTGGTACTCGGCCGTGGCTCCGTGCATCGCCCGCGATGCGGTCTCCAGCTGTCGACGGACGTCGGTCTCGTCGTGTCCGGCCGCAGCGAGCGAGGCGAGTTCGGCGCGGGCGTCCTCGAGCGCTGCCTCCGACGCGGCCCGCTGCTCCAGCACTCGTTCCAGTTGGCGGTTCGCCTCCCGGACGATCCGGCTGTGCGATTCGAGCGTCTCGGCCGACGACGCGATCTCTCCGACATCAGCGATCTCCTGCGCCGGCTGAGCATCGCACCAGTGCGCTGCCTCACGGGTCCTGCTCTGCTCGAGGAGGAGATCAGCATGCGCGACCTCGGACGCCGCTCGCCGGTTCATCACGGAGCGCAGCTCCTGCTCGAGGTCGCCGATCGTCGACGCCTCGACCGAGGACCGGTACCCGACTTCGACCGAAACGGCGTCGCGAAGCTCTCCGCGACCCACCACACGGATCTCCTGTGGGAGCTCCGCGACCGCCGCCCCGAGCTCGCCGTCCGGTAGGAGGACGACGAAGAACTGCGGAACACTGTCTTGGTATCTGTCGCTGATGCGACTCACCGATCTCCCTCACCGACGGACCCTCTGGGCACCTTCCAACTCCACTCGGAGCTATCGGCACGGATGCCCGGATCCTTGAACCCATGATCCGCGAGTAAGCGATACCGGAAGCCGCACTTCGCCGAAATCGGTGGAGAACGGACGCGGATCAGTCGGCCGCTTCGGCCAGGGCCTCTGCCAGGCTGGGATGCACGAGGAGGCTGTCGACGATGTCCTCGACCTTGAGACCCGAGGTCACGGCGAGCGCGATGACCGAGATCAGCTCGGCTGCGTGCCGGCCGACGATCGACCCGCCGAGCACGACGCCCGTCGCCGGGTCCGAGAGGATCTTCACGAAACCCCGTGGCGAATTGTTGATGAGGGCCTTCGCACTGGCGGAGAAGGGCACCTTCGTGACCCGGATCTTGCGGCCTTCGGCGAACGCATCGGCCTCGGCGAGGCCCACGTCGGCGATCTCGGGTTCGGTGAAGATGGCCGACGCAGCCTTGTCGTAGTCGAGATGACGGTGGTCTCGGGTGTGGAGACCCATGACGTGCTCGGCGATCTTTCGGCCCTGCATCGTGGCCACCGACGACAAGGGCAGCTTTCCCGACAGGTCGCCGGCCACGTAGACGTGGGGCAGGTTGGTGATGCAGTGGTGGTTGTTGTCGATGTAGCCCCACTCGTTCACCTCGACGCCCGCAGCCTCGAGCCCGAGGTCCTCGCTGTTGGGCAACGACCCGATGGCCATCAGCGCGTGCGACCCTTCGGCCACCCGACCGTCGTCGCACGACACCCGCACGCCCGCCTCGGTTCGCTCGATGCCCTGCGCCCGCGCTCCCTTGAGAAGTCGCACACCCCGGGCGAGGAAGTTCTCCTCGAGCGCCGCTGCGACCTCGGGATCCTTCATGGGCAGAACTTGCTGGCGACTCACGATGAGCGTCACTTCGCAGCCGAACGACGAGAACATGTGGACGAACTCGACACCGGTGACGCCGGATCCGATCACCACGAGGTGGGACGGCAACTCGGGCGGCGGATAGGCGTCTCGGGTCGTGAGAATCCGCTCGCCGTCGATCTCGGCCCAATCGGGAATCCGAGGACGGCTGCCCGTGGACAGCAGCACTGCATCGGCTTCGAGTTCGATCGTCCCGTGGGCGGTCTCGACCGCGACCCGGTTCGGCCCAACGAGCCGACCCGCGCCCTCGATCATCGTGACGCCTTGCGACGTGAGCAGACTGTGGACTGACGATTCGAGGCGGGCTTCGATGTCGCTGATCCGCTCGCGAAGCGCGTCGAAGTCGAGCGACTGATCGACCTCGGTCAGGCCCATCGACTTGCTTCGGCCGGTGAACGCCAACGCGCCACCGGTGGCGATCATCGCCTTCGACGGAATGCAGTCGAGCAGGTGGGCCGCTCCCCCGACGATGTCGCGCTCGATCAACGTCACCTCGGCCCCGAGCCGGGCCGCATGGGTGGCTGCGGTGTTGCCGCCCGGGCCGCCACCGATGATCACGAACCTCAGGGCCACGAACCCACCGTATCGGTCTAGCCTCGCCGCACTGACCACCGGGGAGACGACCATGGCAACCGCACTCATCACCGGCTGCAGCAGCGGATTCGGGCTCGAGGCGGCGCTCGAGTTCGCCCGACGTGGCCACACGCCGATCGCCACCATGCGCAACCTCGACAAGGCCGGCGAGTTGCAGAGCCGTGCCGACGCCGAAGGATTGAAGATCGACCTCGAGACGCTCGACGTGACCGACGACGAGAGCGTCGCGGCGTGCATGGCAGCCGTCCTCGACCGGCACGACCGGCTCGACGTGCTCGTGAACAACGCGGGCATCGGCGCTCACGGCTCTGTCGAGACCATCCCGATCGACGACTTCCGCTCGCTCTTCGAGACCAACTTCTGGGGTCCGGTGCGCATGATCCGCGCCGTCCTCCCCCACCTGCGTGCCCAGCGCAGCGGCGTGATCGTCAACGTCGGCTCGATCGCAGGCGTCGTGCCGGGCACCCCGTACAACGGTCCGTACGGCGCGTCGAAGCACGCGTTGGGAACGTTGTCCGAGACCGTCCAGAACGAAGTGGGTCCGTTCGGAGTCCGCGTCGTCTGCATCGAACCGGGGTTCTTCTCGACCGAGATCAACGCCAACGCTGCGGGTCGGCATGGAGCCGGAGGCATCACCGACACCGAGTACGAAGCCGACTACGAGTGGTTCGACTCGTTCATGAGCTCGGGTGTCGAGGAGGGAGCCGATCCCGCCATCGTCGCTGCGCGCATCGTCGATGCCGCCGAGCAGGAGACCCCGCTCCACCAGCCGGTCGGCGACGACGC
>JBBKVY010000217.1:0-2935 GCA_037968675.1 Acidimicrobiales bacterium | reverse complement strand
CCGTTCCGACAACACCCGCGAGATCGCCGCAGTCAGCGTCGTCTTCCCATGATCGATGTGACCCATCGTCCCGATGTTCACATGGGGCTTGGACCGATCGAACTTCTCCTTGGCCATGGTGGCGCCTCTTTCTCCTGTGTTGCTTCAGATTGATTGGTGACTGACGACTACGAACTTCTCTGTCACAGACGAAAGACGAAGTCTTTCGTCAGGAAACCGGCGATCCCCGAGGGGATCGACGGTTCACTCGCCCCGGATGCGCTTGACGATCTCTTCCTGCACGTTGGCGGGGCACTGCTGGTACGAGTCGAAGAACATCGAGTAGTTGGCGCGGCCCTGGGTCTTGGACCGCAGGTCACCGACGTAGCCGAACATCTCCGACAGCGGGACTTCGGCGTTGATGACCTGGGCGAGACCGCGCTGGGTCATGGCGCCCACCTGGCCACGGCGGGAGTTGAGATCGCCGATGACGTCGCCCATGTAGTCCTCCGGGGTGACGACCTCGACCCGCATGATCGGTTCGAGGATGACGGGCTTGGCCTTGCGAGCGGCTTCCTTGTACGCCATCGTGCCGGCGATCTTGAACGCCATCTCCGAGGAGTCGACATCGTGGAACTTGCCGTCGACGAGGATCGCCCGGACATCCACGGTGGGGAAGCCGGCGAGCACACCTGATGCGAGGCTGGCCTGGATCCCGGCGTCGACCGAGGGGATGTACTCCTTCGGGATCTTGCCGCCGGAGATCTGGTCGAGGAACTCGTAACCGCCCCCGGGGCCGGTGGGCTCGAGCGTGATCTGGACCTCGGCGTACTGGCCCGAGCCGCCCGTCTGCTTCTTGTGGGTGTACTTGTGCTTCTCGACCGTTTTCGTGATGGTCTCGCGGTACGCGACCTGGGGCTTGCCGACCGAGGCATCGACGCGGAACTCACGGAGCATCCGGTCGACGAGGACCTCGAGGTGCAGCTCGCCCATGCCGGAGATGATGGTCTGGCCGGTCTCTTCGTCGGACTGGACCACGAACGTCGGGTCTTCCTCGGCGAGCGACTGGAGGGCCTTGCCCATCTTCTCCTGGTCGGGCTTGGTCTTGGGTTCCACCGCGACGTGGATCACCGGCGCCGGGAAGGTGAGCGACTCGAGCACGATCGGGTGACTCGGATCGCAGATCGTGTCGCCGGTCTTGGTGTTCTTCATGCCGATGCCGGCCACGATCTCACCCGAGTAGATCTGCTCGCGATCCTCGCGAGTGTTGGCGTGCATCTGCAGCAGGCGACCGAGGCGCTCCTTGTTGCCGGAGCGCACGTTGAGCACCGTGTCGCCCTTGCCGAGCGAGCCGGAGTAGACGCGGAGGAAGGTGAGCTTGCCGACGTGCGGGTCGGTCATGATCTTGAAGGCGAGGGCAGCGAACGGCGCGTCGTCGGTGAGCTCGCGGGTGAGCTTCTCGTCTTCCTTCACGGTCATGCCGTTGACCGGCGGGAGGTCGGCCGGGCTCGGGAGGTATTTGACGACGGCGTCGAGCAGTGGCTGGACGCCCTTGTTCTTGAATGCACTGCCGAGGAGCACGGGAACGATCTCGTTGGCGATCGTGGCGCGACGGATGCCGGCGTGGAGTTCGTCTTCGGAGATGTCTTCCTCGTTGAGGAACTTCTCCATGAGGGCTTCGTCGGCGGAGGCGACGGCTTCGACCAGGTCGGCACGCCATTCGACGGCCTTGTCCTGGAGGTCGTCAGGGATGTCGAGGACGTCCCACTTGGCACCGAGTTCTTCGTCCTGCCAGACGAGCGCCTTCATGGTGATGAGGTCGACCACGCCGGAGAAGTCGCCCTCGTAGCCGATGGGGAGCTGGAGCACGGCGGTGTTGGCGCCGAGACGGTCCTTGATGGAGTCGAGCGCGTCGTAGAAGTTGGCACCGAGACGGTCCATCTTGTTGACGAAGCACATGCGAGGAACGCCGTACTTGTTGGCCTGGCCCCACACCGTCTCGGTCTGGGGCTCGACGCCGGCGACGCCGTCGAACACGGCGACCGCGCCGTCGAGCACGCGGAGCGAGCGCTCGACCTCGACGGTGAAGTCGACGTGGCCGGGCGTGTCGATGATGTTGATGGTGTGGCCGTCCCACATGCAGGTGGTGGCAGCCGAGGTGATGGTGATGCCCCGCTCCTGCTCCTGCTCCATCCAGTCCATCGTGGCGCCGCCCTCGTGGACCTCACCGATCTTGTAGTTGCGGCCGGTGTAGTAGAGGATCCGCTCGGTCGTCGTGGTCTTGCCCGCGTCGATGTGCGCCATGATTCCGATGTTGCGGAACCTGTCGACCGGGTTGCTGCGATTTTCAGCCATGAAAGGTGTCTCTCAGATGGAAACGACCGGGCCATCCTCGTGGAGGACCCGGTCGGTCGGGGCCGGGTCCCTTGTCGTAGGGGACGGCCCGTGGGGGTGAGTACGGGCGGGCGCTACCAGCGGTAGTGGGCGAAGGCCTTGTTGGAGTCGGCCATCTTGTGCATGTCTTCGCGACGCTTCACCGACGCACCGAGACCGTTGGACGCGTCCAGGATCTCGTTGGCGAGGCGTTCGGCCATCGACCGTTCGCGACGGGCACGTGAGTAGGTCACGATCCAGCGGATTGCGAGAGTGTTGGCGCGGCGAGGCCGGACCTCGATGGGCACCTGGTAGGTGGCGCCACCGACACGACGGCTCTTGACCTCGAGCTGCGGCTTGACGTTCTCGATGGCCCGCTTGAGCGTCGACAACGGCTCGGCGCCGGTCTTGGTCTCGACCGTGGCCATGGCCGTGTTGATGATCTTCTCGGCGGTCGAGCGCTAGCCCGACTGGAGGATCTTGTTGGTGATCTGGGTGACGAGCGTCGACTGGTAGATGGCGTCGGGCTTGACTTCGCGCCGTGGCGCAGGTCCCTTGCGAGGCATCTCTATGCGTCCTTCTT
>JBBKVY010000216.1:0-9828 GCA_037968675.1 Acidimicrobiales bacterium | reverse complement strand
CCGCTACACCCCGCCGCCTCCCGGTGGCGGCCCTCGCCCCGGCGGTGGTCCCGGTGGCGGACGTCCCGGTCCCGGTGGCGGTCGCCGCCCACCGAAGCGCCGAGGCGGACGCCGCCGTCGCAACCGCGACGAGCTCCAGCCGATCGAGGCCCCGAGTTTCACGCCGGCCGACGCGCCCATTCCCGAGGGCGAGATCGTCGTCGAGCGGTCCAGCACGCCCCAGGACATCGGCCCCAAGTTCAACCGCACCGCCTCCGACGTCGTCCGCTTCCTCATGGAGCAGGGCGAGATGGTCACGGCCACGCAGTCGTTGACCGACGACATGATCGAGCTCTTCAGTGCCGAGCTCGGTGCGGAGATCCGTCTCGTCGATCCCGGCGAGGAGCAGGAGGTCGAACTCCAGAAGCGCCTCGGCGTCGCCGAGCTGTTCGACGACGAGGACGAGGCTGACGACGACGACGACGACGACACGCCGCATCGTCCGCCGATCGTGACGATCATGGGTCACGTCGACCACGGCAAGCCGAAGCTGCTCGACCACATCCGTACGGCCAACGTGGCCGACGGCGAGGCCGGTGGCATCACCCAGCACATCGGTGCCTATCAGGCATCCAGGGACGGCAACCCGCTGACCTTCATCGACACCCCGGGACACGAGGCGTTCACCGCCATGCGTGCGCGCGGCGCCGAGGCCACCGACATCGTAGTCCTGGTCGTGGCGGCCGACGACGGCGTCATGCCCCAGACGCTCGAGGCTCTCAGCCACGCCAAGGCAGCCGAGGTCCCGATCGTGGTCGCGGTCAACAAGATGGACCGCGAGGGCGCCAACCCCGAGCGAGTCATGCAGCAGCTCTCCGAGCAGGATCTGATCCCCGAGGAGTGGGGCGGCGACACGATCTTCGCCCAGCTCTCCGCCCTCACCGGCGACGGCGTCGACGACCTGCTCGACAGCCTCCTGCTCGTGGCCGAGGTCGAAGACCTCCGTGCCGATCCAGAGGGCCGTGCCGCTGGCACCGTCCTGGAGTCGCACCTCGATGTCGGTCGTGGTCCCGTGGCCACGATCCTGGTCGAGCGCGGCACCCTCAAGGTCGGTGATCCGCTCGTGGCGGGCGCGGCGTTCGGTCGGGTGCGTGCGCTCATCGACGACCACGGCAACCAGATCAAGGAAGCCGGTCCGAGTGTGCCGGTGCAGGTCCTGGGCATGTCCGACGTGGCCGACGCCGGCGACCAGTTCGTCGTCGCTCCCGACGACAAGACCATGAAGGACGTCGCGGGCAAGCGCGACCACTACCACCGTCAGGCCAACCTCGGCCGTGAGGCTGCTGGTCTCGGTGGCGGCGCCAAGCTCGAGGACATCTTCTCGGCCATCCAGGCCGGCGAGGCTGCAACGCTCGGACTCCTCGTCAAGACCGATGTCAGTGGTGCACTCGAGGCGCTCACCGAGTCGCTCAAGAAGCTCGAGCGCCCCGAGGTCAAGATCAGCTTCGTGCACCGTGGAGTCGGCGGCATCACCGAGAACGACATCCAGCTGGCCGCTGCAGCCGACGCCACCATCATCGGCTTCAACGTGCGACCGGACCGCAAAGCGCGCGAGCTCGCCGACGCCGAGGGTGTCGAGATCCGGACCTACGAGATCATCTACCAGGTCATCGAGGACATCGAAGCCGCCGTGCTCGGTCTCCTCGAGCCCGAGTACGAAGAGATCGTCACCGGCGACGCCGAGGTGCGCGAGATCTTCTCCGTGCCCCGCATCGGCAAGATCGCCGGTTGTATGGTCCAGAACGGTGTCATCACCCGCAATTCCAAGGTGCGGTTCCTCCGTGAGGGAACGATCATCTGGAAGGGCACGATCCAGTCGCTCAGGCGGTTCAAGGACGACGCGACCGAGGTACGAGCAGGCTTCGAATGCGGCATCGGCCTGTCCGACTTCCAGGACCTCAAGCCGGGCGACATCATCGAGACCTTCGACGAGCGAGAGATCGCTCCCGTTTGACGCTCACCCCGGCCTGCTCGCTGGCGGCTGGCTACCCGTGAGTCTGAAGTCGGCCGTGCTGGAGATGGAGATGCGGATCCCGCTCGGGGATTCGTTGAAGGCAAAGCGCTCGGTCATCCGGCCGATCCTCGACGGCGCTCGCCGTCGCTTCGGCGTGGCGTCAGCCGAGGTCGACCGACAGGACGACTGGGACGAAGCGGTGCTCGCATTCTCCACCGTGGCCGATTCGGTCTCACAGGTGAACGCCGTGCTCGACTCGGTCGATCGGTTCGTGTGGTCGTTCCCCGAGGTCGACGTGGTCGAGACCGAGCGCTACTGGGTCGACACGGCATGAGCGGCCAGACCCCGTCCGATCGGCCCGCGGCCGAGGGACTCGAGCCCGGCTGGTATCCGTCGCCGCTGGTCGAGGTGAGCCACACCGCACCGGTGCCGCGTCGCGTGCGGGCCTTCGTCGACGCCGTGGCTCTGGTCGACACGCAGCGAGCGACCTACGTGTGGGAGCACCCGTACTATCCGCAGTTCTACGTCCCGGGAGTCGACGTGAACCGCGACCTCATCGGGGGCGACGCCGTCCTGGAGGAATCCGACCGGGGCCCGATCGAGGTCCGGGACCTCGTCCACGGCGACCGGGTCGAGTCGGGCGCGGTCCGGCATCTCGTCACCTCGCTCGTTCCCGGTCTCGACGACACGTACCGGTTCTCGTGGTCTGCGGCCGACGCATGGTTCGAGGAGGACGAGCGGGTCTTCGTCCATCCTCGCAGCCCGTATGTCCGGGTCGATGCCCTGCGTTCGCACCGGCTCGTTCGCATCGAGAAGGACGGCGTGATGCTCGCCGAGTCGAGGAGTCCCGTCGCGGTGTTCGAGACCGGTCTCCCCACGCGCTGGTACCTCGACCGCACCGACGTCAGCTGGGAGCATCTCGAGGCGTCCGACACCACGAGCGACTGTCCCTACAAGGGCACCACCAGCAACTACTGGTCGGTGCGGGTCGGCGACGCGGTGCACGACGATCTGGCGTGGGGCTACGACTTCCCGACCCGCCAACTCACGCCGATCACCGGCCTGGTGTGCTTCTACAACGAGAAGGTCGACGTGTTCGTCGACGGTGGACCCGAGGGCTCGTAGCCCGTGGTATCGGTGGTCAGTCGCGGCCGGTCGCAGCCATCGCGACGATCGCCCGGGCGATCGCGTCCCAGTCGGCTGGGCGGGGGAGATGCCCCATACCGTCGCGGAGCAAGATCTCCGAGCCAGTGAGGCCGTTGGCCAGCGCCACGGCGTGAGCCATCGGCAGGGTGCGGTCCTCGGTGCCGTGGACGACGATCGTGGGCACGTGGATCTGCGCCAGCTGCCCCAACGTGGGCCACCCCAGGCGCATCGATGCCGCCATGTGGGCCTCGGATGCCCCCGGCCGGGCCGGTGCCCGCCGTGCGGCCGCGTCGATCTCCGCCCGGACCCATGCCCGATCGCCGTCGTCGACGTCGCCCAGTGCCGCGACGAGAGCCTCGACCGGATCGGCGGGGAGCTCGGCGAAGAACGCCTCCCCGAAGCCGGCGTCGGGATCGGGACTCATACCAGCGATGAAGGTAAGCGTGGCGACGCGATCCGCGTGTCGGGTCGCGAGGTCGACGAGCTGCAGCCCGCCCATCGAGACGCCGATCCAGTGCGCGCGCACGCTCGGCCCGGCGGCGGCGTCGAGTATGGCGATGGCGTCGTCGGCCATGGTGGCCAGGGTGTAGACGTCGCCTCCGGCATCGGAGAGGCCGGTGTCGCGTGGGTCGAAGCGGATCACCGAGCAGCCGCATGCCGAGAGCGGATCGGTGAACCGCGCCGGGAACAGGTCGGTGGCGTCGCCCCGACCGGGCAGGAGCACGATCGGTGGCCCCGTGCCCTGCGCCTCCCACCACAGCTCCACTCCGCCCGGGCGCTCCAGCCGCATGGGCTGAGTATGGGCCACGGATGGCTCCGGACGCGTCGAAGCACCTGGACTGGCCAGCCACCAGCGGAGCGAACCGAACTCCGCCCAACGCCCACCGCGCGTGCGGCGCTTCAGGTTTGGGCGCGACGCGCCGAGATATCCCTGTGTCGATCGAATCGGGCCAGACGCAGTTCAGTCGCCTCCGGCGACCGCTTCTGATCCAGCGCGCGATCCTCACCGTCGTCGTGAGCGGGATGGTCTGCCTCCTGCCACTCGGTCCGAACCGCTTCTACCTGGCCGCCACCATCGTCCTGAGCCAGGTGGTGTCGACCGTGATCATCGAGCGCCTCGGCCTCGAGCTGATCGACCAACTCGGCGCGTTCTTGCTCGTCGAGCACTTCATCGTTCTCGCCGCCGGGTTGATCTGCCCGCCCAGCTACGTGGCAGCAAGCATGGTGGCGATCGCGTCGGTCGGTATCAATGCGCCCTACCTCACGCTGCGGTGGCTCCGACGGATCACGCCGGTGACCGTCCTGGCCACCATCATCCCGGCACTGGTTCACGACATCGACGGGGCGATCCCGATCATCTGCATCTCCACCCTGCTGTCTCTGCACATGACCTTCAACCGGAGTGGGGCGGTGCTCCTGGCAGCCGATGCCGCCGAGCGGGCGCAACATCAGGCCGATCACGATCCGCTCACCGGGCTCGCCAACCGTCGCGTTCTGGTGACCCGGCTCGACGAACTCGAGCGCACCACCGAGATGGGCTTGCTGCTCGTCGACCTGAACGACTTCAAGCAGATCAACGACAACTACGGCCACGACATCGGCGACATCGTGTTGCGGTCCGTCGCGGCCACGCTGGCCCAGTCTGACGACTCGGTCCTGGCACTCCGACTGGGCGGCGACGAGTTCGCGGTCATGGTCCCCGGAGCAGCGCACGAGACCGAGCGGGTCGCCGATGTCGTGCTCGAAGGACTGACAATCCCGATCAGGCTTGCCGAGGCGGAGCTCGAGATGGGCGCGTCGATCGGGATGTCGCACTCGTCGACCGCGGCGCCGCACGAACTGCTGCGCTTCGCCGACCTCGCCATGTTCGAGGCCAAGCGGGCCGGCGGAGGCCGGAGCTGGTACTCGCGCCGCGCGATCACCGACAATCTCCCCCGCGGTCGACACGATCGACGCGGTCGGTGGCTCGACTCGACCCAACCCTGACGCCAGCCGAACCAGCCTCATTGCGAGGATTCTCGGCCGTCGTGCACCCTGGTGAGGTGCAGAAGCGTGCACTCCCCGGTCTCCTCGTCCTGGTCGCAGTGGTGGCGATCGGCTTCGGCACCACGCGGGGGTGCGGGGACGGATGCGTCTCGTGTGAGACGTTGACGGAGGACGAGAGCCCGCAGGCCGACCTCTTGGGGCGCGTGGTCGACGTCGACGGCCGCATCGTTCGGCTCGAGGCGTACGGCGAAGCGGTCAGCGTGTGGGTGTTCGGCGGCAACCCCCGGGTACTCGAGGAGGGAACGACCTACCGCTTCCCCGTCACCAGGGGCGAGGTCGAGGACGGGTTCGATCGAGCCCTCCAGACCTCGTTGCCCTCGGACTGTGACTGTGGCGGTGACCACATCACCCACGAGAACGGCGACCCGGTCGACCAGTCGATCCTCGGGTTGTCACCCGATGTCGGGCTCATCGCCACCATGGCCGGCGCGGCCCTTGCCCTCACCGTCGCGACGTGGTTGTTCGCTCGACGCTGAGGCGGCCAGCGGCGGCGCTGCCCGATCCGGTCAGGCGCAGCCTTCGTCGTCGCCCCAGAAGTCGGCACTGCTCAACTTCACGCTCACCACGCTGTCGTCGACGAGGATGAAGGTCAGCGCCCGGTCGCCGTTGCGGACCGCGGCGACGTCGGAATAGCTCGCAGTGAGGCCATCGGTCGGTGACTCCCAGCCGTCGGCACGGTCGACGACGAGCTCATCGCCATAGATGCGCTCGAGCGTGGCGAGGGTTGTCCCGACGCCGACGCCGGAGGCGGTGCGGAACCTCGGGTTCTGCGTCACCATGATGCTGACCACCGTCGCCTGGTCGCCCTCGATGGCCACGAGACCGCTGAGCGGTTCGTCGCCGTCGTGGGAAGGCTCACCCGGGCCCCAGTAGCCACACGTGGTGCCCGCCTCGTACAGCTCGAACTCGGCAGGCCCCAGCGTCTTGCCGAGGTCGACGTCGCCGATCCGGTCGAACGTGATCTCTCGCCCCGGCTCGGCCGTTTCGAGGTCGGGTCCGAGGCCGGTCGGCGGCTCGGTGGCGACCGTCGGAGTGAACGAGGCAGAGTTCTCGGACTGGTCGATCAGCAGTGCACCGGCGTCGCCCTGGGCCACGATCGGCGGGTCGAGGACGAAGGTGAAGATCTGAGGCAGGTCTGCTCGGTCGACGGCGATGAAGTACATCTGGCTCGCGGCGGAGAGGTCGCACGTCGCGTCCGGTGCCGCAGCGAACGCCGGTCGCACGTCGTCTCCGTCCTGGTCGAATCCGATCAGTGCTCCTCCACAGCGAGCGGACGAGGGCAGCGTGAAGATGATGACCGCCTGCTGGTCGAAGTCGACTAGGGGAACGGGATCGGTGGTCGCAGTGAGCGTCCATCGGTCTGCGAGGGCGTCGGCGACGCCGACGTAGATGATGGTGCCGACCTCTGCCTCGGGGCCGGGGAAGTCGGCGAGTATGTCGATCTCGATGTCGACGGAATCGTCGACCGGACCCGAGGGCTGAGTGACCGGGGCGGGGTCGCCTTCGTCGGCGACGAGTTGTTCGTCGTCGTCATCGCCGACGACGGTCACCCCGACGACGGCGATCAGGGCGATCACGGCGGCGGCGGCCACGAGATGCAACGGGCGCGGGCGCCGGGATGCGAGCGTGGACGCGGATGTCGAGGCTCGCGACAGCGCATCGTCGACGTCGCTCTCCTCGATCGACGCATCGACGTCGCTGCGCAACTGTCGGCCTTCTTCGGTGAGGCGGTCCTCGATCCTCGTCATGACTGGTCCTCGTGCTCGTTGGTGGAATCGTGGTCGTAGGTGTGGCCCAGGCGATCGGCCAGGGTCCGGTGGGCGCGATGCAGATGGACCCGCGCCGTCGCTTCGGCGCAGCCCAGAGCGGCGGCGATGTCGGCGGCAGGCAGGTCTTCCACATAGCGGAGGGCGATGGCGGTCCGCTGATTCGGCGGCAGGCAGGCGACCTCGGACCACAGCGGGTCGAGGGGAGCGGGCCGCGGTATCGCCGCCCGGCGCTCGCGCACCACGGCCAACCGACGCAGGGCTCGACGCTCACGTCCCCGACGCCGACGCTCGTTCGACGCCCGGTTGATCATCGTCCTGCGGGTGAACGCGATGGGGAGCTCGTATGCCGACACCTCGGCCCACCGCCGGTGGGTGATCCCGAGCGCGTCCTGCGCGAGGTCCTCACCGGTGGCCCGGTCGCCGGTCAGCGCAGTGCCGAGCGCCACCAACGACCGATACTGGTCTCGGAAGAACCGTTCGAATGAGGAGACCTCGGTCACGACGCTCATACCCTCACACACACCGCAGGGGCGGAGAACGTGTACCGACGCTCAGAGGAAAACGAAGCCCTCCACCCGATCGAGCCAGACCTGTGACGCGGTCACATAGGTCGAGTCGTCGACGAAGAGGTGTTGCGTCCCGGCGAGGATGTCGCGCATGCAGCGCTGCAGTGGATGACCGTCACGGAGGGAGTCGCCGCCGCCGAGTCGGTAGCACCACGTGATCACGTCGGCCGCGACGCGGGTGGCGTGCGTGGTGGACACCCGAACGTCGGCCTTGAGCTCGAGCGTCGCCGTCCCGTGTTGCTCGGCCGCTGTCTGGATCGCCCCGAACGCATCGAGCACGTAGGCGCGGGCCGCGCGGAACTGCGCGGTTCGTTCGCCGAGTTCCTTCTGGAACACCTGCTGGGCAGCGAGCACCTCGGCCGCGCCCATGCGCTGCTTCACCTTCGCCAGTTCGGCGACCTCGTCGAGCGCCCGCCGGCACACGCCCAGGGCCCAGCCGGCGTGGCCGGCCGACGTCATCGGCATGATCCCGACCGAGAACTGCGGGCCTCCCCGCACGGGCGTCTCGCTGAAGAGCTCGAAGGTCCGCCCGGTGGACACGAACACGTCGTCGACGGAGTAGTCCTGGCTCCCGGTGCCCTGGAGACCGAGCACGTGCCAGCCGCCGGTGAGCGACACGCCGTCGCTCGGTATGGCCGCCACCCGCATCTGGGGCATGCCGTTGTCGCCGAAGATCATCTCCCCGTCGGCATCGAGCACCGCGCCGCCCGCCATGATGAACGCGGCGTGCCCGGAGCCCGAGGCGAAGCCGTACTCGCCCGACACCCGGTAGCCGCCGTCGACCACCCGGAAGGTCCCCCGTGGCGCGAACTGGCCGGCGCCGACCGATCGGCCGTCGGCGAACATCTCTGCGACCGCGTCGTCGGCCATGAAGGCGGCAGCGAAGGCCGTCGAGGTGGCGCAGGCCATGTGGCTCCAGCCGGCCGAGGGCTCGGCGGCCGACAGCTCCTCGTACAGCAGTACCTGGGTGACGAGGTCGGCCTCGGCTCCACCGCAGGCCTGGGGGAGTGCGGCGGTCATGAGGCCGGTGTCGAACAGTGCATCGACCACCGGCTGGGTCATGTGCCCCGCACGGTTCGACGCCGCGGCTTCGTCGTCCAACAACGTGCGCAGGCCCCGTGCCCGCTCCAGCAACTCTTCGCGTGTGAGCGCGGTGATGGACGGCGAAGTGGTCCCGGTCATGACACAGGATTACACGGAATCTGACAGTGCGTCAGGTGTCATTGCGCGGGTGGCAGTCGCGAAACCCTGTGGCAGGCTTCGTCCATGGCTCGACGACGACAGACCGGTGCTCGGCGCTACCCCCGGACGGCACGTCTCAACGAAGTTGTGCGCGAGATCGTCGCCGAGGAACTGGAGCGGATCGACGACGAGCGGCTGGGCTTCTTCACCGTCACGGCGGTCGAGGTCGACCCGGGGATCGAGCACGCCAAGATCTACTGGTCCGACATCGGCGCCTCGGACGAGACCGTGCTCGAAGTGCTGGCCGAGCACCGTGCGCGACTCCAGGCGGCGGTGAACAAGCAGACCCACTTCCGCCGGACGCCGATCCTGTCGTTCCACGTCGACACGGTCGACCGTGAGGCCAGCCGCATCGAGGAGATCCTCCGCGACCTCGACATCCCGGACGACCCCGACCTCGCCTCGGACGACGTCGAGGGCGAGACCGAGTCCGAGTGAGCCGCAAGACGCCCTCGCCCCACAACGGGCTGGTGCTCGTCGACAAGGAACCCGGTTGGACCAGCCACGACGTGGTCGCCAAGGCGCGCGGCGTGCTCGGCACCCGCAGGGTCGGTCACGCGGGCACCCTCGATCCGCCGGCCACCGGCCTGCTCCTGGTGGGAGTCGGCACCATGACCCGACTGCTCCGGTTCCTCACGGCGCTCCCGAAGACCTACGTCGGCGAGATCGTCCTCGGCTCCGAGACCGACACGCTCGACGACACCGGTGAGGTCACTGCGACTCACGACATGGCCGGGGTGTCGCTCGCCCACGTCCGGAATGCCGCTGCCGATCTGACCGGCGACATCCTCCAGGTTCCCCCGATGGTCTCGGCCGTCAAGATCGACGGCAAACGTCTCCACGAGTTGGCGCGCGAGGGCAAGGAGGTCGAGCGCGAGGCGCGCCCGGTCACGATCCACGCCTTCACGGTCGGCGACCCGGTCGGCGACCGCGTGTACCCCGTCGAGGTGACGTGTTCCTCGGGCACGTACATCCGAACGCTCGCCGCCGATGTCGGCGCCGCCCTCGGCGGGGGAGCGCACCTGCGCCACCTCCGCCGGACGCAGGCCGGATCGCATGACGTGGC
>JBBKVY010000215.1:0-8849 GCA_037968675.1 Acidimicrobiales bacterium | reverse complement strand
CGTGTAGCAGGGGGTGGAGCGTCGTTCGGGCCAGCAGCTGGTGAATCTCTCGCCGGTCGGCTGTTGCGAGACCTCGTCGTACCACGGTGAGCGCGCCGGCGGCTGCTCCCCACCGGATCGCTTCGCACCAGTCGAGCCCCCAGTACGCGCTGGCGGCGACCAGGGCCGTGAACGCATCGCCCGCTCCTCGGTGATCGACGGCCTGGAGCTGCGGGGTCATGACCTCGTGGGCGTCGTCGCCGATCTGAGCTACCAGCGTGTCGGCGCCGCGGGTGATCGCGCTATTGGCAGCTCCGAGCTCCCGGAGCCGATCGAGCATCGCTTCGATCGGCAAGGAGTCGAAGTCATCCGTCTTTGCGAGGTCCTCGTCGCTGACCTTGCAGAAGTCGACGCCGCTGCGCAACGCTGCGAAAAGGTGTTCGCCGGAGAGGTCGGTGACCACGACGACCCCGTTGGCCCGTAGGTCCGCGGCCAGGCGCTCGTACGGTGTGGACGAGATCAGCCTGGGCCGATGCGGACCGGCGAGGACGCAGATGCCAGCGTCGAGAGCAGCCGCGAGCGTGGCCCCGTAGAGCTCGTCGATGACGTGGCGATCGAGTGGCCGGCCGGTGTCCTCGGCCACCGAACGTCGCTCCCCATCACGGCGGTCGTGGATCCACGACCCGTTCGGTGCGCTGGCCATGACCGGACGGATACTGATCGGTTCGGACTCGGCAAGGGCCCGGGCCACCAGGCCCGACTCGCCGCCGAACACGGTACTGAGGACGGTGGGGACGCCGAGCCGGCCAAGCAGCCGCGCTATCCAGAACCCCTGCCCCCAGCATGGAAGTGAACCTCGTCGCCGTCGATACCCGCTTCGGCGGTCACGGTGACGATCGTTGACGGCGCGAAAACGCACACCCCGTTTCGGTCACTCAGCTCTGGCGCATCGCTCATCGGTCCTCCGATCTCCAGTGACGCATCGTGGCGGCACGTCCGTTTCCGTCGGGTGGTGAATCCAGAAGTGGAAGCTCCTCGGCGGGTGCGGAGCTAGGACCCCGGACGAGGAGCAACTTCGTGTTGGCGAGCCGACAACCAACGACGCGCTGGCTACGCGTCTCGTAGAGGGGCCGGATCGGAGAACCTCGAGGCTGTCGACCCGAGCGATCGCCGCGTCGCGAAGCAGGTGCTCGAGGCCCCGTGTCCGCCGAACGAACCGAGCGGATCAGTGGTTGCGGAGCGAGTCGATGAGTTCGGACTTGGACATCTTGGAACGGCCGTCGATCCCGATCTCCTTGGCTCGTTCGTACAGGTCGTCCTTGGACCAGTGGTCGTAGGACCCGGCCTTGCCACCCCGTTTTGCTGCTGTGGTGCGGTCGGTGTTGGCGATGCGGGCGGCCTTTTCCTTGCTGGCGCCATCGCGGCGGAGTGCTTCGTACTGCTCATCATCCTTGACGCTTGGCCCTGGGGACTTCTTTCCAGGCATGGGATTCTCCTCCTGTGTGG
Source organism: Acidimicrobiales bacterium (assembly GCA_037968675.1). Taxonomy (GTDB): domain Bacteria; phylum Actinomycetota; class Acidimicrobiia; order Acidimicrobiales; family Salinilacustritrichaceae; genus Salinilacustrithrix. Next base: position 7,364 of record JBBKVY010000215.1, on the reverse strand, counting down.
GCACGGATGGCGGGTCCGAGTAGCCGTCGACCTCGGGGAATTGAAGGGCGTCGGCGTGACCTGGTCGTGGTCGCCGGCACCGATCATCGCCCGGCGGGTTGTGGATCAGAGACGGTTCGCTGCGCAAGGGCTGGTCTGATGTGGCCGCTCCATTGGTCGAGGAAGAACTGTTGGTCGTCTCCGATCTGGTGGAGATAGATGTGGGTCGCTCCTGCGGAGGCGGCGGCGTCGACGGCCTCGAGTATCGGTTCGATGTCTGGTCCGCAGGGGACGTGCTCGGCGATGTTGTCTTCGGTGACGTGACTCGACGCCTGGGTGAAGTGCGCCGTGGTGGGCAGGTCCTGGGAGAGTTGGCCCACGACGGCGGTGTTGGGCCACTGGCGTGCCGCGATCCGGCGCGCTTCGTCGGCGCCGGGAGCAAGACAGAAGGTGAGCTGAGTCCACACCGGTCCCGATCCGCCGGCGTTGCGCCACTCGGCGACGGTGTCTTCGTCGGTGCCGGTGATCCACAGGCCGTCACCTCGCTCGGCGGCGAGTCGTGCGGCCCTGGGCCCGAACGCAGACACCACCAGCGGGATCGGACGTTGTGGGAGGTCGTAGAGAGTGGCGTTCTCGACCGTGTAGTGGCTTCCGCGGTGGGTGACGCTGCCGCCGTCCCAGAGCTCGCGTATCACGGTGATGGCCTCATCGAGCATGGCGAGTCGAACATCGGCTGGTGGCCAGCGTTGCCCGGTGATGTGCTCGTTGAGCGCCTCGCCGGTGCCGACTCCGAGCGTGAACCGGCCATCGGCAAGACATCCGACGGTCGCGGCGGCGTGCGCGACCACCGCGGGGTGGACACGCATGATCGGGCAGGTCACGCCAATGCCGAGATGGATGTCGTCCGTACGGGCGGCGATGGCGCCAACCGCAGGCCAGACATTGGGGACGGGCGGATGCTCCTCGGACGACAGCGTCATCCCGAACCGGATGCGGCCAGCCAATGCGTTGGTCGCGGGGTCCTTCGAAACTGTTGGCGTGGATTCCCTTGTCATGACCGTCTCGAGTCGTCTAGGAGGTCTCGGGTCGGCCTTGGCGCTCGCGGGCCGGCGCGCCGTGGCTCTTCTGTTCGAAGCGTTCCTCGGCGACGGATTGGTCGCCATCGGATTCTTCCAGCAGGTCCTCTGCGAGCTCCTGGTCCTGGTCGACCGCTTGGCCGAAGGATTTGTCCTCGTAGCCCGGCTCGTCCCACGTCGCATCAGGGTCGGTCCCGGTCGGGGTGTCGGTCCCGAATTCGCGGTTCTCGGTCATCGATCGTCTCCTCCTGGTTGGATTCGACGCCTGTACCCGATCCGGTCGAGGTTGATTCCGAGGTTCAGATCTGCGGCGAATGGGTAGTGGTGGGAGCCGAGAATCATGAAGCCGGGTCGACCGACACCAGAAGGCGATGCCGGGCACGGCGACCGCTCAGCTTCGGCCTGGACCAGGGCGAGATTGACCGGTGCGGAGCCGTCACCGAGATGGTCGCGGTCGCCATGGCTGATGGAGCCACTCGCGGTCGAGCGATCAACAGAAGCGCTCGATTCGGCCGGAAACGACCATGAACGTGGTCTGACCAATCCCGGCCAGCTACGCGGCGGCAGGGAGACAACCGGCGCGCCGATCGAGCTGGCGTGTCAGATCTCGCCGTCCAGGAGGTCATCGAGGTCCTGCTTGTCGGCCAGGAGACGGATCACGTCGAGATGGTCGGCGTGTTCGATGTAGAACCATCCACACGGGAAGCCCTCGACCCCAACGCGACGGAGTTCCGGGATGCCGATGCGCTCGCCCACGGGCAGCGACTTCGACGGCGACTCGGACGTCGTCCGGAAGGCGCTCCGGTCGGAGGACTGCTGGTGGCTCGGCGCCGCCCGCGAGGACTGGCCGGTCGTTGATCAGGTCTCGTTCGTTGTGAGTCGTGCGTCGATCCGGCGCAGCGCGAGCGGCACAGCGCCAGATGGGGACGGTATCGTAGAGTTCGCCTTCAACGCTGGGAGCGACAGTGACCTCGACGACCTCGATCGATCGGACCTCGGTCCACGAACGCGGGCGGGCCGGTGTCACGACGAACACCGTCGCCGCTTGGGCCTCGATCGGGGCAGGCGCCATCCACGCCGCCGCCATCGGCCTCCACACCGAACACCGCCAGACCGCACTCGCGTTCACGGCGGTGGCGGCGTTCCAGGTGCTGTGGGGCATGCTCGCACTCGCCGTCCCGTCGCGGGTCGTGGCTGCCGTCGGAACAGTGGGCAGCGCGGGCCTCGTCGTGGGATTCCTCGCAGCCAAGACCAGCGGGATCGGGTTCGTCGACGGCCTGGAGACCGTCGAGGCAGTCCAGTTGCCCGACACCGTGGCCGCCATGCTCGCCGCTGGAGTGGTGGTTCTCACCCTGGCATCGATGCTCGGCCACCGAGGGTTGCGCCCGCTCGGGCGAGCCTCGTCGATGGTCGGCATCGTGGCGGTCGTCGGGCTCACGCTTCCCGGGCTCGTGGGTGCGTCCAGTCCCAGCCACGAGCACGGCGAGGGAGCCGAGGCGGACCATGCCGTTCACGACGAGGGCCATGAGGCCGCGACGGATGCAGTCGCTGGTGCCGACGATCCTCACGCGGGTCACGAGAGCGCCGCCGTGGCACCCACGCCGTACGACCCGAGCATGCCCATCGATCTCGGGGGCGTCGACGGCGTGACACCGCAGCAGCAGGCCGCAGCCGAGAACCTGATCGCGATCACCCTCGCCGATCTTCCCCAGTTCGCCGATACTGCCAACGCGGAGGCCGCCGGCTACCACAGCATCCGCGACGGTGCGACCGGACACGAGCACTACATCAACTGGGACTACATCGATGACGACAGGATCCTGGACCCCGACTACCCCGAGTCCCTCGTCTACGAGATGCGAAACGGAGAGAAGACGCTGGTGTCGGCCATGTTCATGCTGGGGACCGGCACCACGCTCGACGACGTCCCCGAACTCGGCGGACCGCTCACGCAGTGGCACATCCACGACAACCTCTGCTTCACCGACGACCCGGTCGCACCGGTGGTCGCCGGGCTGATCGCGGCGGACGGCAGTTGCAGTCCGCCGCTGGTGAAGCTGGCCGAGGTGCCGATGATCCACGTGTGGATCGTGTCGCACCCGTGCGGCCCCTTCGCCGCACTCGACGGGGTCGGTGCCGGCCAGATCGCCGAGGGTGAGGAGCGCCTCTGCGACCACGCCCACGGGGCGTGACGCCAGCGGGACAGCTCGCCGACGTCAACGGCCGGTCGATGCGACGCAGGGCGAGCACACACGCTGCGAGGTGCGCGGCGCCCACACCGGCGCGCGGAACAGGACGCGTACTACGGCGTCGACCGGTTCGATCGTCGGTGTGGTGGCCAGAATTCCGCCCGCAGTCCGCGACCGTCGCATGTCGTCGACGACTTCGGTCGACTCGAACGACAGCCGCACACCGGGCACCGTGTTCGCGGGTGCGGTTGTGGAAGATCGGATGCACCCGGATCCACTCCTCGCCAACAGAGATCTCGACCGTGCCGTCAACGACCTCGACCTCGACCTGACGGTGTCGGAACTTGTTCCCGGCCCGATAGCTCGCCCCGCGAACGATGCGTTCCCCGACGTGTGGACATTCCGAGTCACCGACGCCGCTGAAGCCGACGGCCGCGGCACCACCTGCGGGACACGACGCTTCTTCCGACGAGCCACCGCGGCGGCCTGCCATGTTTACCTGAGTCGGGTGGGCGAGATTTGAACTCCCTGCGTCCCGAACCACGCGCACGAGAGTTATCCACATGCGGCCTGACCTGCATTTTTGCAGGTCAGCGCCCATTCCCGTCGGCCATCGTGACAGCCCGTACCTCCAGATCGGGCCCAATCGTGGTCTGAATGTGGTCTGTTCGTGGTCTGTACGGGATGGCACGGGGCGTGTGAACTCGTCCCGTCGTGGGACGACAGCCACCACCGAGGTACGTGCCGGTAAAGCGGAGCGGCCCGGGCCGTGGTCAGATCTCGCTGCCCAAGAGGTCGTCGAGGTCCTGCTTGTCGGCCAGGAGCCGGACCACATCGAGATGGTCGGAGCGCTCGAAATAGAACCATCCGAACGGGAAGCCCTCGACACCCACGCGGCGCAGCTCCGGGATGCCGATGCGTTCGCCGACGAGCGGCGAGCCGATGCCCGGCGTGTCCTCGACAGACCGGACTGCCTCGATCGCCGCGGTGAAGAACCTGTCAGCGAGGTGCGCGCCCTCGGCGGCGGCGTAGTAGCGGGTCCGCTCGACGAGATCTTGCTCGGCCAGCGGCCGGGTCCTTGCCGGCTTCACTCCCCCGGACCAACGGCGAGATCTCGAAGTTCGCCGACTCGCTGGTCGTCGAACAGCCGGCCCTCACCAGACTCGAGCCCGTCTGCAATGAGAGACCTGAGCCGGAGCGAGGCCTGCTCGCGGCGGTCCCGGCGGATCAGATCACGCAAGTACTCGCTCGTGTTCCCGTACTCCCCCGACCGCACCCGCTCATCGACATAGCCGCGCAGTTCCTCCGGGATGGCGAAGCTCATCGTGTTCCTGCTCACGTCCACCACCTTGACTCCACTATCAACTGTTGTCAACAGGCGAAGGTGTCGCCGTCGTGAGCCGGAACCGACACCGAGGCGCCGATCTCGGGCAGGTCCGGCCACGGGATATCGGTTTATCGGAGGGAGCGAGATGCAGCGACATCTGTGTTCGGCAGGCCAGCCGCTCCCGGATGCCCACACCGCCGGGAGGCGCGCGCGAACCTCTTGCTCATGCTGGTGAGGCGAGCGCGACCGCAAGAGGCCGATGGCATCGCGGGCCTCTGGCTGCGGTCGCGATCGGCGTCGGTTCCGTACATCCCAGCCCCGGTGCACACCGATGATGACGTGCGCGCGTTCTTCGAGCACGTCGTCCTTCCCGAACGAGAGGTCTGGGTAGCCGACGACGGCGATGCGGTCGTCGGCGTTCTCGTGCTCGAGGACAACTGGGTCGACCAGCTGTACGTCGAGCCAGGACGAACGGGCCAGACCATCGGGCAGCGGCTCATCGCTCGGGCCAAGCAACAGCGGCCTTCAGGTCTCAAGCTCTGGACGTTCGAGGCGAATCTGGGTGCACGTCGGTTCTACGAACGGCATGGATTCGTCATCATTGGCTCAACGCCTGGCGACAACGAGGAGGGCGCCCCGGACGTCTGCTACCACTGGTCGCCGGCTGTCAATGACGATTGAGACCTGAGGGGGCGGCGTGCACGCCGCTCGCGATGCGCCGTTAGATGCGCCGCGTCGACGGCACCACGATGTGTTACCGGGCGCCCGATCGGTGCTGTGTCCGGCATCAGTTCGCCGCGCTCGATCGCACGGGTGGAAAAGGGGTCAAGCCCCGTTGCGGCCGAAGGGTCCTCCACGCTCCGGTCGTGGTTGCGCCGGGTCGATCATCTCCAGCATCCAGATGATTCGAGACTGACATCACCGAACCCCAGTCCGAACAAGGTCTACGGCCCCCACAGGCGTGGGGGCCGTGGTCGTTGTCTCGAGCCCGATCTCGGGGAGAGGACCGTCAGGAGCCGCTGCGCTCAGCCCGCCACGTGGGATGACGTCCTCCCAGCCTTCTCTCCGCGATTCTGGAGGGCCGATCCTCCTGATTGATGCCGCCGACGAGACGATGGCCGGCTCGCTGATTGAACGGAACACCCCCCGCCGTGTACCGATCAGCTGAGCTGTTCGAGGATGTGGGGCACCGCGTCCTCGACCGTCAGCATCGCCTTGGTGTCGAACTCGATCCACTGGCCGTAGCGCAGCAGGTTTCGATAGTTGGCTTCGATGTCGTCGGAGTCGGAGATCACCACGCCGTGGCTCCCGTCAGCCGCCACGTAATGCGCGGTTGTGCCCGGGGCGGAACCTGCTTCGGCGAAGACCGCCATCATCTCCTTGGTCTCGTCGGCGCTCATGTACGGCTTGGTCTTGTACGTGGTGACCCAGATCATGGTGTTCCTCTCGGTAGGGATTTGCTTGGAACCCACTCTGGTGATGCGGTGTTACAGCTACGCATCACCGGTTCCGAGCGCCGCCAGCCGGTGCTCCCAGTACTCGACCTCGTCGTCGAGCGTCGCGACGCCCAGCGTCGCCGCCCGTTCCTGTTCCGGACGCAAGTAGCGGGAGACGACCGCGGCGCGTCGACGGTCCCACGCCTGTTCGGTCCAGCACTCGATCGCCGCGTGGGCGTAGAGCAGGCCCACTTGGGTGCTGGCGTCGTACATCTCCGCGTGACCGACCAATCGGCGTGCTCGTTCGTGGTCTCCTTCCTCGATCGACAGCCATGCGAACGCGAGAAGGTATGGCGTTGCGATGTCGAGCCTCGGCCGCTTTCGGGCCACGGCAAGAACGCGGGCTGCGCGGACCTCGAACGTTCCGGAGCTGCCCAACGCGCCCGGCGCGGCACACAGCTCGGCGAGGCCGAGATCGTGCGCCTGTCGATCGATGTCTTCCCTGAGAGACTTGCTGATCGGGGTGTTGCGGAGGTAGCTGAGCCACACTCGCAGCGCCAGGATCTGGTCACGCGACTCCTGCCCTACTGGCGCCCATTCGGCGGCCTCGACGGCAGCGGCGTCTGCTTCGTCCAGTCGGTGAAGTACTGCAAGACCGTTTGCCTTCGTGCCGAGGATCTGCGACAGGGTCCAGTCGAGGGGCCGTGTCGCCGTTCGGCCCGACTGGGCGAGCAAGGGGTCGACCATGGCGAGCCCGGCATCCGGGTCGATCGCCGTCGTGAGAGCGAGTCGCCATAGGTCGAACCAGCTTCGCGCCGGATGTCCAGGGTCCAACGTGGCGAGCACCGCGTCCGCGGTCTCGAAGCATGCGCTGTAGTCACGTGCACTCCGTTCGAGCAACAGCTTGGCGGCGTTGGCTGCCAGCCAGGCCATCGGGCTGAGTTCAGCTCGGCGAGCCGCGAGTTGGTTCACCACGTCGGCCCTGGCCCTGAGCGCTCCCGGCTCGTCTCGGTAGGAGACGGAGCAGAACAGGAACGAGGCATGGTCCAGCCGGCCCGCGGCCAACGCCTCGGCTCCGGCGGCGAGGCGCGTGGACTCTTCCACCATCGTCGTCACGTCCGCCGCACACAGGTACGAATTGACGAACAGGGTCCAGTCCGTGGCCACATCGCCGCGAGGGAGGAGCGCCTCCTCCAGCCCCAACTCGGCGCTGACGGACTCGCCGTGCTCGACCAACCGTTCCCGGCCGTACTCGCGCAGGGACTCGAGCATCGAGTAGCCGGTCGGCTCGTCGGCTGTCGGGAGAGGTACGAGCAGCGACTTCGAGGTCAGGACGTCGAGGAGCTGACGTGCATCC
>JBBKVY010000214.1:0-12979 GCA_037968675.1 Acidimicrobiales bacterium | reverse complement strand
GGTGGAGGGGGTGGCGGGGCCGCCGCCCTCGCCGGTAGCGGTCTGGGTCTCGCCCTCGGGCATCGACGGGGCCTCGGAACCGGTCGACTCGCCGGCGATGGCGGTCTGCTCCTCGCCGTCGGCCTCCTCGGTGGTGATGCCGAGCTGGGCCTTGATCTCGGCCAGTCGACCCTGGGCCTCGACGTTCATGGCGGCTTGCTCGACCTCGAGCATGCGGCCCTCGACCGACGATCCCTGCAGTTCGGACATGCCCTTGGCCTTGGCGTAGCGAGCCTCGACCTTGGAGCGGACCTCCTCCAGGGTGGGGACGTCTTCGCCCACCGTGGCCGAGAGTTGGGCCATGGCGTTGTTCATCTCCTCCTGCATGTTGGCCTGGTCGATCTTGCCGAGCAGCGCCTGGCGTTCGGAGAGCTTCTTCTGGAGCGCGGTCGAGTTCTGTTGGACCGCCACCTTGGCCTGATCGGCGGCCTCGGCCGCCTGGTAGTGGAGCGCCTTGAGGTCTTCGACCTCGGACTCGAGCGTGATCATCCGGTTGGCGAACGACTCGGCGGCGCTGGTGTACTCGGCGGACTTGGCAGCGTCGCCGGTCTTGGTTGCCGTGTCGGCCATCATCACCGCCTGGCGTGCGTTGCCGGAGACCTTCTCGAGGTCCTCCATCACCCGGTTGAGCCGCATCTCGGTCTGCTTCTGGTTGGCGATCACGTTGGCGGCCTGCTGGGTCAGCCGCTTGTGCTGCTCGTGGGCCTCGGTGATCGCCTGTTCGAGTTGCACTTTCGGGTCGGCCCGTTCGTTGAACGACCCGTTGAGCCGGGCGACCGAATACTTCCACCAACGCTTGAGGACCTTGATCATGCGGCGATCGTAGACGCGGCCGGACGTCGGCCGTCCCCAGCGTGTCGCTGATCACCCGGGATGGCGTCCCGAGAGCTCGTCGCGCACCGTCATGCCCATCGATCGGGTGAGGCCGAGGTAGACGACTCCAGCGACGCCGAAGACCGGAACGACCTCGATCACCGGTGCCGGATCGCCGATGACGAGCGCGACGATCCGGCCTGTCGCTGCTGCGGCGATCGCACTGGTGACCACCGGCCCGAGCCGGCCGCCACCGAGCGTCACGTGGCCGATCCGCCAGCGGAGTGCCATGCGGAGGAGGACGAACTCGCACCAGGCAGCACACATCGAGCCGATCGCGATGCCCACGGCGCCGAGGTGGACGAGATCGACCGTCGACGACGTCTCGGCCCGGATCGATGTCCCGACCAGGACGAATCCGTCGAACCAGAACATCAGGGTCAGCGCCACCGCGGTACCGACCACCACCCGGACGAGCGCGATGCGGGCAGGGGTCTTCGGGTCGTCGAGGGCGTACAGCGTGTTCTGCAGCAACCGCGAGGCGGTTGTCGCGAGGAGGCCCAGCGAGTAGGCCGCGAGCACGAGCCAGACGAGTCTGGTGTCGCTCGGACCCCACTTCCCTCGTTCGAAGAGGGCGCCGACGAGCGTCTCACCGAGCGCGAAGTAGAGGACGGCGGTGGGCGCCACGAAGTAGGCGACACGGCCCAGCCCCCACTCGACGCGGTCGAGCATCTCTCGGGGCGATTGCGGCCCGAGGCGTGAGAGCTCGGGCAGTTCGGCGGCCGCGATGCTCATGCCGAAGAGCGACACGGGCAACAGGTAGAGGAACTGTGCCGAAGTGTCGGCGGCGAGGGCTCCGGTGACCAACAGGCTCGCGAGGACCAGATCGACGTAGCCCGAGATCTGCACGATCCCACGGCCGAAGATCACGGGACCGAGGCGACTCAGGGCGTCGCGGACGCCCGGTCGACGGCGGTCCAGCGAGAGTCGGAGGTCCGGGACGAGGGATCGGACCGCGGGAATCTGGACCACGAGCTGGGCGAATCCGCCGATCACCACGCCCCATGCCAGGGCGTTGGCCAGCGAACGCTCGGTGCTGCCGCCGATCGCCACCACGGCCACGACGACGATCTGCGCGAGGTTCCACAGCACTGGCGCCACGTACGACAGGAAGAACCGGCGGTGCGAGTTCAAGATGGCCAGACACCACGCCGAGAGCACCAGGACGCCGATGCCGGGGAACATGATCCGCACGAGCGAGACCGTCAGATCGAGCTTCGCCTGGTCGTCGCGGAACCCCGGCGTGAGCAGGATGGTGATCGGTCGCGCCGCCACCATCCCGACGAGGACCAACACCGAGGTGACCGCGGCCAGGAGCCCGGCGATCGCTCCGGCCGTCTTCCCGGCCTCTTCTCGATCGGTGTCGACGAGGCGGGAGTAGACCGGTATCACCGACGCCGACAACACCCCCTCACCGAGCAGGTTCTGCATCAGGTTGGGGATCCGGAGCGCCGCTCGGAACGCGTCGGCAGAGACGCCGAGCCCGAGTACGCCGGCGGTCACGATCTCGCGGACGAGACCGGACAGTCGCGAGAGCAGGATGCCCGCCCCGACCGACGATGCGCCGTTGCGCGGTTCGTCGGCGTGCGTGCCCGTCGTTCCCGACCCCGCCGTGGTCACGCTTCGGTCGCCCTCGACCCGGGATCGCCGGTCTCTTCCAGGGCCTGCCGGAGCGCTTCCATCTCGGTCACGAGGTCGTCCACGTCGGCGTCGACGGAACGCAGGCCCTCCACGTCGTCGAGTTGCACCGACAGCTCGATGGCCCGGGCGACCGATTCGTCCAGTCGCGCATCGATGACGCGGAGTTGGGCTCGTGCGTCGTCGATCAGGCCGTCGAGGCGGGCGGCGGTGTCGATCTGTGCCTGGAGCGCTTGGGCGGTTCGTTCGAGCTTGGATCCGGCCGCCCATCCCTCGCCGGCATCTCGTTGGACGGTGGCGAGCTCAGCGGTCGCGGCCTCGGCATCGACCGCACGTCGGGCGGCGGTGAGTTGGGTGCCGCGCTGCGCGATGCGTTGGACCTCTCTGGTCCCGTCATCGATTCGCTGACCGATGGACTCGAGCCGGGTGCGGATGGGGCCGGTGTCAGTGGCGGCGACGGCCTGATCGAAACGAACCTGTGCCTTGAGGGCTTCGACCACCGAACTCCGCCACGGTTCGGGCACGTCGAAGGGGTCGATCCGTTCGGTCTTCGGGTTTCGAGGCACCGCCACCAACACCCTCGCCGCCCAGGCAGCGACGCCGACCACCGGTGCGATGAGGAGGGGCAGTCCGGTGGCGATGGCGACGCTGGCTCCGGCGCCGGCCAGCAAGATGCTGCCCGGAGCGGTCATGGCCCGCGCGACACGCGGCGTCAGGAATCGGTCCCGGAAGGACAGTTGGGACATCGATGGGAGGCTACGCGACCACCCCTCAGAAGTTGCTCACCACCGCGGTGAAGACCTTGGTGATCGAGCGTGGGTCGGACGCGTCGTAGACCGCGCCGTTCGACGCCTCCGCGATCCGGCGGAGCGTGCCGAGATCGGCGTCTCCGCCGTACGCGATCGGGAACACGCGTACCGGCTTGTTCGTGGCTCCCTCGGCTCCCGTCGTCAGGGTCTCGAGCAAGGCGTCGAGTTGCTGGCCGTCGTCGCTTCCGTCGCCGTCGTCGTTGCGACCATCAGTCAGCAGGACCATGGCGTTGATGCGTGTGGGATCGTAGGTCGCGTCCAGTTCGTCGTAGGTCGCCTGGGTCACGTCGTACAGGGGCGTGGCGTTGAGCGGGACGAGGTCGCGGATGCGGTTGGCCAGGTTCTCCCGGACGTCGCCGACCCGACTGGGCGGGACGAGGTCGAGGAACGTTGCGCCCGACGCATCGAGGTCGCTGGTGAAGATCCGGAGGCCGACGTCGTCGTCGTCCTTGAACTCGTCGAGGGCATCGACCGCGGCACGCTTCGCGAGGTCGAGCTTCGTCTCGCCCGTGTCGCTGTCTGCGACGTCACCCATCGAGCCCGAGACGTCGATCACCAGGGTCACGCGGGCGCTCTTGCGCTGCGTGTCCCACGCATCGAGGATCGAGACCGTGACCGCCGGGGGAGGGACGTCGAGCAGGGTCTGGGGCTGCGTGGCGTCGAGCCCGTTCGATGCGTCGATCGGCGCGCCCACCGCGACGTCGGGGTTGCCGGGCCGGAAGCCGAACTCGAGGACCTTCTGTTGGTTCTCCGGCAGCTGCACGAACTCGACGAATCTCGCTGCCGCCGCCTTCTCGTCGTCGGAGACCCACTCTGCGTCGAGCACGATCATCGGGTTGTCGGAGTAGAGGGTTCCTTCCTCGGGGTAGATGGCGACGAGCGGCACCCGGGGCTCGCGCGGTTCTTCACCCTGGGTGAGCACGCCATCGGGGTTGCCGGTGTTGTAGTCGATGACCGACTTCTCCTCGACCGCCGCAGCCGACACGTAGGAGTACGGGCTGCCGCGCTGGTCGGCGCGGTACCAGTTGTTCATGAAGGTGAGGGTCGTGTCGCCGTAGTGGACGACGGCCGATTCGACATCGGCGCCGTACTGGACCACCTCGGGCTTCGCGAGGTCCTCCGCCGACAGCGAGCTGGTGGTGCCGGCAGCGGCATAGGTCTGGGCGATGAGCGCCGACAGCCCCGACGTCGAGAAGTTGGGGTTGGTCTTGCCCAGCCGGAACGCGCCCCATTCGGGGTGCCCGAAGTCGCTCCAACCCTGTGCCGAGCGGGCCAGCTCGAGCACGTCGCCCCAGCCGAGGTCCTCGTCGGGCCACCCCAGCGCCTCGGCCATCGGGCGGGGCATGGCGATGACGAGCGGCGTGAGCATGAACGGCGTGGCGTCGGTGGCGATGGGCTCGCGCCCGCTGGTCTCGAATCGCTGGTTGAGGACCGTGCCCCAGGCGCTCGACGCGGGAGACCAGATCACGGGACGGGGCCCTTCGGACGCCTCGTCCCATCCGTTGTCGAGCAGTTGCGCCGCACCACCCGACGCCTTGGACTGGACGATCGGTGCGATGCATTCACCGCCATCGGTCTCGGCCAGGTCCGACTCGACGAAGTCGGCCGCCAGCTTCGAGAGCAGCTCGATCTTCTCGGACGAGACCGCGACGTCGACCACGAGACAGTCGCCGGGGTCGATGATCGGGTTGCCGTTGTCGTCGAGCGACAGCCCGCTCTCGCCGCCGGAGCATGCCGCGGCGGCGATGGCGATCGTGAGGGTGATGCTGATGCGACGGAACACGTTGGTTCTCCTCATCGGTTCTCGTTCCAGAACGTACGCAGCGCGGCGAGCACGCTGCCTCCCGGGAGCCCGTCGGGACCGGAGGCGGGAAGACTCCATCCGGCGTCGGCGAGGGCGCGCTGCAGGTCTTCTCGGACTCCGCCATCGAGCGAGCCGCCGGTCGGGACCACGGCGACGATGTCGACTCGGACTGTCGGTTGGACGTCGGCGACCGGGCTGATCGTGCCGAAGTTGGTCGTCAAGTCGATGGTGTCGGCAGCGACCACTCCGGTCGCCGTGAGGCGTCCCGGCCCCTGGGTCCTCATGGTCGTGACCGGGTCCGCTTGTTGGCCTGAGGCGAGACGGCTGGCCAGGGAGTTGAACGAGCCGTCGAAGTCGTTGGTGGCGTAGTCGGTGGCGCCGAGGAGATTCGCGGCCTGCGCTGCTGCGACCGAGAGTCCGGTCGCAGACTCGATGGGGGGCGCGCCGGTCCGGACCCGATCGCCGCCGGCGAGCGCGGTGCCGTCCTGCTCCGACAGGCACTGCCAGTCGACCGGTCGCCCACACGTCGCCGCCAACTGTTCGGCGCGTTCGCCCCAGACGGCCAGCACGACCGGTGCGCTCGCCAGTGGTTGGCCGACGATTTCGTAGTCCCTCGCGAGCTGGAGTCGGGCGCGTTCGTCGATCACGAGCCGGGCCCACGCCGCCGGCACGATCCAGATCCCGCCGTCCAGTGCCGACCCGTCCTCGTTCTCGACGAGATCGTCCGCAGTGGTGCCTGCCAGTTCGATCCGCGGGCTCGTCTGGGCCAGCTCGCAGACGTCCCGGAGGTCGGTCGGGCACAGGAGCCCTCCGCCCGACTTCGTCGGTCCGTCGCTGTCGCCATCGTCGAAGGTCCCCCGGACAGCGACCGCCGCCACCACCATCACCACAGCCCCGAGCAGGGCGCCCACGCGCTTCATCGTGGTCAGGACGCTACCGCTCACCTCTCGGGGGATCGTCCCGCACCGTCGGCCCCGTTGTCGCCGCCCGGCTCGTGGAACGGAGGGATGTCCCCTTGCTCCAGCGCGGTGAGATCGCCGTCGCTCGGGTCGTCGAGATCGACGATGCGAGAGGCCTGACGGGCGACCGCGGCCTCGAAGATGTTGCGGGCGACCCGGCCGTTGCCGAAGCCCTTGTCGCGCTCGACCGCGTCGAGGTGGGTCCGGACCGCGTCGAGGGCCTCGTCGGTGGGGAGGTAGCCACCCTTGTCGCAGCGCATCCGGAAGATCGCGATCAGCTCGTCGCTCGAGTAGTCGGGGAAGTGGATGGTCTTGGGGAATCGCGAGCGCAACCCGGGGTTGGCCGACACCAGCTGATCCATCTCGTCGGGATACCCGGCCATGATCACGACGATCCGGTCGCGACGATCCTCGACCAGCTTCACGATCGTGTCGATGGCCTCCCGCCCGAAGTCCGACTCGCTGCCGCGGACGAGTGAGTACGCCTCGTCGATGAGCAGCACGCCCTCGTCGGCCTCGTCGAAGGCGCCGACGACCTTCGGTGCCGTCTGCCCGACGAACCCGGCGACGAGGCCCGAGCGGTCCACCTCCACCAGGTGGCCCTTCTCGACGACCCCGAGCGACCGGTAGATCTCGGCCAGCAGCCGGGCAACCGTCGTCTTCCCCGTGCCCGGATTCCCGGAGAACACGAGATGTCGGGACTGATCGAGGACGGGGAGGCCACGCTCGGCCCGCAGCAGCTGCACACGGGTGAGGTCGGCGACGAGCTTCACCTCGGCCTTGACACCCTCGAGCCCGATCAGGGAGTCGAGTTCGGCGAGGACCTCGTCGACGGGGCGCGCCGGGGGACGCTCGTCGGTCTCCGTCTCGGCCGCATCGGACGCCGGCGCTGCGCCGGCGGTGTGTGCGGCCTGTTGCCGGTCGACTCCCTTCGTGGCGCTGATGCGATCGAGGATGCGACCGCGGAACGACTCGATCGCCGCGAGCTCCACCGGCGAGGCCAGTTGGTCGATGCTGGCGATGGCGAACCCGATCGCGAGCGCTCGGTCGTAGTACAGGCTCGCCAGGTCCGTCCCGTCGCGACCGTCCGCGCTGAGCAGCACCTCCAGCAGGTCTGATGGAGCATCGAGGAAGCTCTTCCGGCCGGTGACGAGACGGGCGGCGCGAACATCCGCCGGCAGTGCCTCGGCCAGCGACCCGCCGAAACGCGGTCCGAAGGTGGCGATGAAGGCCCACAGCTCGTTGTCGGTGTGGAGACCGTCGCAGTCGATGAACGCCGCCGCCAGATTGTACGCCTCGACCCGAACGTCGGCTTCGACCTGCTCGCCGTCGATCCCGGCCACCGAACCGGCGAGCTCCCGGACGCGGGGTCCGAGCGCGTCGCAGAACGAGTCGACTGCGTCGCCCAGCGCTGGATCCGGTTGCACGCCGCCGAGTCTGCCCGATCGGGGGACGGGGTCCTGCGGACCGGGTCGAGCGGCCCAAATACACTGACAGGATGGCCGGAACCCCCGTCGCAACCCTCGGTGCTCGCGCCAAGGCCGCATCACGGCCGCTGGCCACCGCCTCGACCGAGGCCAAGGATGCCGCGCTCCACGCGGCCGCTGATCTCCTCGAGCGCCGAGGCGACGAAGTGCTCGCCGCCAACGGGGCTGACGTCGACCGAGAACGAGCCGGCGGGATGGCGCCGGGACTGCTCGATCGACTCGGGCTGTCGAGGGACCGCATCGCGGGCATGGCCGGCGGCCTCCGACAGGTGGCATCGCTGCCTGATCCCGTGGGCGAGGTGACGGACGGTTGGGTCCGGCCGAACGGGCTCCACATCAGCCGAGTCCGGGTTCCGCTCGGCGTCGTGGCCATCATCTACGAGTCGCGACCCAACGTCACGAGCGATGCGTTCGGTCTGTGTCTCAAATCCGGCAACGTCGCGTTTCTCCGCGGTTCGTCGGCGGCGATCGAGTCGAACACCGCGATCGCCGCGATCCTGCGAGACGGTCTCGACAAGGCCGGGCTCCCGCAGGATGCGCTGGTGTTGGTGGACGACGTCAGTCGGCAGGCCGCAACCGAGTTCATGCAGTTGCGCGGACACATCGACTGCCTGATCCCTCGTGGCGGGCCGTCGCTGATCCAGTCGATCCTCGACAACGCCACCGTGCCCTTCGTCATCGACGGCGCCGGAAACTGCCATGTGTACGTGGATGCTGCTGCCGATCTCGACATGGCACTCGACATCGTCGTCAACGCCAAGACCCAGCGGCCGAGCGTCTGCAACGCCGCCGAGAAGCTGCTCGTCCACGCCGCGGTCGCAGCCGAGTTCCTCCCGAGGGTCGTCGGAGCGCTCGCGGACGTCGAACTGGTCGGGAACAGCAGAGCACGCGGCGTCGCTCCGTCGATCGGTGCGGCCACCGAGGCGGAGTGGAGCGAGGAGTACCTCGACCTGAAGCTCGGTGTCGCCGTCGTCGACTCGCTCGACGAGGCCATCGACCACATCACCGCACACGGCTCCGGCCACAGCGAGGCGATCGTCACCACCGACCTCCTGTCCGCCGATCGCTTCACGCGTGAGGTCGACGCCGCAGCGGTGGTCGTCAACGCGTCGACGCGGTTCGTCGACGGCGAGGAGTTCGGGTTCGGTGCCGAGATCGGCATCTCCACCCAGAAGCTCCACGCCCGCGGACCGATGGGTCTCCGTCAGCTGACGACCGAGAAGTTCGTCGTGCGGGGCAACGGTCAGGTCCGGGGCTGAGATCTCGGAACGGCTTCGACGGCCGCATGCGACCGGCACCGCGTCGGACACGTCGACCCTGAAGTCGGTGGCGCAGTCGCTCCAGTCGAAACTGTGAGCAGCAGCCAAGAAGGCGCGCTCCTCGCCTACCTGCTCCGGGACCGGGCCTTTTCGGCCTCGGCGAACAGCTGCGCCACGGGACGGTCGTCCTCGGTCGGTGCACCGGTCGATTCGTCCCATGTATGTCGATCTCGGGCGAAGAAGTCGCCGGCGTACACGTGGAGTGCTCCGGTGTACCGGTCGGCGTTCGCTCGGACCCGGTGGATGATCTCGGGCCCCAGTACGGCGACGTCTCCGGCGGCGAGCGTTCGTCCACCTGCGGCCTCGATGGTGCCGTCGTCTCGCGTCCGGAAGAAGGCGTTGTCCTCGCCGCCCTCGTAGACGGCGATGCTCGCCAGCATCGAGTGGTCGTGCGGCTCGATGACCATGGCCGGCGTCCACACGACGTTGAGCACCGTCAGATCGGGAGCGTGGTGGAGCACGGTCAGCGATCCGGTCGTCGGTTCGCCGAGGACCTCGCGCACCGATATGCGCTGCGCTGCGGCCCGGTCGAGGACGGATCGCAGCGCAGCGACGCGTTCGGTCTCGAAGACTGCGGCCTGACACGAGGAGAGGAACTGGTCGACGTCGAAGTGGTCCACGGAACGATCGTAGGCCGGTGCCGTCTCTGGCCATTTTGACTTGACCGGCCGGTCAAGCGTGCCGGTAACGTCAGACCATGACTGCGCCCCGCTTCGAGTCCGTTCCCGCCGTCCGCGAGGGCCTCGCCAAGGTCGAATACCTCTCCGACGAGGGCATCGCCGGCATCGTCTATCTGGCCGATCGTCTCCAGAAGCCGATCCTCGTGGAGGGGCCCGCCGGCACCGGCAAGACCCAGCTCGCGAAGTCGGTCGCCGAGATGTCGGGCGCCCGCCTCATCCGCCTCCAGTGCTACGAGGGCCTCGACGAGTCGAAGGCCCTGTACGAGTGGAACTACAAGAAGCAGTTGCTGCGCATCCAGGCCGCCGGCAAGGGGGACGACACCGGCTCCGACGAATGGGACGAGCTGTCGGGCGACATCTTCTCCGACGACTTCCTCCTGACCCGGCCGCTCCTCGAAGCGATCACCGCCGACGATCCCGTCGTGCTCCTGATCGACGAGGTCGACCGTGTCGAGGTCGAGACCGAGGCGCTGCTGCTGGAGGTCCTCTCCGACTACACGGTGTCGATCCCCGAACTGGGCACGATCGAGGCCAAGCAGATCCCGATGGTTTTCCTCACGTCGAACAACACCCGTGAGCTGTCCGAGGCGCTCAAGCGGCGTTGTCTCTACCTCCACGTCGACTACCCGGACCTCGAGCGCGAGAAGGAGATCGTCCTCACCAAGGTGCCCGACATCACCGACTCGCTCGCCGATCAGGTCGCCCGCATCGTGCGGTCGATCCGCAACCTCGAGCTGAAGAAGAGCCCGTCGGTCTCCGAGACGCTCGACTGGGCCCGCACCCTGTTGTTGCTCGGTGTGAACCAGATCGACGCCGAGACCGCGCGGAGCACCATCAACATCCTGCTCAAGTACCACTCGGACATCACCAAGGCGCTGCGCGAGCTCGAGGACACCAAGTCCGAGATGCACGCCGACGCCGCTGGTTCGTGAGGACGCCCCGACGTGGCTGACGGCACGCTCTCCGAGGCAGAGAAGGGCGCCGGCGTCGCGCTCAACGAACTGCTCGCCGGCTTCATCCAGGAGCTCCGTTCGGCCGGTCTCCCCGTGAGCCTGACCGAGAACCTCGATGCCATGGAGGCGGTCAAGCACATCCCACTCGAGGACCGCGAGGCGTTCAAGTACGCGCTGGCGGCGACGCTCGTGAAGAACAACTCGCACTGGCGGGCCTTCGAAACGGTGTTCGAGGTCTACTTCAGCTACCGCGGACCCGAGTACGAGATCGATCCCGACGCCGACCTGTCCGACGCACTCGACGAGCTCATGGAACAGCTCCAGGGCGATCAGGGCGACGAGGGTGAGGGCTCGGGTGGCGGTGGCGCCATGGACGCCATGACGCCCGAAGAGATCGCCCAGATGCTGATGAAGGCGTTGCAGCAGGGCGACCAGGGCATGATGCGCGCCGTCGCCCAGCAGTCGGTCAAGCGGTTCGCCGGCATGGAGCCCGGTCGGCCGGTCGGCGGCACCTACTACCTCTACCGGACGCTGCGTCATCTCGACCTCGACGGTGTGCTCGACAAATTGATGGAGCAGTCCCGGGAGGATTCACCCGATCCACTGAGCGCGCTCGAGGAGCGGTTGGAACAGGACGAGTACCAGACCCGGATCGAGCACCTGAAGCAGGAGATCGAGTCCGAGATCCGCCGGCGACTGGTCGCCGATCGTGGTGTCGAGGCCATGGCCAAGACGTTGCGCAAGCCGTTGCCCGAGGACATCGACTTCATGCACGCCTCTCGCGAGGAGATGGCGATGCTGCGCAAGGCGATCTACCCGCTCACCCGCAAGCTGGCCGTGCGCCTCGCCCGGAAACGGCGCCACGGTCGCAAGGGCCCGCTCGACTTCCGTAGCACCATCCGCCACTCGCTGAGCTACGGCGGCGTCCCGGCCGAGCCCAAGTTCCGCTATCCCCGACCAGCCAAACCCGAGATCTTCGTTGTCGCCGACATCTCCGGCTCGGTCGCCAGCTTCGCCCGGTTCACCCTGCATCTCGTCTACGCGATCCAGGGCCAGTTCTCGAAGGTGCGGGCCTTCGTCTTCATCGACGGTGTCGACGAGGTCACCCGGTTGTTCGAGGGCGTCGAGGACATCGCCGAGGCCGTCCACCGGGTCAACACCGAGGCCGATGTGGTCTGGGTCGACGGCCACTCCGACTACGGACATGCCTTCGAGGTCTTCTGGAGCACCTACGGCAAGGATGTGGGCCCCAAGACCACCGTCCTGCTGCTGGGCGATGCGCGGAACAACTACCACGCCTCACAGTCGTGGGTCGTCAAGGAGATGCAGCATCGGGCCCGCCACGTGTACTGGTTGAACCCGGAACCCAAGTCGTACTGGGACACGGGCGACTCGATCATGGGTGAGTACGCCGGCTACACCGACGGCGTCTACGAGTGCCGCAACCTGCGCCAACTCGAGCGTTTCGTCGACGTCTTGGAGTAGGTCCGAGGCGGCCACGGTGTCCGCGCCGCGGGGGACGACGGCGGCTACCTTGTCCTCAGTGTGACAAACACGCGATGGTTTGTTACCGTTTCGCAACATTGCAGGGCCGCTCCATCGGTCGTGTGTCCCCTCCCCCCACCCTCTCCTCCTCTCCCCACCGCCTCATGACTCTCCGAATCCAGCATCCGCTCCGGGTCCTCTTCGCCGCCGCCCTGGTCGTCACGACGGTGTTCGTCCCCGCTGCCGCCGGAGCCGACACCAAGTCCGAGCGCGCCGAGGTCCAGCGCAAGCGGGCCGCCGTCGCCGCCCAGGTCGACACCCTCCAGGCCAGCGACGCCCAGGTCGAGGCGGCGTTGGTGACGCTGAACGCCAACGTGACATCCCAGACGGCGGAGCTCGCCGACGCGGAACGCAAGTCGGCCGAGGCCGAGGCTGCGCTCGAGGCGGCCACCACCGAGGTCGCAGCCAAGGAAGCCGAGATCGTCGAACTCGACGCCGCCGTGAAGAACGTGGCCATCGCGGCGTTCGTGCGTCCCCCCAGCTCCTCCGGCGTGATCGATTCGCTCTCCTCGTCGACCATCGGTGAGGCCGAGCTGAAGAAGTCGCTGCTCGATGCCAAGTCGTCGAGCCAGCTGGATGTACTCGACCAGCTCGAGCGGGCCCGCGAAGATCTCGAGACGGCGCGGGCGAACGCCGAGAGCGCCTCCGCTGCGGCAGAGCAGAACCGCAATGCGGTCGATGCGAAGCTCGCTGAGGTCAGCACGGCCCGTGACCAGCAGCAGAAGGTCGCCGCCGACGTGCAGACACGTCTCGACCAGCGCCTCGGTGAGGCCGCGAGCCTGGCGACGCTCGACAAGGAACTCGGGGCCAAGTACGCCTCCGAGCAGAAAGCGATCGCCGCTGCGGCGGCCAAGGCAGCGGCGGCAGCGGCGG
>JBBKVY010000213.1:0-2822 GCA_037968675.1 Acidimicrobiales bacterium | reverse complement strand
GACCTGACCCATACCGCCGGGTAGGAGCGCCCCTACGTGCCGATCGCTTTTGATGGCTCAGCGCGATGCCGGAAGAACACCTGCCGCTCGCGATTCCCAACTATGCGTGCGGACGGCCATCAAGATCCGGCAGTCTCTCGCGGTGACCGACGACGAATTGGCGGACACAGCGGGGCCTGACCGCGTCGTCGGGCAGCCAGCGGGTCGAGGCGAGAATCGCTACGGCTGCCTGGTCGTCGGTGGCTTCTGGCTCACCATGATCGCCCTGCTGTGGGTGCCGCCCTTGTTCGCGCTTGCCTGGGCAGTGATCGGCCTCGTCTGCGTATCACGCCCAGGGCTGGTGGTTCGACGGCTCAACGCCGGTTCGACAGTCTCCACGCGATCGGTTCCCGCGCGGATGGTCACTGCCATGTGGAGATCGCCGTTCGTGATCAGACTTCTGGGCACGATGATCTTGATGATCGTGGCCGTCGGAATCCTCGCCGAGACCTGAGCGATCCCGACGCAGCCGCGACGCCGCTCATACGTGCCGATGACCTGCGGGCCGGCGGAGTCGACGGTCGAGGTGGTCGTGAGCACCGATCAACCAGATACGCGTGCGAGGGACCACCAAGATCCGGCAGTGGGGGCGGCCGACCTTCAGATTTCGCAGACGGAGACCCTCAGTCCGTGCCAATCAGCGTGGCGGTTTCGCAGACCGGCTCCGCGGGTTGGTGGCGGCGTAGTCGCGGGTAACGGCCAGTCGCCTTCCGGTCGTTACCTCGCTGCTGGCCACGACATTGCTTGGTGGGCCCCGGAGGTATCGTCCGCCGGCGAGATCGGACTTCAAGGGCTGCGGTGCGGGTTCGGATCAGGTCAGTTGACGGCCCTCGACTTACCCTCCCAGTACGGAGCGCGCAGATCCTTCTTCAGGACCTTGCCGGAGAGGTTGCGAGGGATCTCGTCGATGAACTCGACCGACTTGGGCTGCTTGTACCCACCGAGGTTGGCACGAGTGTGGGCGAGCACCTCTCCGTCGGTGAGGCTCTCGCCTTCCTTCAACTGGATGATGGCCTTGACCGACTCGCCCCACTGGTCGTCGGGGACACCGATCACCGCGGCGTCGGCAACCTGGGGCAACTGGAACAGCACGTCCTCGATCTCGCGGGGGTAGATGTTCTCGCCGCCGGAGATGATCATGTCCTTGACCCGGTCCGACACGAACAGGAAACCCTCGTCGTCGAGGGATCCGGCATCACCGGTGTGCATCCAACCACCGCGCAGCGTCTCGGCATTGGCCTCGTCGCGCTTGTGATAGCCGTCCATCACGTTGGGGCAGCGCACGATGATCTCGCCGACCTCGCCGGTCGGGAGGTCGTTGTCGTCGCCGTCGACGATACGGATCTCGACGCCCACGCTCGGCCTACCTGCCGACGCCAGCAGGTGCTCCTCGCCGTTCAACGCGCGTACGTGGTCCTCGGGCATCAGCGCCGTGGCGATCGCGGTCATCTCGGTCATTCCGTAGGCCTGGACGAAGTCGCATCCGAAGGTCGTCATTGCGCTGCGCAGTGTCTCGGCGGCGATGGGGGAAGCGCCGTACACGATCGTCTCTAGGCGGCTGAAGTCCATGGTCGAGATGTCGGGCACGAACACGAGTAGGGCCTGGATCATGGCCGGTACGAGCGTGGCAGCCGTGACGCCTTCCTCGGCTAGCACCTGTGCCACCTCCCCGGGCACGAAATCGGCCATCGAGTACAACGACGCCCCGACCGACAGGGCGTTGATCGCCGTGATAGCCCCGGCGGCGTGATACATCGGTGCCACGATCAGGTAGCGGGGGTTCTGGGAGGGGCCGAACATGGGTCCGCACTGCGCGATGTGCGTCGTGACCGCACGCTGGCTGATCATCGCGCCCTTCGGCAGGCCCGTGGTCCCGGAGGTGTACATCTGATAAGCGAGGCCATCGCGGGACAGATCACGTCGCGTCGGCTCAGACGACTGGGTCGCCACGGCTTCCTCGAAGCCGATCCACCCGTCGCGGTTGCCGTCGAACTGTAGGAACGTATCGGGGGCGAGCTCACCGCGAACCTGGTCGATCCCCTCGGTGAACTCGCCATCGGCGATCACCACGCGCACCTCGGCATCATCGAGGATGAACTGCCACTCGCGTGGCGCGAGCCGATAGTTGAGGGGCACCGGAACCGCACCACAGCGACTGGCCGCGTAGAGCGTCGCGAGGTAGTCGATCGAGTTCTTGCCGAGCAGGCCGAACCGCTGTCCCGCCTCAAGGTGCGACGACAACAGATTCGCGATCTGATGGGTTCGAACACGGAACTCCGCGCGCGTCACCGTCTGCTTCCCGTCGGTGATCAGCACCGCATCCGGGTCGCGCCTCGCCCAATAGTCGAGATAGTCGTGGAAGAACATGCGCCCGCACCTCACTCGAAGTCGTCGAGATGAAGGTAACCGACTAACCGGACGGCTGCTCGCGGCCCGTTTCAGACGTCGAATTTGTCACGGTCGCCTCCGAAACCCGCCCCTTCCAAGGCGGTGCGAAGCGCGCTACGCCACCATCCCCCGCGAACGTGAACGTCGAATCGCGCGTCGCCTGTCGGAGCGGGGGGCGGGTCGCTGACACCGCCTTCGATCTCGGAGATGCGCGGCGGCGCGCTTCCCGCAACGGCAGCACGCGCCCGCGTCGACACGCCAGCCGCGGCGCGGGCGTGTTTCAACAGTGTCGATGCCGTGGTCATGGCTCTTGATCCGATCGCGGATCTCACGTCGCCAGATCTTGCGCCCGGTTCGGAGCGCGGCTCAGACCTCGCGCGATCCGAGGACGCAGA
>JBBKVY010000212.1:0-4685 GCA_037968675.1 Acidimicrobiales bacterium | reverse complement strand
ATGAACGGCGTCGCGACTCGATACGGGCTCGACCAACGCGATCTGCTGTTCGCACTCGTCGACGTTCCCTCCGCCGCGGCCCGGCGAAGTCTCCTGCTCGACGACCCAGCCTCGACAGCGCGCCTGCGAGACCGGGCGACGCGCGCGTCCCGCTTCCTACTGACCGAAGTCACCGGACCTAAACCGACCGGCTAGACGCCTGACCTGACCCATACCGCCGGGTAGGAGCGCCCCTACGTGCCGATCGTTTTTGATGGCTCAGCGCGATGCCGGAAGAACACCTGCCGCTCGCGATTCCCAACTATGCGTGCGGACGGCCATCAAGATCCGGCAGTCGGTGCGCTACGGGCGAAGCAGTTCGACGTCCAACTCGTCGGTCTCCACCACGACCTCGCATGGGATGTTCGAGATGATTCGTAGCTCGCCGGATACCTGGTCGTGTTCGAGGTGGCTGACGCCGTACCACCCGACGTCCGCGTCATCTTTCACTGAAACATCGGTGACGTTTCGCACCACGAGAGTCGCCGTGGGCGGAGGCGTCGGCTCCTCCGGCGGTTGGCCGGTCTCGATGAACCAACGCTTCTTCCAGCGACCGGCGTAGATCGGCAGCCGCACCTCCCGGTGCTCGGCGTTGTGTTCCAACCTCTCGATGTGAAACCACTCGTCGTGAAGGAGCGAGGCGATGTTGGAGAGCTCCGACAGCGTCGTCACCGCCACAGCATGACCGAATCGGATACTGCCTGTGTGCCGCTCGTTGGGGGTCGCTCGGTGCAGCGTCGGAGGACACTCGCCGCTCGCGATTTCCAGATCTGCTGGACGACGGCCCGCGCTAGCCGACATTCGGAGCGGGTGGTCCGCTTCGGGCCATGGCCGGATAGTATTGGGCCGATGGCGAACGTCGAACTCGAACGGGTCGAGGCGCTGGAACTTCTGGCGATGGTGATGGCACACCTGAACGACGCCGAAGCTCGACGCGAGATGTCGGCGAGGGTGCCCATGCTCATGGGTATTCGAGACAAGTTGGCGGCGTCCCTCCGGGAGGAACTATGAGCTACACCGAAGCACAGGTGACCGCGGCGACCACTGCGATCGACAAGTACCGCTCCGGCGAAGACGGTGAGGTCGGTGCCGCTCTCGCCGTGGTCGGCCTCAGCGCCGAGCGAGCCGCCCGAGAGGCGGCGCTCCGCGATGACATGATCCGCGTCGCTCACCGGGCTGGCGCATCGCTACGCCAGCTCGCCGAGGTCTCCGGACTCAACCGCAAGACCGTCACCTCCATTGTCGAGTCCGACGTCTCCGCTTGACGACGCCGTGCCCACGGCCGATCAACCTTTCGCGTTGGCCTCGACCCACCGCGATCCGGCAATCTCCTGTGGTGTCCTTCACGGTCGGCTTCAACTGGCGGGACCGTGAGGTGCGCGTGTCGTGGGACGAAGCGGGGTTGCACGGTCCCGACGACGTCGTCGATTTCTTGATGGCTCAACAGGAGTGTGGTGAGCCGATAGCGGTGGTCGACGGCCATGTAATCGAGGCTTCGTTTGCCTCGCGGTTGGAGGCACTCGACTCGCTCTACTCACTAGTCGGCCCGTTCAGCGACGCATCAGGTGACCTCGGTGGCGAAGCGCGCGTGGACCTCATGACCGACCAACTCCCGACGGATCGACCGCTACGTGTCGTCCTGATTCCGGTTGCGCTCACCGCTGTGCTCCTCGTCATGCTCATCTTGGCGATCAGCTGACCGTCTCCACACGTGCCTGCCGCTTGAGGGACGCTCAGTCGTCTGAGGCCGCGGAGTACTGATCACCCAGATGCCCGTGGCAAGTAGCAACAAGATCCGGCAGTCTCCAGCGGTGCGAGCGGCGGAGTCCTCCTGCGAATGAAGTCCTACTTGCGACGGTTGACTCCCGTGCTCGCGTACGTGGCAGTTCTCTGGGCGATCCGTGGATTGAAGTACGCAGTCATTGCTGTTGTTCTGGGCCTGCTGATGATCCTGATCTTCAGCGTATGGAACCGCAACGGTCCGCAGTCGCTCGGGAGTTTCACCCATCGACTGAACTCGATCGTCGGTGGCCCTCGTGGCGAAGCATGGCCGTGGAGGCGTCGTACCCGTGGTCTCGTCCTCATCGCGATCGGACTGCTTGGGTTTCCAGCAGGTCTGCAGGTCGTCCAAGAGCCGAGAGAATTTCGCGGCGGGTCTACAGGTGGTGCAGTGCTCGCGCTTCTCGCCGTCATCGCTCTGCTCGTAGGCATCTCGTTGATCGTCCGAGAGCCGGGCGACGAGTTGGAGCGAGACTGACAGCAGGCAACGTCCCACGACTCGGAGGGCACCAACGGAGTGCCGTTAGCCAGCAGTCTCGCCGGCGGCCGGCCCGAGCACGGCAGCCGCACCGATCGCCCAGGTATCTGTTGCGCTGGACGCGATGTACCCGGCAGTCGGTCCGCCTGGGCGGAGGCTGCCATGCTTTCCTCGTGAAAACTCGACTCGGTCACGTGCGGGCGAATGTCTCGAATCTCGACGCCGCGATCATCTGGTACACCGAGGTTCTGGGATTCGAAGTCGAGGCGACATGGCCCGAGTCGCGACCGAACTACGCCCACTTTCGTTCCTCTACGGGCGCCGTCTTCGCCATTCAAGAAGCGGAAGGTCGGGGCGCACGCTTCAACTTCGTCGTCGACGACCCGGACGAACTCTGGACGAGACTTCAGTACAAGGCGGTCGTCGTCGAGGTGCTGTTCGACACTCCGTACGGAACCCGCAAGTTCACGATCGCGGACCCTGACGGCAACGAGCTCGGCTTCGTGGACCACGTCGCCTGACTCTGTCGCCGATCGAATGTCTTCGGCGGCAGCGGGCGAGCATACGTGCCGTCATGTGGGTGATCCTCGCGCTTCCTATCAACCAATCGCGGGGATGCCTTCGAGGTCGACACCCATATCCGCAGCGATTGTGTGTGCGAAGTCCGAGACCGGAACGTCCATCCGAGCCGCTGCCGAGCGGATGATCGCGATCGCGGCGAGCAACGCATACCGCCAGAAGTCATCGGTCTGCCACCAGTAGGTCTCCTCGAGGAGATCGGGCTCGATCCCGCCACGTGTCGAAGCGGTGGCGAGGATCGCGAACTGGATCTTTCGGTTCTCCTTGCCGCGAAAGCTGCACTCGGTCAGGTACGTCTCCCGGAGTCCTTCGTAGGCGATGGGGTTGTCTGCGGAGGCGGCGGCGAGCTCGAGCGCAGCGGCTCCGACGCGTAGGAACATCTCGCCGGGGAACGTGTCGTTCTTCGGGTGCAGGTCGACGACTGCTGCGGAGATGTCGATCGCATCGGCTCCGTCAGCAAGACCGCGGAGTAGGCGTCCGACAGCGTCGCGGCGGTCGTCGTCGGGAATCCGGCGAGCCATGGACCGAACGGTACGCGCACCGCGCGCTTCGTGTGGCCCTGGCGATCAGCTACTCGACTCGGTGAATCGTGCCTCGAGCTGTCGGAGGGCGCGCTCGCGGAGTAGCTCCTCGGGATAGAAGTGCTCGAAGATGTGCTGCGCCTCACCGACGGTGCGGACATTGCACTCGTCCAACAGGAGGCCGATGTCGTTGGAGTCGCGTCGACCTCTGCGGCGCGTAGCTTCATCGCCAGGAGGAGCCGTGCACCCGCGACGCGGATCTCGACGCCGTCTCGAACGGCGAACGTGTCCCTATCGTCGTGCTGGTCGAAGTGGGTCGCGAACATCTTCACCTTGTCGTTGACCCAGGTGTCGGGCCATCCTCGGCGCCGGGCGATGGCTCGAGCGGCCCTCTCGACGGCATTGGATGAGCCGTAGAGGGCACCGACGTCGGTCGTGGTTCCGTCACGGCCGAAGCTGATCGCCAGGGCTGCGCCGCCCACGATCCGGATGTGTGCCGTCGCTTGTCCTGTCGCGAGAACGTCGAGCAGCTCACCCAGCGCATCGACGATGTTGTGGCGGTCGAGGGTGACCATCTTCAGATGCTCGCCAACTCGCTCGCCGCGAGGTACACGCCGTGTCGTCGAAGTGCCGCAGGCGTGTCCCTGGCAATGTCGTCTGCGGCGTGGGGGTCGGGCGTCCACGGTTCCGCCAGAGCTCGTGCCGGTTCGTCGACCCAGTCCGATATGGGCAGACCAGACGGTGCGAGGTGATGCTCGACCAGGCCGGCGATCGCGGCGTCGAACCGGGGATCACCTGTCGACGATGGGGGAGTCACGGAGAGCGCGACCTTGATCGGGTCGGCAGCGCTGGCGAGTCCGTCGGAGAGCACGAGGAGCGCGCGGAACGCTCGTTCGTCGGCGCCGGGTCCTGGGTCAGAGACGTCGTCGCGGATCGATTGAGCGACGGCCGAGGCCGTCGGCGCGCGTGTGGGAAGGACGACGAGTTGATAGCCGGCGGCTCGGAGCAGTCCCTCGAGGGTGTCGACTCGTGGATCGCTGACCCCACGCTCGATCTCGGTCACCCGAGGCTGGGCACTCCCCGCGGCTCGGGCGAGGTCGCGCGTGGTCACTCCGGCTGCGCTTCGCGCTTGTCTCAGGCCGCGTCGACAAGTCAGCCGCGGCGCGGGCCTGTTTCAACAGTGTCGATGCCGTGGTCATGGCTCTTGATCCGATCGCGGATCTCACGTCGCCAGATCTTGCGCCCGGTTCGGAGCGCGGCTCAGACCTCGCGCGATCCGAGGACGCAGA
>JBBKVY010000211.1:0-3529 GCA_037968675.1 Acidimicrobiales bacterium | reverse complement strand
TGGGTCGCGTCGGGTTCGGCCGTCCGAGTCCGGAGGCGGTGCGGCTGCGTTGAACTGCGATGACCAGGCCGCGAAACGGTCCCGCAAACGAATCGACGGCGTCCGCAGTCGTCTTCGGGCAAACCTCCCAATCAGGCATGACCGGCAAACTCGATCGGCTTGAAGAGCAGGGCCTCATCGAGCGGACCCGAGATCCGCATGATCGCCGAGCGGTGAGGCTCGGCATCACCGGCGCCGGTCGAACCGTGATCTCTGCGGCGTTCGACGCCAACCTGACGGTCTACGGGGCAATGCTGGCCGATTTCACAACCGCCGAAGCAAAGAAGTTCGACGCTCTCCTCAACAAGCTGCTCACGCGGCTCGACGCGCTGACAGAACTGGAGAAGCCCTGGGCTCCCGGTTGAGACCAGGCACCGTTCGAGGTCACTCCTGCACACAGAGGCAGCCCGCGCACTACGCCGGTAGAGCTCGATGGAGATTGAGCGTGTCCTACCGCGCTTCGGGAAGCGCCGATAGCGCGGGTGTCGTCGACGGTCGGGGAGGTGATTAGGTAGCGCGTGATCTGGGCGGGCTCATCGGCACCTGTGCGGTGATCCACGACAGAGCGGTTCTCGGCGGACGATCGCGTCCCTGAACGCCCGATCGAACCCTGCTCCGTGCGCTCGATCGGTCGGAGCGCGTTGGCGCATCGCAGCGGCCTCGGTCGTGTCCTCCGACCACGCGCTTGCACGAAGGATCGACGAGCGGCCGACGACCTCAGCCCCTATCATCGTGCCGCGGTCGACGCGCGGTCGACCGGAGGGGGAGTCCTGACATGGCCGAGCATCCCAACGTCGCCATCGTCCGAAACGCGTACGAGTCGTTCTCCGCGGGAGATCTCGACGGGGCATTGGCCGACCTGGCTGACGACTGCGTGTTCCACTTCGGTGGCGATGGCCCCAACAGCGGTGACCACAAGGGCCGCGAGGCGATCACCGCCGCGCTGATCAAGAACTTCGAGCTCACCGCAGGCACACAGGCGTTGGACATCAGGGGCATCTACGCCGACGACGAACACGCCGCCGTGGTCCTCCACGAGACGGCGAGCCGTCCCGACGGCGCGTCGATCGCGTTGGACGAGGTGCACATCCTTCGCCTTCGCGACGGCAGGGTGATCGATCTGTGGGATGTGCCCGAGGACGTCCAGGCGCACGACGACTTCTTCGACGGGAAGTAGTCGACCCTCGCTCCCTGGCGAACGAGTGGCACGGACTCGCTGCAGTCGCGCCCGACCGCAGTAGTTCACCCAGATCGACGCGCCCGGCGGTGTCCCACAACGGACAACCCTGGACAACCCGACGCTCCTGAGGCGATCTGCGCGTCCTCAACGACGTCGGCGCCCGTCTCCGAATACGCGCCGATCTGCTGCACGTCGGAGGCCGCGCGATCGGTGGATCTCCGCGTTCGTCATGTGCGGGAGTCAGCGGGTGGGGCAGTCTGCGGGACGTGCGGGTCTTGCTGGCGTCGATCGAGTGCGTGAAGGGCGACCTACGGGCCAATCTCGAGCGTCATGCCGAGACGATGGTCGAGGCGCGCCGGAAGGGCTGTGAGCTCGCCGTGTTTCCGGAGTTCAGCCTGACTGGCTCCGTCGACCCGGCCACCCACCCCGATCGGGCCATCTCCCTCGGTGACCCGGTGGTCCACGAGCTGATCGCCGAAGCAGAGGGACTCGGGATGGCTGTGGTCTTCGGTCTTTCCGAAGCGCTGGAAGATGGCTTCGCGGTCACGCAGGCATACGCGGTGAACGGGCAGCTCGCGGGTGTGCAACGCAAGCGCCATCTTGGTGAGGGCGAGGATCCGTACATGCCAGCCCCTGACACGGCGGTGTTCGAGTACGGCTCGGTTCGGTTCGGCACGATCATCTGCGCCGAGTCCGGCGTTGATTTCACGTGGGACCGGACCAGCGCCGCTGGCGCGTCGTTGATCCTGTTCTGTTCCGCCCCCGGCCTGCACGGGCGACGCGTGGCTGAGGACGATTGGCGCGCGGGCTTCGAGTGGTGGGAGGGGTCCGGTCTCGCCGACGCGAAGCGTCACGCAACGAGGCTGGGCGTGTGGGTGGCGATGGCCACCCAGGCCGGTTCGACCGAAGACGAAGACTTTCCAGGGATCGCTGCCCTGATCGACCCCGCGGGTGAGGTCGTCGAGCGGCTGCCCGACTGGCGCCCGGGAACCCTCGTGGCGGACGTCCCCGTCTCGATCGAGGTCGACCCAGTCCGATGGTCGATCCGCGTGGTCGTCGTCGATGAGCACGGCCGCACGCTGCTGGCCGAGTTCGGAGACGACTCGACCGGGCAACGGTGGTGGGTTCCACCCGGCGGCGGCATCGAACCGGGCGAAGACGACCTCGACTGCGCACGACGAGAACTCGCCGAGGAGCTCGGACGACGCGATCTCGTGATCGGACCGCAGATCGGGACACGCGGGGGAACCTTTCCCATCGAGGGACGATGGTTCACCCAGTACGAACGCTGGTACCTGTGCAACTGCCAGCACTTCGACGTCGACCCCGACACCAGAGCGGCCGTCCGGGCAGAAGGCATCCGCGACCTTCGCTGGTGGACCAGCGACGAGATGCGAACGGCCGGAGTCGTCACCGGACCGCGCGACCTCCCCGACCTTCTCGACCAGATCCTCGCCAACAACCTCCCCGCACCAGACAGCGACCTCGGCTTCTGAACCACTCGATCGACGACCGCCTCAGTGCGCGCCGATCGCGCGGACCCATTGGGAACCGCGGAGCTGACATTCGGCGTGCATGATCGGTGCGCCCCCGCGGTGGCGGGGGTCCGCGCGAACTGGCAGCCGGTGCACATGACGGTTGCGACCCTGCGACCATGGTTGTGTGATCCTGCGTACCGAGCGCCTCGTACTCCGGCCGTTCCGGGAGGACGATGTCGATGCGTTCGCGGCGTTCGCAGTGTGTGACGACTACCGCCGCTACCTCGACGCCGACCATCCCCAGCCCGCTCAGTTCGTGGCGAACAACGTCGGCGCAGAGGGCGCCTGGGTAGTCGAGTTGGGCGACCGAGTGGTCGGCTCGGTCTTTCTGGACGAGGAGCTTGCCTGCCTGCTCGATCCGGTCGTCCATCGAAGGGGCATCGCAGTGGAGGCGACCAAGGCCGTGATCCACGACGGCTTCGACAGGCGCGGTCACGCACGGATCATGGCGAAGGCGCATCCCGCAAACAGCGCCTCTCTTCGCGCGATGGCAAAACTCGGGTTCGTCGATGCGGGAGACGGCACCTACCGCTTGGACCGAGCTGCCTGGACCGATAGGAGTGTCCGAGGCTGAGCTGAGCCGACCACATCGCTGCGCCGATCGCTAGGCCAGGCCCGCCGGGCATCTGGCGCAGCTATCACCCACCGAGGATGCGCCGATCTTCGTTGGTTGGGACGGCTCGCGATCGGGTGATCGAGGCCTGGCGATAGGTGCGGGTCAGTCCTCGTCAAGAATCGAGAGTTCGCCGGCGGTGAGTTCCACGAGGCTGGC
>JBBKVY010000210.1:0-3468 GCA_037968675.1 Acidimicrobiales bacterium | reverse complement strand
GGTGATCGCCGCGATGCTGGCGGCCGCATCGAAGCCGTCCAGTCCGGCCGCCAGCATCGCGGCGATCACCCCGGTCAGGACGTCGCCGGTGCCCGCCGTGGCCAGGCGGACGTCGCCGCGATCGACCAGTCGGATGGCCCCGTTGGGCGCGGCGACGACGGTGGTCGGACCCTTGAGGAGGACCGACGCGCCGGTCCGGATCGCCAGTTCCTGGACCGGGCCCAGACGGTCGTCGCCGGGGCGAGAACCCGTGAGCCGTTCGAACTCACCGTCGTGCGGTGTCAGAACAGTGGGAGCGGTGCGCCCCGCGAGCACGGTGACGACGTCGGCACCGAGCGCCGTGAGCCCATCGCCGTCGACGACCACCGGCTTCACCGTCCGACCGACGAAGAGCCGGACCTGGTGGCGCGTCGCCATCGAGTGTCCCAGCCCCGGACCGATCGCGACGGCGTGGAATCGATCGTGATCGTCGAGCAGGGTCTCCGCCCACGATCCCTCGTCGACCGCGGTGAACACGGTCTCGACCGGGCCGAACGACCGCTCGACCCCGGGTGCGACAAGGCGGACCATGCCTGCGCCGGCCCGCTGTGCCGACGCGGCGGCCATCGTCGCCGCACCGGTCATCCCGGGACTCCCCGCGACGACGAGAACGGCCTGCCGCCACTTGTGGGCCGACGGTCCCCGCGCCGGCAGCAGCGATGCACAACCAGGGTCGTCGACGAGGTCGATGGTCGACCGGCCCACGTCGAGGCCGATGTCGGCCACCCGTACGTCGCCCGAATGCGACGGCCCGTCGCCCATCAGCAGCCCCGGCTTCAGCGCGGCGAACGTGATCGTTGCATCGGCGCGCATCGGTCGGCCCATGGCCCGGCCGGTGTCGCCATGGATGCCTGACGGGAGGTCGACCGCGAGCACCACGGCGTCCCCGGGATCCGGCGCGACGTGATCGCGCGTGCACCCGGTGCCGAACGCCGCGTCGATCACGAGATCGAATTGCGGCAGCACTGCTGGCGCCGTCGTGACGTCGATCTCGACCACGTGGACACCGCGTCGCGCCAGGACCCTCCCGGCGAGGCGGCCGTCGGCACCGTTGTTCCCGGCGCCGTGGAGGACCGCCACCCGGCGACCGTAGTGTCCGCCCAAGAGGTCCAACGCGGCTCGCGCGGTGGCACGCCCTGCTCGGTCGATGAGTAGATCCACATCTTCGGGCGCCTCGGCGTCGATCGCCACCATCTCCGCGACGCGGACCACGGGCTTCATGCGTGTGCGCCCAACGCCACCACCACGGCACCCGCCGACGTGGCGGTGTGGGTCAGGCTGATCTGCCACGCCGTCACTCCTCGCTCCCGAGCGAGTTCCTCGGCCCGACGGTAGACCCCGAGCGACGGACAGCCCCCCTGGTCCCGCACGACCTCCACGTCGTGGAACCCGAACGCGCCGAGGCCCACGCCCATCGCCTTCATCACCGCTTCCTTGGCGGCGAACCGCACCGCGAATCGTTCGGTCGGGTCGTTGGCAGCCAACGCGTAGCTTCGCTCGCCCTCGGTGAACATCCGCTCGACCATCGACGGCGTGCGCCGCAGCGACACCCGGAATCGCTCGACCTCGACGAGATCGATGCCGAGGCCCAGCACCATCATCGTCATCGTCGTCGTCCGGCCCTCATCGGTGTACCACCATCAGCCAACGGTCATGTGCGCCAGCGGTCGGCGAGCGTGCTCACGGGCAGCGTGAGCAGGTCGGCCACCGGGATCTCCGAGAGCAGGTCGTCGCGGAAGCTCGGCTCGGTCTCGGTGACGGCGTCTCGGATGGCTGCGAGGCGGCGGCGATAGCCCGCGAGCACCCCACGAGCGGTGGACACCGACATCGACTCGACGAACTGGACGTGGAGCAGCGTGATCCCTGTCGTCTCGTTGTCCTTGACCTCGGGCACGATGACGATCGAACGTCCGTCGCTCCGTCCCTTGCCCACGAGCACCAGCTGGTCGCTGGCGACCTGGTGCTTGGTGCCGCGGAGCACGGGGTTCGCCTCAGTGCGCAGTGGGAGGTCGAGCGCGATACCCGAGCGGTCGATGACGGTGATGGTCGCTCCCCCGTCCACCTCGACCGCGCCCTCGATGCGATATCGGGTGTGGCCCACCACGGTGTCGATGGCCGGTGACACGTCGGCGAGCGTCCGCAGTGTGGCGTAGGTGAGCCGGTCGCGGGACGCTCCGGCATCGAGCACCGCACGCACGAGCGCCACCTCGAGCAGCGACTCGTCGGTTCGGGAGATGCCGACCGTGACCGTCTTGGCCTGGTGCTTGATGGCGTCGATCGGTCGCGTGAGCTCGTCGATGCCACGCGTCAGCGCGGCGGTGAGGTCCTCGACGAGGACCGACGGCGTGCCGACCTTGCCGTAGTCGAGTTGGTAGGCACCCAGGGGAACTGCGCCGGCGGCGTAGCGGAGCAGGTTCGCCATGCGGACGGCCGTCGATGCCTCGAGATGGCCGTCGTACCGACCGGCTCGGAGTCCGTCGAAGAACCGTTGCACGGCTTCGGTCGTGGTCCGACGGAGCGAGGCGAGCACATGCTCGCCGTCGCGGGGGCCGTCCTCCAACGCTTCCTCGATCGCCGCACGGACCTGCTTGAGCGGGAGCGCCTGCCCGTCGATCGCCAACGCGGCCTCGTACCCGAACAGGTGGCCGACCATCGTCGCCAACACGAACGCCAGCATCGGATGGGTCTCGGGCACGTACAGGACCGCGAGCGCGCTCGCGAACCGCCCTTCGCCCTCGGTGGCGATCACGATCGGGGCCGCCTTGTGCGCCCGGTAGATCGCCACCTCCTTGGCGACGTCGTCCACGTTGGACCCGTTGAGGCCGGCGGCGCACACGAGGATCAACGGTTCGGACGACAGGTCGATGTGCTTCTTGTCCTCGGTCGCGTCGCAGGCGATCGACTTGTAGCAGAGCTCCGACAGCTTGATCCGGAGCTCCTCTGCGGCGATCCGGTTGGTGCCGTTGCCCACGATCGCCCAGTACCGCCTCGACGGGCACCACTCGTGCGCGGCTTCGGCGATCGCAGGTCTGGTCGCGAGCGTCTCGACCATGGCGTCGGGGAGGTCGCGGATCGCCCGCAACAGCTCTTGGTCGGGCGACTCGCCCCACTGCTCGGCCACGGCGAGGGCAAGGAGATAGCCGGCAGCGATCTGGGCGTAGAACGCCTTGGTCGACGGAACGGCCATCTCGACGTCTCGACCGTCGGACGTGTAGAGCACGCCGTCGGCGCGGTCGGTCAGATCGGAGCCACGACGGTTCACGATCGCGATGACCGACGCTCCGCGTGACCGCACGAGGTCGACGGTTCGGTTGGTGTCGGTGGTCGTTCCGGATTGGCTGATGGCGATGATCAGCGTGTCCGACATGTCGTCGCGCATGCGGAAGCCCGACAGCTCGGTCGCTGGCAGGGCCTCGACGGTGAGGCTGG
>JBBKVY010000209.1:0-3589 GCA_037968675.1 Acidimicrobiales bacterium | reverse complement strand
GGCGCCCAGATCTCCTCGCTGGTCGCCAGCTTCATCTTGGCGTGCATGTCATCGGTCGCACTCATGACCCATCCCTCCCGCGGCGGACCCGAATCGGAGCCCCCTCGCCAACGACCAATGTAGAGCAACACGGCGGCACCGTCCCGACCGGAGCCGGCGGCCCCGCACTGCGTGAGCAAACTGCGCAAAGCTCTGCGCAGTTTGCTCACGCAACGGCCGGCTAGCTAGCGCTCAAGCGTCGGCCTGGGCGACGTGGGCATGCCGGACGAGTGCCGTCCGCTCCATCTCGTCGAAGTGGTCGAGGAGTTCGTTCACTCGGCGTCGGATCGTGCGCTCGTGGAGCCCGAGCATCGTGGCGATCTTGCGGTTGTTGTGCCCCAGGCCGATGAGAGTGAGCACGGTCGACAGGTCGTCGCCCAGCGCAGTACTTCGCTGCAACGGCGTGGCCGCCGCCCATGCCGCCTCGAACGCCATGTGCAATAGTGCGACCAGGTTCGTCTCGGTGCTGATGCGCCCGATGCCCGTCGGCTCGGGCGTGAATGCGGCGACCCGCTCGTCGGCCACGAGCAGGAACCCGGGCAAGTGGCTGCTGGTGATCCGCACCTCCTCGCCCAGTGCGACCTCTGCGTGGACCGCCCGCTCGAACCCGCGGATCTGGAACAGCCGCTCGTCGTACACGGTGCGTCGCCGAATACGGCGCCGTGTGTCGGTGTCAGCCCACGACGACCATCCACCGGACTCGTAATCCTCGTCGCCGTCTCCGTCAGAGAACGGCTGGAGCGTCGCGAGTTCGCTCGTGGCGCCGACCACGATGGCCTCCATCGCCTTCTGGCGCTCCGCCAGGTCGTCCACTGCCGACGGCATGGCGTCCAGCTCAGGAAGCGGTTTGGAATCGAGGGTGTCGAGCGCGTTCATCAGACGGTCGATGTCTGGCGCAGATGCCAGCCACGTCCGCGTGGCGTCGTGCACGGCCCGGGTCAGCGCCATCCGCGGCGGGAACGCGAACGGGGCCCTGCTTCCGTGTTCGACGCCGACGAGCCTCGCCTGCACCAACTCCTCGACTGCCGGGCCGACCTCGCCGTCGATCGGCCCCCCGGCCAGCAGTGCGGTGTACACGTCAGCCGCTTGTTTGCTCACCAGGCTGCGTAGCGACTCCGAGAAGTCCTCGCTCTGCCAGGTTTCCTCGTTCACTCCCGCTCCTCTCGATGGCGCTCCAGCACCCGTGGCCACGCAAGACACATCGCGGCCCTGTCGGTCACGACACTAGGGGTCGGGCGCGACCACTCGGCAGTGCGGCGCGCTGTCCGATGTCGGACATGTCCGACATGTGGCATTGCGGACAACGCAGCGCCGTCGGATACTCGACTTGTCCCAGTTCGTCCGGCTCGGGGAGTCGGCGAAAACACAGATGGAGGTATCGCACATGCGTGGCGCACGTTGGACCTGAACCACAACAGTGACGTCGCCCGGTTCGCCGGGGGCCGTCGCACTACTTGACCGAGGTGATTCGGTCGTCGGCTCGGAGTCCCAGTCCGAGACGTCGCCACATCACCGTCGGATACTCGACTCGTCCCAGTTCGTTCGGCTCAGTGAGTCGGCGAGAACACAGATGGAGGAACTGCACATGCGTGGCGCAACTTGGTCGTGAATCTCACAGTGACGTTGCCCGGTTCGCCGGGGTCGTCGCACTACTTGACCGAGGTGATTCGGTCGTCGGCTCGGAGTCCCAGTCCGAGACGTCGCCACATCACCGTCGGATAGTCAACTCGTCCCAGTTCGTTCGGCTCGCCGAATCGGCGAAAGCACAGATGGAGGTATCGCACATGCGTGGCGCAAGTTGGAGATGAATCTCACCCCTGACGTCGCCCGGCCAACCGGGGATGTCACACACGTTCGACCGAGGTGATCGGTCGTCGGCTCGGAAACAGTGTCCGGGCGTCAACACATCACCGTCGGCTACTCGACCCGTCCCAGTCGTTCGGCTCCCCGAATCGACGCAATCACATGGAGGTATCGCACATGCGTGGCGCTCATTGGACCTGATCCACATCGGTGACGTCGCCCGGCCAACCGGGGACGTCACCCAACTTTGACCGCGGTGGACGTGGTCGTCGGTTCGGAAACAGTGTCCGAGGCGTCGCCACACCACCGTCGGCTACTCGACTCGTCCCAGTCGTTCGGCTTCCCGAATCGACGCAGCACAGATGGAGGTGACCGCACATGCGTGGCGCTCACTGGTCATGAATCCCACCACCGACGTCGCCCGGCTCGCCGGGGTCGTCACAAGTTCGACCGAGGTGATCCGGTCGTCGGTTCGGAGTCCCAGTCCGAGCCGTCGCCCCATCACCGTCGGCTACTCGACTCGTCCCAGTCGTTCGGCTCCCCGAATCGACGCAAGCACAGATGGGGGTACCGCACATGCGTGGCGTCCACTGGTCCTGAATCACACCACTGACGTCGCCCGGTTCGCCGGGGGCGTCACCCAACTTCGACCGCGGTGGACGTGGTCGTCGGCTCGGAGTCCCAGTCCGAGGCGTCACCACGTCACCGTCGTCATTCCGCTGTCCCAGGGTGTCGTTGCGGCACCCGCTGTCTCACGGAGGTTCCCGTGTCACGCATCCGCCAATTCTTCTCTCCACTCCGACACACCGCGCTCCGTCGGCTGTTCCTTGCCCAGGCCGCCTCAGGGTTCGGTGACTGGGCCGGACGTCTCGCGCTCGCCATGCTCGTCTACGCCCGGTCGTCGAGCGTCGCCTGGGCCGCCGCGGTCACGATCGTCTCGCTGCTGCCCTGGATCGGGCCCGGCCAGCTCCTCGCCACGCTTGCCGACCGCTTTGGTCGCGTTCGGGTGATGGTCGTCAGTGACCTCGCCCGAGGGGCGCTGTTCGCACTGATGCTGCTCCCCCTCCCGACACAGGCTCTGCTCGTGCTGGCGTTCGCCGCCGGAACGTGCACCGTGGCGTTCGCCGGCGCCCGCTCGGCGGCCATGTTCGAGGTCTCCGACCCCGCTGACTACTCGGCCGTACTCTCGTTCAGCGCCGTTCTGCAGCAGGGGGAGATCCTCGTCGGGTACGCGCTGGGAGGTGTGATCGTCGCCGCCCTCGGCGCGCCTGCCGCGCTCGCCATAAACGCCGCCACGTTCGTCGTTTCGGCCGTATTGGTCGGCACCCTCTCCGCGACCTCAGCGAACGAGGTGCAAGAAGACGCAGCGATCGGGATCAAGGGCGTTCGCGAAGGGCTCCGAATCTGGCGGGACGACCCGCTGTGTGGGCGCGCGCTGATGATCTTTGCCGGCGTCGGCATGTTCACGGTGCTCCCGGAGGCGCTCGTCGTGCCGGCCGCCGACGAGATCGGCCTGCCGCCGGCGATGACTGGCCTCATCACGGCGCTCATCGCGATCGGCGTGATTGTCGGCATCGCTCTGGCACCGTCCGGCGGCGAGCACGCCGATCTGCTCCGCCGAACCGCAACTCGTGGATTGATCGTCAGCGCGGTCGCCGCCGGCCTCTTCGCGACCGGCGCGCTCCCTGCCATGTTCGTGCTCGCGTACTTCGTGTCAGGAGCGGCCGATGCCGTTGCGATCCCCACC
>JBBKVY010000208.1:0-21810 GCA_037968675.1 Acidimicrobiales bacterium | reverse complement strand
GGTGGATGCCGGCGCCTTCGTGGCGGGCGCAGCCTTCTTCGCAGGTGCGGCCTTCGACGGCGCCGCCTTCTTCGACGACATCACCTTCTCGGGCGGCGCCTCGGCCTTGTCGTCTTCCTCGGGCTCGGGCGCCGGCTCGCGGATCAGTCCCTCGCGTTCCGCCTTGCGGCGCACGCGATCGGCCTGGGCCTCCACGACACTGGAGGAGTGGCTCTTGACGCCGATCCCCAGGTCGTTGCAGAGGTCGACGGTCTCTTTGTTCGTGAGTCCGAGCTCTCGTGCGAGCTCGTACACCCTGATCTTCGATGCCAAAAGTCTTCGTTTCGCTGATTTCGGTTTGGGCGGGTTACATGCGCTGGGATGCTGTCTGTCTGGGCGGGCCATCTGGTGACCGCAGTTGCCGGTGCGTGACATCGGCCCGGGTCCAAAGGATCCGAGCCGCAATTGATCATCCTCGCGCGTTCTGCTGCGGGGGACGAACCGACGTGGCGGCGATCTGTACTGCAGCCTCGACGGAACCAGGCTCGATCGGGTACCGGAATGCCCGCTCGAATGCCTTGCGACGCACCGCTGCTTCCGCGCACTCGACGAGTGTCGCGGCGCACAGCCATGCGCCTCGCCCCGGCATCCTAGGACCGAATTCGATGCGTCCCTCTTTTGGTCCCTCGTGCCGGACGAAGCGGACGAGCGCCTCGGCGTCGGCCGTCCGGCCGCACCCGATGCACGTCCGCTGCGGATGGCTCAGGTCGTCTCGTCTTCCGTCGGTGCCACGTCTTCGGTCACCACGGCGGCTTCTTCCGCGGGCTCCGGAACATTTTCGAGGACTTCGACCGGGTCGTCGCCGACCTCGATCGGATCGGCCTCGGCGGCAGCGTCGGCCAGGTCGGGGGCCGGATCGAGCGGCTGGACGCCGTCGCCCTCGGCACTGTCGTCGGGCTCGGACGAGCCGGCTTCGCCGGGATCGGCCTCGGGATCCGGGGCCGTCTCGGTGACGTCGTCAGCCTGGGCCTCGTCCTCGGAGGGCACGACAGCGTCGTCGACCGGCGCGTCGCCCTCGGTGGCGTCGCCCGCGTCATCGACCGGCGAGTCGTCGTCGGCCGGTGTCTCCATGTACTCCGTGGCCGACACGGCGGGACCGCCCTCGGCGGGCTGCCAGACCTGCTCGCCGGTCTCCTCGTCGACGACCCACTCGCCCTCGGCCCAGTCCTGCTCGGCGTAGGCGGCTTCGGCTTCCGCCAACTGGGTCTCGGACTTGATGTCGATGGCCCAGCCGGTCAACCGGCCGGCGAGGCGGGCGTTCTGGCCCTCCTTGCCGATGGCCAGGCTGAGCTGGTGGTCGGGCACGATCACCATGGCGGTACCGCTCATCTCGTCGATGCGGACCTCCTTGACCCGGGCCGGCTGGAGGGCCTTGGCGACGAATTCGAAGTGGTCATCGGAATAGGCCACGATGTCGATCTTCTCGCCCCGCAGCTCGGTCACCACCTGACGGACACGGGAACCACGGGCGCCGACGCAGGCGCCGACCGGGTCGACGTTGGGCTGGTTGGAGACAACGGCCATCTTGGTGCGGTGGCCTGGTTCGCGGGCGCAGGCCTTGATCTCGACGATGCCGTCGGCGATCTCGGGCACCTCGAGCTTGAACAGCTCGAGGATGAGGCCAGGGTGCGTGCGGCTGACGACGATCTGGGGACCCTTGGCGGTCTTGCGCACCTCGACGATGTAGGCCTTGAGACGAGCGTTGTTCTCGGGACGCTCGTGCGGGACCTGCTCGGCCTGGGGCAGCAGCGCCTCGACCCGACCGAGGTCGAGGAGGGTGTAGCGGCTGTCGTTCTGCTGGACGATCCCGGTGACGATGTCGCCTTCGCGGCCGGCGTACTCCTCGTACTTGAGCTCGCGTTCGGCCTCGCGGATCCGCTGGGTCATGACCTGGCGGGCCGTCTGTGCGGCGATGCGGCCGAAGTTCTCCGGCGTGACGTCGAACTCGTCACCGATGGGCGTGCCCTCGATCTCGTCGAGCTCCTGGGCGAACACCCGGATGTCGAACGTTCCGGGGTCGATGGTGACCCAGGCGTACTCGTAGGCCTCGGGCATCCGCTTGTAGGCGGACTCGAGGGCGTCGGCCAGTGCGGCCATGAGGGTGTCGACGGAGATGCCCTTCTCGGCCGCGAGGGCCTGGAGGGCGTCGAACATGTCGGTGCTGCTCATGATCG
Organism: Acidimicrobiales bacterium; assembly: GCA_037968675.1. GTDB lineage: Bacteria > Actinomycetota > Acidimicrobiia > Acidimicrobiales > Salinilacustritrichaceae > Salinilacustrithrix. The sequence goes on along the minus strand of JBBKVY010000208.1, from coordinate 19,597 downwards.
TGCTTTCTTGTTCTGGGGCTTGTTCGACTTCTTGGGGGCACCGGGTTTCGGTGCTGGTCCCCAGGAGAACGTGGTCCGTGCTCGCTCGACGTCGTCGAACGCGATCGTGCGTCGGGTCTTCGAGGACCCTTCGTCGTCCTCGACGTCGACGGTGACCGAGGTGTCGTCGGACGCGACGATGGTGCCGCGGACGCGGCGTTCACCGTCGGTGTCGGGCTTCGTGCGGATGGTGACGCCGTCGCCCACCGCGCCGGCGTAGTGGCCCGGCGTGCGGAGCGGGCGTTCGAGCCCGGGGCTGGTGACCTCGAGGGTGTAGCTGCCGCCGATGACGTCGTCTTCCTCGAGCTGTTGACCCAGCGTGCGGCTGATGTCGGCCAGCGAGTCGAGGTCGATGCCGCCCTGCTTGTTGATGGCCACCGACAGTTTGCCGCCGGCGAAGGTCACGTCGTAGACGTCGGCGCCCTCGGCGGCGGCGAGGGGTTCGGCCATCGTTCGGACGATGTCGGTCTTGGCCACGGCGGAACTCCCTTCGGATGGTCGTCGAACTCTCGGCGGACACGAAAGAAGCGTGGGCCCGAGGCCCACGCTCCGATACTGGAACGAATTGCTGGGGACGACTATACCGCCGGCCGCATCCCCCGACCTATCGCCACGGCCTCGAACCGGTCGCCGATCGCAAGGATCGGCGCGTTGGTGGTGCCATGTGCATCGAACGCGCCGATCGGCGCGTTCGATCCTGGTGGCTTGGCTCAGTACGAGCGGGCGCAGATGGCGACGAGGTCGGGTTCGTCCTCGCTGGCCGGCACCGAGCCGTCGGCCCGTTGGATGCAGCGCACAGTGACGGCATCGGCGGCGAGTTCCTTCTCGGCGTCGGCGACGACGATCCAGGGCACGCGGGCGAAGCCGGTGCTGGCGGCCTCCAACACGTCGGCCACCGACGATGCCTCGGCGGTGTTGGCGTCCCGGAAGGCGAGGGCCTCGTCGTGGAGACCGATCTGGATCTCCTCGAGCAGTCCGGTGATCGTTGCCGCGGCGATGTCGATGGGCACCGGACGCTTCTCGCCGGTGTCTCGCCGCACGACGGTGACCTGGTTCTCGGCCACGTCGCGAGGGCCGATCTCGACCCGCACGGGGACGCCCTTGAGCTCCCAGTCGGTGGCTCGTCGGCCGAACGGAGTGTCGACCTTGGTGTCGAGCCGCGAGCGGACGCCGGCCTCGAGCAGGTCGTCGTGCAGCTTCGACGCGACATCGCCAGCCCCGTCCTCATCGCGTATGAGGAGCACGACGGTCTGGATGTGTGCGAGCGCAGGCGGCACGCGGAGCCCGTTGTCATCGCCATGGCACATGATGAGACCCCCGACCATGCGAGTCGAGGTGCCCCACGACGTGGTCCAACACGTCTGCTGCTGGCCGTCGACGTCCTGGTACCGGATGTCGAAGGCGGTGGCGAAGTTCTGACCGAGTTCGTGCGACGTACCCATCTGGAGCGCTTTGCCGTCGCGCATCATCGCCTCGCAGGCCATGGTGTTGATGGCACCGGCGAATCGGTCGTAGCTGGGCTTGATGCCGAGGAACAGGGGCATCGCGAGGACGTTGACCATGAAGTCTGCGTAGGCCTCGTGCAGGATCCGGATGGCGTAGGCGCTGGCGCCCTCCCGGGTGGTGTGTGCCGTGTGACCCTCCTGCCAGAGGAACTCGGTGGTCCGTAGGAACACGCGGGGCCGCAGCTCCCACCGCACGACGTTGTTCCACGAGTTCAGGAGCAGCGGGAGGTCGCGGTAGCTCTGCGTCCACTTGGCCATGAACTCGCCGATGACCGTCTCGGACGTGGGCCGGACGACGATGGGCTCCTCGAGCTTCTTGCCGCCGCCGTGGGTCACCACTGCGAGCTCGGGCGCGAACCCCTCGACGTGGTCGGCCTCCTTGGTCAGGTAGCTCTGGGGGATGAAGAGCGGGAAGTACGCATTTTCGGCGCCGCACGCCTTGATGCGGTCATCCATCTCGGATTGCATCCGCTCCCAGAGCCCGTAGCCGTAGGGACGGATGACCATCGTGCCGCGCACCGGCCCGTTGTCGGCCAGCTCCGCCTTGTTGACGACGTCCTGGTACCAGCGGGGGAAGTCCTCCGACTGGGGCGTGAGCACGGGTTTGCGGGCCATGGGGCGTGAGGATAGGGGTCGCCGGAGGAGTGGTCCCGATCGAATGGCCGGCGGACTCCGGACGGGGTGACAGGATCGGCGAGTCACGCTCGAGGCGTACAGGGCAACGAGGTACGAGGCAGTCGATGTTCACGATCCACCGCAGCGAGCGAGCCGACGCACTCGTCGACGCGCTCGGTGCCGTACTGGCGGAACCGCTGGACGACCCATTCGCCACCGAGGTCGTCGCCGTGCCCACCCGCGGCGTCGAGCGCTGGCTGACCCACCGCATCGCCGCCACCGCCGGCACGTCGCCGGGTCGCGGCGACGGCGTGTGCGCCAACGTCGTGTTCCCGTTCCCGGGACGCCTCGTCGGTGACATTCTCGCCCAGGCCACGGGCGTCGACCGCGACGAGGACCCATGGCGCCCCGAGCGGCTCGTCTGGCCGCTGCTCGACGTGATCGACGTCTGTATCGACGAGCCGTGGTTGACGCTCCTGTCGGCCCACCTCGGCCACCGCGAGGAGTCCGGGAGGGCGGACGACGAACTCCGACAGGACCGGCGCTTCGCCACGGCACGCCACCTCGCCGATCTGTTCGACAGCTACGGCATCCACCGACCAGATCTCGTGCTGTCGTGGCTCGACCATCGCACCGCAGGCGGGCACGACGCCGTCCCCGACGATGCCCAATGGCAACCGCGTCTCTGGCTCGAGCTGCGCGATCGGGTCGACAGTCCGAGCCCGCCGGAACGCATCGCCACCGCCTGCGCACGACTCCGGGCCGGCACGGTGGACGTCGACGCGCCGCAACGCCTGTCGTTGTTCGGCCTCACCCGACTCCCCGCCAGCTACCTCGACGTCCTGCGTGCACTCTCGCCAGGGCGCGACGTCCACCTGTTCGCACTCCACCCATCCCTCGCCCTGTGGGACACCATCGCCGCCACGCCGGTACCGACGCTCCCCCTGGCACGATCCAACGACCCGACGATCAGGATCGCGACGAATCCTCTCCTGCGGACCTGGGGAACCGACACGCGCGAGATGCAGCTCGTCCTCTCCGCCGCCGCCGATGCCGAGCAGGTGCACCATCCGATCGACGCAGCCGACGACGCCACGTTGCTCGGCCGGATCCAAGCCGACGTCCGCGGCGATGTCGCGCCGGTGGGACGCCCTCGCCCGGGCGACGACGACGAGCGGCTCGTGCTCGCCGCCGACGACCGCTCGATCCAGGTGCACTCGTGCCACGGACGAGCCAGACAGGTCGAGATCGCTCGCGATGCCATCTGCCATGCGTTGGCCGACGACCCGACGCTCGAGCCCCGCGACGTGATCGTCCTGTGCCCCGACATCGACGAGTTCGCGCCGCTGCTCCATGCCACCTTCGGCGCATCGGTTCCCGACCCCGATCCCACCGCGACGCCACCCCCGGACCGCGGACTCCCACACCTGCCGTACCGGCTGGCCGACCGTTCGCTCCGGCAGACGAATCCGCTGCTGGCCACGCTCGACGCGCTCCTCGTCATGGTCGACAGCCGGATCAGTGCGCCAGACCTCATCAGCTTCGTCGGACGTGAGCCGGTTCGTCAGCGGTTCCGATTCGACGACGACGACATCGAACGGATCGCCGCATGGACGGCATCGAGCGAGATCCGGTGGGGCCTCGACGCCCAACGGCGGACGCGCTACTGGCTCGGCGACGTCGACGCGAACACCTGGCGCGCCGGCCTCGACCGGATCCTGCTCGGGGTCGCGATGAGCACCGACGACTCGCGACTGCTCGGTGGGCGGCTTCCGCTCGACGACGTGGAGAGTGGCGACGTCGACCTCGCCGGTCGGTTCGCCGAGCTCATGGACCGCATCGACACCGTGGTGACCGACGCCGAGGCCCCGCGACCGATCGAGGAGTGGGTGGGGGTCCTCGGACGGAGCGTCGACCTGCTGATGGGCACGAGGCCGGCCGACGCCTGGCAGCGGGTGCAGGCCGATGCGATTCTCCGCGGGGTCCTCGGCGAGGCCACGACCGATGGCCGGTCCGCACACGGCACGCTCTCGCTGGCCGAGATCCGGGCACTGCTGCGAGACCGCCTGCGGGGCGTCCCGACCCGGGCCGACTTCCGGACCGGTGCGATCACCATGTGCACGCTCGTGCCCATGCGGGCAGTCCCCCATCGGGTCGTGTGCGTCCTCGGACTGGACGACGGCGCGTTTCCGCGGAGCGGTCGGCCCGACGGAGACGACCTCCTTCGACGAGCACCACACGTCGGCGACCGCGATCCCCGGACCGAGGACCGGCAGCTGCTGCTCGACGCGCTCCTCGCAGCGACCGACCGGCTGATCATCACCACCACGGGCGCCGACGTCCGGACCAACGAGCCTCGTCCGCCGGCCGTGCCGCTCTCGGAGTTGCTCGACGTCGTCGGCCGTACCGCAGTGTCCGAAGATGCCATCGACGGAGCCACCGCAGTGGTGCAACGCCACCCGTTGCAGCCCTTCGACCCGGCAGCGCATCGTTGCGACGACGGCGACCCGTGGGCCTTCGACCGCGTCGACCTCGCCGGCGCACGGGCAGTCTCGGGTCCCCGGTCCGCCCCGCCGCCTTTCCTCGCCGCGCCGCTCGACCCTGTTGCCGCGCGCGACGCAATCGTCACGGTCGATGAACTCGTGCGGTTCCTCCAACATCCGGTGCGAGAGTTCCTCCGGCAGCGCCTCGGCGTGAACGTGTGGGACGACGACGACGCGCTCGACGACGCAATCCCGGTCGAGCTCGATGCACTCGAGCGTTGGAGCATCGGCCAGCGGCTGCTCGAACGGCTGCTGGCCGGCGATCCTGTCGAGGCTGCGGTCGAGGCGGAACTCGCCGTCGGCGCGCTCCCTCCGCAGGCGATGGGGCGGAGCACCGTCGAATCGATCGAGGCGGTCGCGAGCCGCGTCCACGACGTCGCGACCTCCGCCGGCGCCGCCGGAGCGACCGGCTCCATCGAGATCGACATCCCACTGCCTGCGGCGAACGGGGGCGAACTCTCCCTCGTCGGCACGGTGATCGGGATCGGCGCCGACACCACCAGCCAGGTCTCGTTCAGTGCCGTCGGGGCTCGCCACCGACTGGCGGCATGGGTACGGCTGCTCGCGCTGTCGGCCGCGCGCCCGGACACACCGTGGCGAGCGTTGACCGTCGGCAAGTACAAGACGGGCGGACGCCTGGTCGAACTGGGACCCATCGACGGACCGCCGGACGACCGACATGCGGCCGCGGTGGGCCACCTGACCGATCTCGTCGACCTCCGCTCGCGCGGCATGTGCGAGCCGCTGCCCCTGCCGTGCAAGACGTCAGGAGCGTGGGCCGAGGCCCGGACCCGCAATCGTGAACCCGAGCGCTCGGCCGCCCGCGACTGGGAGTCGAACCACCGCTTCCCGGGTGAGGATGCCGATCGCAGTCATCGGGCCGTCTTCGGCGGCACGCGTCGACTCGACGAGATCCTCGCCATGGAGCCCACCGACCACGAGCGCGGCGACGGGTGGGCAGACGACGAGTCCTCCCGGTTGGGCAGGCTCGCACGCCGGGTCTGGGATCCACTCCTCGCGCTGGAGCGACGATGAGCGCGCGCCACTCCGCCGCACCGGTTCCTGGCATCGCCCCCGGCATCACGGTCATCGAGGCGAGCGCCGGCACCGGGAAGACACATCGGGTCACGTCCCTGGCAGTGGAAGCCGTCGCCGGTGGGCTGCCGGTGGAATCGCTGCTGCTCGTCACCTTCACCCGCGCCGCGACCGGCGAGCTCCGCGATCGTGTGTGGCGACGCCTGGTCGACACCGAGGCCGACCTCGCCACCTTCCTCGCCGACGCCACGATCCCCGCTGACGAGGTCAGCCAGCGGCTCTGCGAGGGGGACCACGACGACGTCGCCGTCCGCCATCGCCGGGTGCGCGACGTGGTGGCCGAGTTCGACGCTGCGACCATCGCCACGATCCACGGATTCTGTGAACAGGTGCTGAGCAGGGTGGGGTTCGCCGGCGACGTGGAGCGCGATGTCGAGTTCCTCGAAGATCCCCGCGAGCTCACCGACCAGGTCGTCGACGACCTGCTCGTGCAACGGTTCCACAAGGATGTCTCCTTCACGTTCGAGCGCGACGTGGCCCGACGGATCGCCGCCGAGGTGATCGTCAACCCTCACGCCAGCATCGTGCCCCAACCCGACAGCGCCGATGCCTGGGGGGCGATGCGGTCCCGGTTCGCCACCGCTGTCCGGAGCCGGCTCGAACGCCGAAAGCGCGAGCTGCGGGTGATCGGCTACGACGACCTGCTGACGCGGCTGGAGGCGGCGCTGGCCGGCTCGCAGGGCCACGTGGTCCGCAGCCGACTCGACGCGCAGTACCGCCTCGTCATCGTCGACGAGTTCCAGGACACCGACGTCGTCCAGTGGCACATCCTGCGCGACGCCTTCGGACCGACCGAACCCGCGGGTGACCAGGCCACATCGCTGGTCCTGGTGGGTGATCCGAAGCAGGCGATCTACTCGTTCCGCGGCGCCGACGTCCACGCCTACCTCGCAGCGAAGTCGATGGCGCAGAACGACGAGGCGCTGACGACGAACTGGCGAAGCGACGCCGGACTGCTCCGGGGCCTCGATGCCGTCTTCGGACAGGCGAGCCTGGGGCATCCCGACATCGCGTACAAGGCGACCTCGGCAGCGGACCACCACCAGGCGCCGCGGCTGACCGGGGGGCGGCGGGCCACACCGGTCCGGCTGCGCCATGTGCGCCGAGACGCCGCCGAGGCCGTGCACACGCCGAACAGCGGCGATCTCCAGATGGACTGGGCCAGGGCCTTCGTGGCGCGCGACCTCGCGACCGACGTCGTCCAGCAACTCTCGGGTGACACCACCGTGGTCGAACGCCAGCCCGACGGGACCGAGGAGTCACGAGCGGTGCGCCCGGGGGACATCGCCGTGCTCGTGCAGCGCCACAAGGACGCCGACCTCATCCACGACGCCTTGGCCGAAGTCGGCGTCCCGACCGTCGTCAACGGCGCCGGCAGCGTGTTCGACACCGGTGCCGCACAGGACTGGCTGGCGCTGCTCGAGGCGATCGAACAACCGGCCGCGACCACACGCGTCCGCAGCGCCGCCATGTCTGCATTCTTCGGCTGGACGGCGAAGGACGTGGCCACACGCGACGACGCCGAGTGGGACAGGGTCCACGCCCGACTCCACGAGTGGCGGCGCGTCCTGGAAGGGCGAGGCGTGGCCGCGCTCTTCGAACAGGTGAACGCCGGGGAGGCGCTCCCGGAGCGACTGTTGGGCGTACTCGGCGGCGAGCGCGCACTGACCGACATCCGTCATGTGGCGGAACTGCTCCATGGCCACAGCGCGCTCGCCGACACGGCGCCGTCCACGCTGATCGCATGGCTCCGCGAGCGGATCCGCGGCAGCGAACGTGAAGCCGACGCCGAGGCACAGAGCCGACGTCTCGAGACCGACGCACAGGCGGTCCAGGTCTGGACGATCCACCGGAGCAAGGGGCTCGAGTTCCCGATCGTCCATCTTCCGTACCTGTGGCGGCCGGCGTGGATCCCTGACGACGCGCCACCGCTCTTCCACGATGCAGACGACGGGGAGCGGTGCATCGACGTGGGCGGCCCACGTCCTGGCCACCAGGACAACGTCGACCGCCACGTCGCCGAGGCTCGGGGTGAGGAGTTGCGGCTTGCATACGTTGCGCTGACCCGTGCCGAGCATCAGGTGGTGGTGTGGTGGGCGTCCACCTACAGCGCATGCGAGTCGCCGTTGGGAACGCTGCTGTTCGGGCCGCGCCGCACCTCCGGCGATGCCGTGAAGACACCAGATGACGACAAGACACGGACGATCCTCGACGTCGTCGCCGGCGACGCTCCCGGGGACATCGCCGTCGAGGTGGCGAGTGGGGGCACCGGCGTGCGGTGGTCGCCACCGACGTCCGCCACCGACGCGCTCGGTGTCCGTGCCTTCGACCGCGACATCGACCGCACCTGGCGCCGCACGTCGTACTCCGCGCTCACGGCGGCCGCCTACGAGGCAAGCCACGCGACGGGCTTCGCCCCCGAACACGACGACCGAGGGCTCGAGGACGAGCGGCTGTTGGACGAGACCTCGGTCGGGGATCGCGCCGAAGGTGCCCTCGAGGAGCAGCTGCGAGCCGTGCCGTCGCTGATGGGTGAGATGGGTGGGGGCGCGAGGTTCGGCACGCTGGTCCACTCGGTCTTGGAAGACGTCGACTTCACCGCGTCCGACCTCTCGGCGGAGGTGCACGGCCATCTGGACGCCGCACAGCGCGCCGGTCACGACGAGATCGACACCGACCGTCTCGTCGCCGGGCTCGTCGCCGCCATCGAGACGCCGCTCGGTCCGGTGGTCGACGACCTCCGGCTCCGTGACATACCGGCGAACGATCGGCTCGACGAGCTCCACTTCGAGCTTCCCCTCCTCGGAGGCGACCGACCCGGCGACGACGTGCTCACCGTCGACGCCATCGCCGACGTCGTCGAGCGGACGTTGCCGGCGCACGACGCACTGGCGGGATACCACGACGACCTGCGAGCACCCGAGCTCGACCAGTCGTTCCGTGGGTACCTGAGCGGTTCGATCGACATCGTGCTCCGCGTCGACGGCCGCTATGTCGTCGTGGACCACAAGAGCAACTGGCTCGGCGTCGACGGCGAGGAACTGTCGGCGTGGCACTACCGGCCAGAGGCCCTTCGCGACGCCATGATCCGCGCCCACTACCCACTGCAGGCGATGCTCTACTCGGCCGCGCTCCACCGATACCTCCGGTGGCGCCAACGGGCCTACGACCCGGCGACGCATCTCGGCGGTGTGCTCTACCTGTTCCTGCGGGGCATGACCGGACCCGACGTCCCGAGAGTCGACGGGTACCCCTGCGGCGTCTTCTCCTGGTCACCGCCGGTCGACCTCGTCACCGGGTTGTCCGACGTCCTCGACCAGGGTTCTGTCGGAACGAAGTCATGAGCGCGCCGACCATCGTCGTCGACCCGTTCGGTGCGTCCCGCTCCCACGCTGCGTCGGGACCGATGGCGCTGTTCGCGGATGCGACGGTCCTCGACGCGGCCGACGTACACGTCGGCCGCACGCTCGTGCGCCTCGCGTCGGCAGCGACAGCCGACGACGATCTCGTCGCGCTCGGGATCGCCTTCGCCGTGCGCGCTGTACGCCTGGGGAGCGTGACGGTCGACCTCGAGACCATCGCTGCGACGGCGACGATCGACGAGGGAACCGAGGTCGACGTCAGCGCCCTGCCGTGGCCGGACCCGCAGTCGTGGCGAGCGGCGCTCGCCACGTCGCCACTCGTTGCGGTCGGCGACGACGCCGACGACCTCGGACCGGATGGTGCGGCGAGGCCGCTGCGTCTCCTCGACTCCCGTCTGGCCCTCGACCGGTACTGGCGCCACGAGCGGGCAATCGTCTCCGATCTGCTCGCCCGGACGGGCGTACCGGTCTCCGACGTCGACGAGCACCTGCTGGCCGACGGACTCGAGCGTCTGTTCCCGGACCGTCGTGATCCCGACGAGCCCGACGCCCAGCGCCTCGCCGCCGAGACCGCCGTACGCCGCTCGTTCTCGGTCATCGCCGGCGGGCCCGGCACGGGCAAGACGACCACCGTCGCGGCCGTCCTGGCCCTTCTCCACGAACAAGCCGCGGCGAGCGGAGCACCGTTGCGAGTCGCGCTGGCGGCACCGACCGGAAAGGCCGCCGCCCGCCTCACCGAGGCCGTGCACGGCCAGGCGCGCCGACTCGACGTCGCCGCTGGCGTGCAGGACGCGATCCTCGGCACCGAGGCGTCGACCATCCACCGTCTGCTCGGACGCGCCCCGGGCAACAACAGCCGGTTCCGACACGACCGCTCCAACCAACTCCCCCACCAGGTCGTCGTCATCGACGAGACCTCGATGGTCTCGCTGTCGCTGATGGCCCGACTGGTCGAAGCGGTGCGACCCGCGGCCAGGTTGGTCCTCGTCGGCGATCCACAGCAGTTGACCTCGGTCGAGGCCGGCGCCGTGCTCGGCGACATCGTCGGTCCGGCCGTTCGCGACGAATCTGCGATCGGACCGCTCGCCGGCGACATCGTCGTCCTGCGCACGGTGCACCGCTTCGCCGGCGGCGTGGGTGCGCTCGCCCGCGCCATCGAGTCCGCCGATTCGGACACGGTGATCGATCTCCTGCGAGCCGGGCCCGACGGTGTCACGTGGCTCGATCACGACGTGGCCGGGAGCGGCCGCCACAACGCGGGCGAGGACCTGGTGCGCGCCGCCGTCGTCGGCCCGGCGTCCGAGGTCGTCGAGGCGTGTCGACGAGGCGATGCCCGGGCGGCGCTCGCGTCCATGGCCCGCGTGCAGTTGCTCTGCGCACACCGCAACGGCCCGCATGGTGTCGCCACCTGGCGACGCCACATCGAGACGTCGCTCACGCAGTCGATCGAGGGCTACGCGCCGCACGGCTGGTTCGCGGGCCGACCGCTCCTGGTCACGGCCAACGACTATTCCCTCGGCCTCTTCAACGGCGACACCGGCGTCGTCGTCGCCGGGCCGGAAGGACACCTCCAGTGTGCGTTCGAGCGTCGGGGAGAGATCGTCCACGTCTCCCCCACCCGGCTCTCGGCCGTCGAGACGCTCTATGCCATGACGATCCACAAGAGCCAGGGCAGTCAGTTCGGCGAGGTCGTGGTCATCCTCCCGGACGAGACCTCGCCCATCCTGACCCGCGAACTGCTCTACACCGCAGTGACCCGGGCCGAAACGGCCGTGACGCTGATCGGCACCGAGGCCGCCGTCCGGGCGGCCGTCGAGCGTCCGGTGAGTCGGGCGTCGGGACTGCGGACCCGTCTCTGGGACTGACCACCTCCTCGCCGTCGCACGGCCGTGTCCCACCCGGCCGAGCGACGAGAGGAGGCATGTCCAGTTCCCGCGTCTGTGGACAGTCAATATTGCCAATGGCACCATGTCAATGAGTCATGAGCACTACTGCCCCGCCGCTGACGTCCACCTCGTACGCCGTGCTCGGGCTGCTCTCCGTCCGATCATGGACCGCGTACGAACTGGCACAACAGGTGGAGCGAAGCCTGGGATGGTTCTGGCCGCGGACACCGCGCAAGATCTACGACGAGGCCAAGAAGCTCGTGGTCGCGGGGTTCGCCGCAGCTTCGGACGAGCCGACCGGACGCCGGCCCCGCACCGTCTACTCGATCACCGACGGCGGCCGTGCCGCGCTCGCCGACTGGCTCGGCGCAACCAGCGCCGACGCGAAGTTCGAATCCGAAGCGGTCGTGCGGGTGTTCTTCGCCGAGGGCGGGACGAAGGCGCAGCTCCGGACGACCCTTCTCGAGTCAGTCGAGGCCTCCGAGGCCCGAGCGCGGACGCTGCGGTCGATGTTCGATGCGATGGGCGACGCCGACTACGCCTTTGCGCAGCGGCGACACGTCAACGCCCTCGCCCTGCGGCACGGTCTCGATCAGCAGTTGGCGCTGGCGTCGTGGGCACGGTGGGCGCTCACGCAGGTCGAGGCGTGGACGTCAACCGAGGATCCTGGCGAGTGGGACTGGCGCGCCGCCCGGCGGTGAACCAGTTCAGTCGCGATTCTTTCGGATCAGGTCGACGACCTGTTCTGACATGTTCGCGTCGTCGCCCTGCTCCTCGAGCAGGAGTGCGCGGTCGGCGTCGGCGGCCTCCTTCGCGGCCTGGAGGTCGGCCCGGGCCATGGCCTTGTCGACCCCGTGTTCGTGCATGAACGTGGCCCACTCGACCAGGGTGTCGACCATCTCGTCCTCGGGGACCACGGCGACGTTGGTGCCCCGCACGAAGAGGTGCCCGCGCTTGTTGCCGGCCGCGATGCCGATGTCGGCGTCGCGGGCCTCGCCCGGCCCGTTGACGACGCAGCCCATGACCGCGACCTGGAGCGGGATCTCCTTGTCGCCGAAGGCGGCCTGCGCGTCCTCGGCGACCTTGTAGACGTCGATCTCGGCCCGACCACACGACGGGCAGGCGATGAGGTCGACGTTCTTCCGCTCACGCAGCCCCAGCGCCTCGAGCAGTTGCCGGCCGGCCTTGGCCTCCTGGACGGGGTCGGCGGTCAACGAGTACCGGATGGTGTCGCCGATGCCCTCGCTCAACAGCGTGGCGATCCCGGCGGTCGCCTTGATCACGCCCCCGGGCGGTGGACCGGCCTCGGTGACACCGAGATGGAGCGGAAAGTCGACGGTGTCGGCCAGCAATCGGTACGCCTCGATCATCAGTGGCACCGACGACGCCTTGACCGAGATCTTGATGTCCTCGAACCCGACGTCCTCGAAGTGCCCGATCTCGATCTTTGCCGACTCGACCATGGCCTCGGCCGTGACCTTGTCGCCGTACTTCTCGTATAGTCCCGGATCCAGCGATCCGCCGTTGACGCCGATCCGGATGGGGACGCCACGATCCTTGGCCTCCATCGCGACGGCCTTGATGTGTTCGGGCTTGCGGATGTTGCCCGGATTGAGGCGGAGGCAGTGCACGCCCGCCTCGAGCGCCTCGAGCGCCCGTTTGTACTGGTGGTGGATGTCGGCGACGATCGGAACGGGTGAGCGAGGGATGATGCGGGCCAGACCCTCGGCCGCCTCGGGCTCGTTGCAGGTGCACCGCACGATGTCGCATCCCGCACCGGCGAGCGCGTAGATCTGCTGGAGCGTGCCGTCGACGTCGGCCGTCTTGGTGATCGTCATCGACTGGACCGTGATCGGTGCGCCACCGCCGACGGGGACGTCGCCGACCATGATCTGGCGGGTAGCGCGGCGCGGAAACGAGGATTCGCCGATGTCCATCGAACGCTCCCTACACCGGGTCGACGATGTCGAGGAAGATCGTCGAGACGCCCAGCATCACCAGCAGCAGGAACACTGCGTAGACGACGGGGATCAAGCGGGCGAAGTCGACGTGGTAGCGGAAGCCCCTGGGCCGGCCGAACTCTCGGATGCGCTCGTAGGTCGCCACGACGACGTGGCCACCGTCGAGGGGGAGCACGGGCAGGAGGTTGAAGATGCCGATCGTGATGTTGATCCCGATGAAGAACACCAAGAACCCGAGTGCGCCGTCCTCGGTCAGGTTCGAGCCGAGCCGGACCGCACCAACGATCGACATGACACGACCGTCGTCATATGTCTCGACCGACTCGCCCGAGCCACCGCCCGCGGGAGTGACCGTGGTCGAGTCGTCCTGACCCTTGGCCACGTCTCCGGCGAACTCGCTGAGACCCGACGGCGAGAAGAAGTTGCCCAGGAAGCCGAGCGTGAGGGTCGTCTGGTTGCCGAACTCGCTGGCTGCGGTACCGACTGCGGCCACCGGACCCACCGTCTCGGTGCGAGCGTCCGGGCGGATGCCGAGCAGCCCACGCGACGGGTCTTCGTCTCGCACGCCGACGGTCACCGCGAGATCGACCTCCTCGCCGTCACGGAGGACGGTCATGGCCACGTCCTGGTCGGGGAGCGCGGCGATCGTGTCGCGGAAGCCCTCGTAGTCGCCGACCGACTCGCCGTCGACGGTGACGATCTGGTCGCCGAGCTCCAGCCCGAACTCGTCAGCGGCACTGCTGGGAGTGATCTCGCCGACGTTCCACGCATCGAGCGACGTGATGCTGCCACCCGGGATCCCGATGAACGCGAACAGCACGAACAGCAGGACCAACGCCTGGGCGAAGTGCATGGCCGAGCCGGCAACCGCGACCAGGAGCCGCTTCGGATAGCTCTTGGCTCGGTAGGTGCGGTCCTCGTCTTCGGGGTCGGCCTCGTCGAGGTTGTTCATGCCTGCGATCTTCACGTAGGCCCCGGCGGGGATCGCCTTGAAGCCGTACTCGGTCTCGCCCCGCTGGAACGACCAGATCTTGGGGCCGAAGCCGATGAAGAACTCGGTGACCTTCATGCCTCCCCACTTGGCGGCCATGTAGTGGCCGAGCTCGTGGAGGAAGATCATCAACACGACGCCCAAGACCACGACGACCGTCGGCCAGCCGCCGGTCAAACCGAGCAGCGCGACGAGGGCCGCGAGGATCATGATGCGCACGGGGTGGCCGCTGTCGTCGACCGCGTCGGCGGCGTCCGTCTCGGCGGTGGGCGGAACGTCTGGTGTCGGCAGCTTGCGGATGTCGGTCACTCGGTGAACCCTGGGTCGATGTTGCGTGTGTCGGGGGTGCGTGTCTCAGCGAATCGGGCGTCGATGATCTCTGCGGCGACCCGTCGGGCCGTCTCGTCGGCGTCCAACACCTCGTCGAGGGTGTCAGCGCTCCCTCCATCATGCCGGTCCAACACCGCGTTGAGTACGTCAGGGATGTCGACCCATCGGATTCGTTCCTGAAGGAATGCTTCGACGGCGACCTCGTTGGCGGCGTTGAGGGTTGCCGGCGCCGAACCTCCGGCCCGTCCGGCCCGGTAGGCCAGACCGAGGCACGGGAACGCCTCGTGGTCGGGCGGTTCGAAGTCCAGACGCCCGGCCTTGGCCCAGTCCATCGCCCCGAACGGCGTTCCGATGCGGTCCGGGTACGCGAGGGCATAGCCGATCGGGAGGCACATGTCGGGCATCGACAGCTGCGCGATGGTGGCGCCGTCGGTGAACTCGACCATCGAGTGGACGATCGACTGCGGGTGGACCACCACGTCGATGTCGTCGTACGACACGCCGAAGAGCTCGTGGGCCTCGATCACCTCGAGGCCCTTGTTCATCAGCGTGGACGAGTCGATCGTGATCTTCGGGCCCATGCTCCACGTCGGATGGGCCAGCGCATCCTCGATCGACACGTCGGCCAACTCGTCGCGTGTCCGACCGCGGAACGGGCCGCCGGATGCGGTGAGCACGACGCGACCGATGCGCTCGTCGTTGTCGTTGGCCCGCAGACACATGTGGACGGCGCAGTGCTCGGAGTCGACCGGAACCAGCTCAGCACCGGGGGTCTGCCTCGCCTCCTGCACGACTGGCGCGGCGGCGATGAGCGACTCCTTGTTGGCGAGCGCCAGCCGCTTGCCGGCGTGGAGCGAGCCGAGGGTGATCGGCAGCCCGGCGAACCCCACGACGCCGTTGACGCAGACGTCGGCGAGCCCGCTGATCTCGGCCAGGGCATCGGGGCCGGCGTGGACCTCGGTGCCCGGCGGCACTGCGTCCTCGAGCTCGCGGGCCCGGGTGTCGTCGGCGATCGCGACAACCTTGGGTCGCACGGCGTGCGCCTGCTCGGCCAGCAGCTCCACGGAGCTGTTGGCGCCGATGGCGATGACCTCGAACCGGTCGGGTTCGGCGGCGACGACGTCGAGCGTCTGCGTGCCGATGGACCCGGTCGACCCGGCAATGGAGACAGTCGTCGTCACACGACCACGCTACCCACGGAATCTTGCGGCCGTTTCTGTTGTGGGGTCGCCACAACGACCGCAGGATCCGGTTGGTCAGAGGAACCAGTCGCTGAGTTTGGCGCTGTAGTAGACGGCGGGGAGGACGAAGAGGAGGGCGTCGAAGCGGTCGAGGAAGCCCCCGTGGCCCGGCAGGACCGAGCCCATGTCCTTGATCCCGAGGTCGCGCTTGATCATCGACTGGCACAGGTCGCCGAGCGGCGCAGCGATGGCGACGGTGACGCCCAGGATCAGCCCGTCGCTGAGGGAGCCGAACGGCTCGGAGAGGAACCCGTAGATGAGGGCGACGGTGACGGCGGCGATGCAGCCACCCACGAGACCCTCGATGGTCTTGTTGGGACTGGCATCGGAGAACGTCGACGTTCCGACGCTGCGACCGACGAAGTAGCCACCGAGGTCGTAGCCGATCGTGGCGAGGATGGCGCCGAAGAGGATCCCCTTTCCGGCGTCGCCGACGCCCACACCACCCTGGACTCCCAGGAGGGCTGCCGCGAACGATCCGAACACCCCGACCCAGACGAAGCCCAGCAGGGTGACCCCGATGTTGAGCGTTGCCTGGTCCTTGCCGGCCCCGACCAGGAACCACAACATCGAGAACGCGAGCAGGAGGAACATGGCGACCGGTATGGCCGCTTCGCCGCGGTGGTAGGCCCCGATGACGACACCGACGGTGCCGACAACGCCGAGGAGCGTGGCCGGGCGATACCCGATCTCGGTGACCTTCGCGAAGAACTCCGCGGTGGCCAGGGTGACCACCGTGACCACGAGGATGCTGGCCCACGCGGGTCCGAGGATGAAAAGGATGGCGGCCACGGCGATGAGCCCGACCCCGACGATCGCTGCCTGGCGGATGTCGCGATCGCCGCCGACGCCGGCGGCCGCTGTGCGAGTCCGTGCGGTCGCACCGGGGCTGACCCGGCCTCCACCGACGACGATCTTGCGGGGCCCCTCGGGGTCCTCGCCGTGGTCGTCCACGTCGTCGACGCCGCCCTCGTCGTCGTAGTACTCGAATTCGTCGTCGTCGTAGGACTCTTCCGGTGCGCCCTCGTCGAAGACCGAGCGTCCCGGGGACGGGTCGGCGATCTCGTCGAAGCTGAAGAAGTCCTCTGGGTCGGGTCGATCGGACTCGTCGAGCGCACCGATGCGGGTGTCGTCGTCGCCGAAGGCGCGCACGTCCTCCTCGTCCGACCACGCGTCGTCGCCATCCCGCCAGCGGGGAGCCCCGGAGGAGAAGGCAGACCACTCGCCCTCGGCCGGAGGCTCCGGGGCGTCGTCGAACAGGGTGCCGCCGACCGCACCGAACTCGCCGGTGGGCGGGTCGGACCAGTGGGGCAACTCGGGTGCCTGTTCGTCGGCGTCGTTCCCGCTCGACGACAGCGGGAACCGGAGCACCGGTTCGGGGGCGTCGGACGGAGGACGCCCGGGCCGGTCGCCGGGACGGGGGTCGTCGGGGCCACGGCGACGAGCGACGTCGTCGCGCTCGAGCGCGGCCTCGGCCTCGTCGGCGCCGATGATCCGCACGCCCTCGGGATCGGGGCGACGCGGTTTGTCGGGGGTTTCGTCGTCAGTCATGGGGGTTCACCTCCGGCGACTCAGACCTCGAGGAGCTCCTGCTCCTTCTGGTCGAGTGCCTTGTCGATCTCGGCCTCTCGTGACTGCGTGACCTTGTCGAGCGCTCCTTCTGCTCGGCGCAGGTCGTCCTCGGAGAGGTCGCCGTCCTTTTGGAGTGATTCGAGCTCCTGGCGCGCCGCCCGACGCTGATTGCGGATCTGGACCCGACCGTCCTCGGCCTTCTGCTTGACGACCCGGACGAAGTCTCGACGACGTTCCTCGGTCAGCTGCGGGAAGAGCAGCCGGATGACCGCACCGTCGTTGGCCGGGTTGAGTCCGAGGTCGGATTGCTGGATCGCCCGTTCGATCTCACCCATGGCGCCCTTGTCGAACGGCGTGATGACCAGTGTGCGGGCCTCGGGCACGCTGAAGCCGGCGAGTTGCTGCATCGGAACCTCGGAGCCGTAGTACTCGACCGGCATCTTCTCGACCAGCGACGGCGAGGCACGACCGGTCCGGATGCTCGAGAAGTCGGCCCGCGTGTGGGCCACGGTGTCCGCCATCTTCTCACGGGCGTCGTCGAGGATCAGGTCGACCATCTCGTCACTCATCGGACACCCGTGGTCTCGGGTATCGGCTGGCTCCGGGTCACGAAACCAGCGTACCGATCGCCTCGCCGGACAAGATGGACCGCACGTTGCCCGCCTTCATCAGGTCGAACACCAGGATCGGCAGGTGGTTGTCCATGCACAACGTGATCGCCGTGCTGTCCATCACTGCGAGACCACGGTTGAGCACGTCGAGATAGCTCAGGTGGCCGATCTTCGTCGCGTCAGGGTCCTTCTGCGGGTCGGCGGTGTAGATGCCGTCGACCCCGGAGTGCGAGCCCTTCAGGACAGCCTCGGCATCGATCTCGACCGCGCGGAGCGCAGCGGTGGTGTCGGTGGTGAAGAACGGGTTGCCGTTCCCGGCACCGAAGATCACGACCCGCCCCTTCTCGAGGTGGCGGATGGCCTTGCGTCGGATGTAGGGCTCGGCGATCTGAGCCATGTGGATCGCGGTCTGGACCCGGGTCGGCTGACCCTTTCGCTCGAGGATGTCCTGGAGGGCCAGCGCATTCATCACCGTACCGAGCATGCCCATGTAGTCGGCCTGGGCACGGTCCATGCCCTTGCCCGCGCCGGTCATGCCTCGCCAGAGGTTGCCACCGCCGACGACGACCGCCACGTCGACGCCCATGCGCCGACAGTCGAGGACCTCCTCGGCGATCTGGCCGACGGTGTCGCCATCGATACCGAAACCGGCGTTGCCGGCGAACGCCTCACCGGAGAGCTTGAGCAGGACCCGCTTCCAGCGGGTGTCTGGCGTCGGTTCGTCGGGGGTGACTGAGTGAGAGATGATCGCTCCTCGGGAGGGGTCGGCGGCGGGAGTGCCGGCGAGCAGTCGGCACGACTGCGGCGGAACCGTGGGCCCTGAACATGCCCTTCAGGCGCCGATGACGACCTGTTCGAACCGCACGAGCTTCGCATCGCCGAGCAGTTTCTCGACCGTCCGCTTCTCGTCGCGGACGAACTTCTGTTCCAGCAGTACCTGCTCGCGGAACCAGCCGCCGAGCTTGCCCTCGACGATCTTGTCGAGCGCGGCTTCCGGCTTGCCCTCCTTGCGGGTGATCTCGGTGAGCGTCTCGCGCTCCTCGTCGATCGCCGCCAGCGGAACGTCGCCGCGGGTGAGGTAGGCCGGCTTGGTGAAGGCGATGTGGATCGAGATGTCGTGAGCCAA
Source organism: Acidimicrobiales bacterium (assembly GCA_037968675.1). Lineage (GTDB taxonomy): Bacteria > Actinomycetota > Acidimicrobiia > Acidimicrobiales > Salinilacustritrichaceae > Salinilacustrithrix. Next base: position 720 of record JBBKVY010000208.1, on the reverse strand, counting down.
CTCGGCGTTGCCGCCGTCGAGCACGGTGATGACGCCGTTGACGCCGCGCCCGTCCTGGATGTGAACGTACGTGTCGACGACAGAACCTGCGTCCCGGGCCACGTGGGTCACCGAGCCGAGCTCGATGTTCTCCTTCAGGGTGACCTTGAGGTCGTCGATCCGGGACTGGAAGCCATCGGCAGCCAAAGGCCCGTCGGCGGCGACGCCCTCGGCAATGGCCTGGGCCAGGGCCACGAAGTCGTCCGACTTGGCCGAGAAGTCGGTCTCGGACCTGAGCTGGACGATCGCGGCGCCGAGATCGCTGTCGGCGACGGCGACGACGCCCTCGATGTTGTCCCGGTCGGCTCGTGTCGCAGCCTTGGCCAGGCCCTTCTCTCGCAGCTTCTTGGCCGCGGCCTCGAAGTCACCATCGGCGTCGACGAGGGCCTTCTTGGCGTCCATCATGCCGGCGCCGGTGGCCCGCCGGAGGGCCTGGACGTCCTTCGCGGTGAACTCCGCCATCGTGGCTAGGCCTCCGTGGTCTCAGGGGTGGTGTCGGGGGTGGTCTCGGTGGCCTCTGCCGGGGCCGACTGCTCGGGGGCGACGTCGACCGGAGCGTCGGGCTCGCCGGCATCCGGGGCGACGATCTCGGCCTCGGGAGTCGCGGCACTGGCGCTCTCGCTCGCCGCCGCCTCCTGGTCGGCGGCGGCGGCGGCGACCTCCGACGGAGCGGCATTGGCG
>JBBKVY010000207.1:0-56349 GCA_037968675.1 Acidimicrobiales bacterium | reverse complement strand
ATCTCGACGAAGCGGGCACCGGAGGTGATCGCCAGCAGCATCATCTCGGGCCCCGCGTGGTTCCCGCCGACACGCATCTGCTCGGCGCAGAGGTCGGCCATTTCGCGAGTGAAGAGACGGTAGGTACAGCCGACGTCGCTCAGGTGGCTGGTGTTGAAGATCGCTTCGATCAACTTGGCGACAGCCCAGTTCCCCCAGCGAAGGAACCAGTCCATGTTCGCTCCATGCCAGATGAGCTCACGTGTCGTGCGCGTACCGAACACGGCGTCGCACTCCTCGGAGAACACGAGCAGCTTGTGGATGTCGCTCGGCAGGAACGTGCCGTCGGGCTCGGCGAGCACGATCAGGTCTCCCTTCGCCTCCACCAGACCCCGCCGGCAGGCGTGGCCGTAGCCCTGTTGTGGCTCGAAGACCATGCGTGCGCCAGTCTTTTCGACCTCCTCGACCGTGCCTTCTTGGGCGTTGTTGTTGACGACCAGCACCTCGTCGACGACACCGGAAGCCTCGAAACCTTCGATCACCGTTCGGATCGAGTCGCGTTCCGCGTACGTCATCAGGACAACCGAGACCCGTCGTCCGCCCCACATCAGCTCATACCCGTCGCCGGCCTACCGTACGCATTCGCGCAGAGTAGGCGATGGTGAGGCGCCAGGGTGCCGCCGGGCAGCACGACGCGCCAGCCGGCTCAGAAGAGCTCAACATCGCCGAGTGAGAGATCCCACTCTCGCATCGATGCGCCGGGCGCTGCATCGCGGACTGCGCGCTGCGTCAGCATCGGACCCAGGCGAACCGTCCGGACGAATCCCGAGGTGAGGCCGGCCCCCCCGACGCAGGCGACATAGTCGACGTCGCACGCTCGGGACACGGCTCGAACGAGACGGCGCGAGGCGGAAGCGTCGCCCCCGGGGACCAGGATCTCGACCAGCGCGCACTCCACGGCGGTGCCGCGGCGCCGGTTCCGGAAGATCGCCACACCGTCGCTCACGCGGTCGTCCAACGCGATCGCCCGGTATCCCAGCGGCGCGAAACCATATCGCCAGCGCAGGTACTCGACGGAGCGGGCCGTTCGGAGGCGGGCCGCAGGTCGTGACCGCGTGGGTGAGATCAGACCATCGAGATCCGGGTCGGCGAGCACGTCCGAGGCAGCGTCGGCCGGTCCCGTTCCGTCAGCCCATCGCTCCGCTGCGACCCGCGATCGCGCCATCCGCCACGGCGCCCGGATCGACGAGATCCGAACCGACAGGGGGATCCGACCCACGTCATGCCATCCCATCTTGAGGTAGCCCGGACGACTCTGCGCGTTCGGCGTGTTGAACACGAAATCCACGCCATCGGTCGCCAGATCGTCGAGCGCTCCCATGGTGAGCGCGCGGAAGATCCCGCGTCCACGGTGCTCCGGGTGCGTTGCGGTGTCGACCGCCCGCACCGCGTGCATCGTCCGACCGCCGAAGTCGAAGCGCCACGGCAGAAGCGTCCGAAATCCCACGATGTCCCGGCCGACGGTGGCGACCCAGCCGGGCGACGGGCCGAACGGGCTCTGTTCGTGCTTCCACGTGAAGAACCGGTCGAACTCGTTCTCGTCCGTCCAACCCAGCGAGACCCGGAGCAGCGCCAGCACGTCCGTGCGGTCGCCGGGCTCGAATCGTCGGATGTGGACGTCGCGCACGCTCGATCCTCGGTTGGCCACGGGCGACGGATGTTAGCCACCAACCGGGGAACCGAAGAAGGTCCCCCCGACAACCCGACTTTCCCACTCTGTTGATAGAGTCACGAACGTTGAAATCGGACCGATGATACGAGGTGATGTGGTGGACGAGGCAGTTCCGACAGACCACGATAGGCGTCGATTCGTTCGTAACGCCGTCGTGGGTAGTGCCGTGGCGTTCGCCGTTCCGACGATCGTGACGATCAGCCCGGCAGGTGCTGCCGATCTCACCAGCGCTCCACCGAGCGGTCCCGACGGGGTCGGGCCCGACGTGGTCAACAGCGGGCCCGTCACCCAGGGAGCCGGCGTGCCGGGCCCCGAGGTGAAAGGCGTGGTCACGCCAGGGGCCTCGCCGTCGGTGCTCTCTGGCTCGCTCGCCAACACCGGGCTCGAGGTCACGGACTTGGTCGCTGCTGGCCTCTCCGCGGCCGCGGGCGGGTCCGCCATTCTGCTGTGGAAGGCAGATCGCGAGCAGTAGCTCCGCGCCGGTCCGTGATGCAACCGCGTGATGGCGGCTCGTCGCTGCCATCATCGAAGCGAGCATGACCACGCCGACCCGAAACCGACGCCGCGTAGGAATCGCCGGGACCGCCCTCATCGACCAAACGCTGTCCAGTGGCACCGGGCTGCTGCTGATCATCCTCGTGGCACGGACCAGCGACGTCGCGGTGTTCGGTGCCCTCAGCGTTGCCATGATCGTCAACGGACTCTGCCTCGGTCTCGTGCGAGCGTCCGTGATGGAGATCGTGCTGCTCCGCACCCGACGTCGACCCGAACGTGCGAACACCGACGCTCGCCCCGCGCTGCTGTCGGCGATCGGCGCAGGCCTCCTCGTCTTCGCCGGGCTCGCGGTCACGGCCTCTGTCGTCGGGGGCGATGTCGGTCCGTTCTTGGTCGTCGTCGGCGCTGCGGCGCCGTTCATCTATGCGCAGGACCTCGTTCGCTTCCTGGGCTACGGCACTGGTCGCGTCGAACGTGCGGTGGCCGCCGACGCCGCCTGGATCGGGGTCCAAGTGGCGGGATCTGCAGTGTTGCTCGCCACGGGGAGCAGTACGCCGCTACGACTTGCGGCCGCATGGTGGGCGGGCGCTGCGGTCAGCGCAATGTTCGCGTGCGCCAGGGGGCGACTCGTCCCATCAGCTCTTGGTGTGCGCACGTGGTGGCGTGAGGAACACCGGCGCGCCACCGGGTTCGTGGGCGACTTCGTGATCTCGACCGGCATGGTCCAGATGTCGTTCATCTTCATCGGCGTCGTCCTCCCACTCGACGAGTTCGGCGCGCTGCGAGCCGCCTTCGTGAGCCTCAGCCCCCTTGCCAACCTGCTCGCAGGGATTCGGACGCTCACACTCGCCCACCTGGGCGGTCTCCGAGACGATCCCGCCCGAGCGTGGCGGCGAGCCACGTGGATCGCATGCACGCTTGCCGGTGCCGGCGCCGTCTATGGAACAGTGCTCGTCCTCATCCCAGGGTCGTGGGGTGCACAGGCCTTCGGGGAGACCTGGTTCGACGCCCGCGCACTGGTGGGCTTCGTCGCCATCGGCGAGGTCTGTCGGCTCAGCACGTTTCCCGCCATCGATCTCATGAAGGTCTTCGGTTCGCCGGTTGCCCTCGTCCGCAGCCGAGCGCTGGCCGGCGTCGGCGTGGTTTCCGGGCTCGTGCTGGGCGCGCTGGTCGCCGGGCCGCGTGGGGCGGCCGGGGCGATGGCCGCCGGGTACGGGCTCGCCGCCGTCGTCTGGTGGCGACAGTCCGCCCGGGTCAGTCGCGCACCGGCTCAGCAAGCACCGGTGACTCGGAGCTGACCGACACTGTTCGGAAAGTGATTGTCCTGGACGTCGAGACCACAGCTGTCCACGGCACCGACACCCACCATGTCTCGGTCCGGCTTCATCACCTGATGGTTGCCCCGGACGACCAGACCATCGAGGCCGGTGATGCGCATGGTCGCCGCGTGCGGGTTCCCCGAGCGGAGGTCGCCGACGTTGCCGACGATCCGCCAGTTCCGTCGCACCCCGCCGTCGAGATCGCCCACGACGATGTTCATCGGCATACCGGTGAGGGTGTTGTTCTCGATGGTCACGTCGTCGACCGGTCCGTGGCCGGCCGCGGCGACGAAAAGGAGCCGACCGTCGATCACCTCGTTGTCTCGGATGACGACATCGGCCACGGTCGATTCGGCCCCCCGGCCCGGCTCGAAGTCGAACGAGGAGCGCTTCGTCTCCGTCAACGTCGAATGTTCGACGAGGATGTCGTGACCGCGGGTGACCGTGATTCCCTGTCGTCCACTCCGGAGGAACGTGCCGTCACGGACCACGATCTGCTCGGAAGGGGGCCGGCCGTCGCGAGCTCCGACGTACACGAAGTCGCCATAGACATCGGTCACGTGGACTCCGAGCAGATCGACCGCCGTCGAGCTGTCGATGTCGAATCCGTGTTGGCCACCTTGCTCGGCCCGGTAGATCCCGTCCTTCGCACCTGCGTACGGGTTCGCGCCCACGACGCGGAGATCCTCGATCGAGATGTTGGTGCTGTCCTGGATTCGAACGGACGCCCGCATCATCTCGCCGGTGGACGTGGCCACGAACTCGGCGTCGTTCCCGCGGATCGTCAGATCGTTCCGGCCGTCGAGGACGAACGTGTCTTCCATCCGGTATCGGCCGTCTCGGGCGAACTCGATCGTCGCGCCGTCAGGGACGGAGGCCAGGAACTGCGCCATCGACGCGGACACGTCGGCAGTACCGGTGCTGTCCATCACCGGCACATGGATTCCCGCCGAAGTCGTGCCGACCGGGGGCAGCAGATCGGGGTCGCATCCGGCGAGGCCGAGTGCCACGGCCACGCCGAGAACAATCTGGGTTCTGGTCTTCACGGTCACCGATTCCTCGAGTCGACTCCCCTTCGCTTCGGCATGATCCGGCTGCGACTTGAGCGAGTCGAGGCAGGAGCGCCCGGATCGGTCTCGGTCCGCGCCAGGTCGGAGTAGAGCTCCTCGGTGCGTCGTACCGCATCGTCGATGGAGAGTGACGCTCCCGTCTGGCGTGCCCGGTCGGCCATCGCCGCACGTCGCGCCGGGTCCCGAACGAGTTGGAGGATCGCATCGGCCAGCTGCTCCGGACTCCCCGGCTCGACCAACAGTGCCTGGCACCCGTCCTCGACCAACTCGACCACTCCGCCGACCGACGTGGCCACCACCGGTAGTCCGAGCGCGAGGGCTTCCATCATCGCCACCGGCAGGCCTTCGTGGAGTGATGGCAGGCAGAAGATGTCGCACGCGCTCATGACGCGGACTGCGTCCCGTCGATGGCCGAGGAGCAGCACACGATCTCCGAGGCCCAGGTCGGCGTGGAGGGCGTGTACCTGGTCCCGCTGCGGACCCTGACCGACCGTCACGAATCGAACATCGCCTCGATCGTCGAGAACCCGCCGGGCTGCGCGCAGGAGATCCGGATACGCCTTCACCGGCCGGAGGTTGGCGACCGTCCCGACAACGACCTGGTCGTCCTCGATCCCGAGCTCGGCGCGTACTTCGTCACGGGCGGATCCCTGGGCCAGCACCTCCTGCACGTCGACGCCGTGGATCACGACCTCGACCCGACGCCGGAGCGACGCCGGGATCGAGGATCGAATGGCCTCGGACACCGCCACGCTCGCGTCGTCGATCCTCGCCGTCACCGCGTTGGCCCATCGCATGGGTGCCGGGTGACCCGTCCACAGACTGTGGTCGGTGGTGACCATGGCAGGGCGGCGCGACCTGGGCATCGTACGGACGATCACACGGGCCGCAACGGCCATCAGCGGGGAGTGCGCGTGGACGATCTCCACCGGGTGCAGCCGTAGCGAGGTGCGTAGGTTGCGGAGCCACCGGGGATCGGCGACGTGACGATGCCCGAGACATTCGACGTCGACCCCGACCGCCTCCAGCTCGGGTACGAGCGCTGTCTTCTGTGGCAGCAGATACCCAACCCGGACGTCGAACCGGGACCGGTCACGGCGGCGAGCACTCAGCGTGAGCAGCCGCTCCATCCCCCCCGGCCCGAGGCCCTTGACCAGCCACAGGACGCGAATCAGGGTACGCTGATCGTCGCGAAGACGGTCCGGGTCGGAATCGTCTCCGAATCGAGAGTCACACACGGACCCAGTTACGGTACTTCCTCGGCGACGCCAGGACGTCCTGGATCAGAATCCGTCGCCCCCGTGGCGGCGGATCGACTGCACGAGGAATCACTTGCAACTCGACGATGTCTTCAACTCGCTCCGCCGCCACTGGCGGATGTCCCTGGCCATCCTCCTGCTGACGGGAGTCGCCTTGGGCCTCTTCCTGTACACCAACGACCAGGTGCAGCCGGACGAGGAGTGGCGGGCGTCGGCGGCTGTCCTGGTACCCGCACGCGACGACAAGGGCGAGCGGCCCGAGGGTGTTCCTCCGTCGCTGCTCCAGGGTCAAGAAGCGGTCGCCCTGGCGGGGTCGACGATCGACACGGCGTTGGTGGGCGCCGGCCTGAGCGAGGGCCCACAAACGCGCTTCGAGTTCGGCTACGTCGCCAACGAAGCCGGCGACATCATCACGCTCAGCGTGAGTGGTCCCGGATGGGAACAGGTGCGCACCCTGGCGGCGAGCTTCGGCAACGCGTTCGTCGAGGCCCGCAAACAGAGCGTCAGCCAGAACGCTGCCACCAGCCAGATCTCCCTGGTCGGCGCACTCGTGATCTACGGCGATCGACTCCAGGAAGTGGACAATGTCCTCCGGGACGAGGACCCCGACCTGTTCGCCGCCATATCGGCCACGGACCAGGAGAACCTCGGGACCCTGGGTTCGGACCCCACCGACGAGGCCAGCACGACCGAGGGTGACGCTGGAACGGCAACCCTGAACCTGCCGGCGTCGACTCCCATCGACACCGTCTTGCTGGCAGCGGAACGCCAGACGCTGCTCACGAGGATCGCGTCCACCCGCGCGAGCTACGCAGAGCGAAGCGCCGAGGTGCTCGTGCCCCGATCATTCGCCACGGTCGTCGAGCGGCCCGCTCCCACGCAGATCACCGAACGACCGTCCGTACTCGCGCCGGTGCTCGTCGCGATCGCCATCGGGCTGGTGCTCGCGCTGGCGGCACCAGTCGTCGTCGACCGGATCGATCGGTCCATCCGCGATGCCGGTGGTGCGGCGAAGGCGTTCGCCGCCCCGGTGCTGGTGACCATCCCGGCGACATCCGGCAAGGGGCGCCACGCATACGCCTCACCGGGCACGGAACAGGACCGTTCCTACCGGGCCTTGGCGGCGACGAGCATCGCCACCGATGAGCTCCCGCGTGCGGTCGTCGTCACGGCCCCGGTCGGCGACGCCCAGGACTACGTGGCCGCCAACTTCGCTGCAGCCTTGGCAGAGATGGGGCTACGCGTCGCGCTCGTCGCCACCGATCCTCGCCAGTCCTGGTACTACGACGAATCCGGCGAGCCCGAACCGGTCACGTTCCCCGACCTCCTCGCGCTCGCGCATGCCGGACAACTCAACGGCCACGTACCCGACACCCTCATCACGTCCGACCTCCACAATCTCCGCGTGCTCGCGCCGGGAGAAGCTGCGATCGACTCACTGCTCGATGGACTTCCCGTCCTGCTCGACGCCTTCGTCGACGGCGACATCGACATCACCGTCATTGCCGGTCCGTCGCTACTCGAGGACCCTGCAGCGACGATCTTCGCGTGGAGCACGCGACGAGTGCTCTGGGTGGTCGAGTCGGGAACCGTGACCGAGCATCAGGCCCACGATGCGGCATCACGACTGGAGTTGGCCGGCGCCTCGCCGTTCGGCGTTGCACTCATCGAGGGCAAGACGTGAGCCGGGGAACCGCCGGCGTCGTGTCGGGGAGAGTCGGTGTCGTGTCGGGGAGAGTCGGTGTCCGACCTGCCAACCGTTGACGGGTCGACCCGACTGACGGTCCTTCCGGCCGCCACGCGTCGCATCGGCCGCGGGCTTCTCGTGAGCGCGAAGGGTGCCGCCGGGCCGATCGAGTTGCTCGGGGGGACGGCACCCGATTTCTGGCATGAGTTCGAGACCGGAGTGACACCGGACGAGGTCGCCGATCGCGTCGCACGGCGCACGGGCATGGCGCGCGGGGTCGCCCGCCAACACGCATTGGCGTTCGCGCAATGGATGGTCGACGGAGCCATGGCGGAGCCCACGCCGTGACGTCCCTCGACCCCCGACTCCTGGCGCTTGCATCCCACGGTCTGCCCGCAGCCCCACCGCTGTCTCCGGATGGGTGGAACGACAGCCGCGTCGACGAAGCGATTCGGCACGGCATCGCCGGTCTGGTCCGGGCTGCGCACCAGACAGGGCTGATCCACCTCGGCACGGAGGCGGCGCAGCGCATCGAGGACCAGTTCGAGGCCGAGGCGATCAGGGCCGTGCAGCTCGAGGGCGAGCTGATACGTCTCTCGCCCGCGCTCCGTGCCCTCCCCGTCGTCGTCTTGAAGGGCGCAGTGCTCGCTCGCGGGCTCGTGTCCGACCCGTCGCTCCGCCCCTTCACCGACATCGACCTCCTCGTGCCCGACCGTTCGTTCGATCGAACGGTCGCGCAACTCCAGACGTTCGGCTACGAACGGAGCCGACCCGAGCCTGCGCCCGGCTACGACTCCCGCGTGGGCAAGGCGCTGGTCCTGGTGCACCCGGGCGGCACCGTCATCGACCTGCATCGGACGCTCGCTGCCGGCCGGCCCGGCGCGCACATCGACACCGAGCACATCGTCGCGCATCGCATCGACGTACCTCTCGCGTCGATCAGCATTCCTGCACCGACGTGGGAAGCCCATCTCGTCGAGGTCGCGCTCCATGCAACCGTCGGCGACGGACTCGAGCGGATCATCTCGCTGCGTGACGTCGCGCTCGTCGCCCACCGCCGGTCCCTCGACGCGTCGCAGGCCGTGGACCTCGCCGCAGCATGGGGGGTCGGCGCCGAGGTCGCCCTTGCGCTCCACCGCGCCGCCGAAGCATTCGGAGCACTTCCCGCCGGGCCGCTGGCGACACTTGCCTCCGCCGCGCCGCCCGCCGCCGACGCTCCGAAGGCGGTGCGGTCGGCACGCAACCGGATCGCAGATCTCCGCACCGCCGATCTCGGACGGCGCCTGATCCTGACCAGGGCGATGCTCGCACCCTCCGCAGAGTTCCTCCGGTTCCGGTACGGGGACGGGCCGACGGCTCCGCTCTACGGTCAACGCTGGGCCGACCTCCTGCGGCGGGCACACGGGGCAACGTTCGCGTCACCGGCGGGTGCGACACCTGCTGCCGCGCCGACGCCCGACGCGGCGGCCGGAACTGGGCGTGCCCATGGTCCGAGAGTTCCTGATCGGATCGATCTCCGAGGTGCGGCCGTCGATGGTCGGGGCGCCACGCGAACCTTCACTCGGCGGCCCAGGGACGAGAACCTCATCACACGGTTCGTCGCCGGCGACGAACGAATCCGACAGGGTTCTTCGGACAGTTCCTGGCGGCCACCGCGACCGGAGAACCGCAGTCTTCTGCCGCACGAGCCCGATGTCTCGGGACCCGGCGACACGACCCCCGACGTCCCGGGCCTCGACGACCAGACCCGACGTGTCGACGCCGGGTCCGGGCCGCGCACCGCCCACGGTGTCTCCTTGTTCCTGGCCGGCACCGGACTCCTCGTCCTCACTGCCATCGGCGTCCAACTCGGTGTCAGCGGTCCTGGCCGGTACACCGTGCCGATCGCTGGCGCGCTCCTCGCCGTCGCGATGTCGCGTCGCATCCGTCGCATCCATCCCGACGAGCACTGGGTCGGCCGATGGCTCGTCGCCGGAGTGATGGTGAAGCTGGTCGCGTCGTACCTGCGCTACCTCACGCTCATCTACGGCTACGAGGGCGTCGGTGACGCGAGCGGATACGACCGAGTCGGGCGGCAGCTCGCGGGGGCGTGGCTCGAGGGTTCGACTGCACCCGAGCTCGCCAACCTGCGCCGGACGAACTTCATCCGGTGGTTCACCGGCGCCGTGTACTACGTGTTCGGGACGGACATGCTGGCCGGGTTCTTCGTGTTCGGCCTCCTCGCGGTGGTCGGCTCGTATCTCTGGTTCCGGGCCACGGTCGACGCGGTCCCGATGATCGACAAGCGGCTCTACCTCGGCCTGGTCCTGTTCGTACCCAGCATCGCGTTCTGGCCCTCCTCCATCGGCAAGGAGGCGCTCATGCAGCTGGGAATCGGGACCATCGCGCTCGGCACCTCGCTGCTCGTACGCCAGCGGTTGGTTCCCGGGGTGGCGGTCAGCGCCGCCGGCGGGTGGCTGCTCTGGGTCGTGCGCCCGCACCTTCTCGCCCTCGTCACGGTCGCCGCCGGAGTCGCGTATCTCGTCGGTCGCGTCCGGTCATCCGACCATGGCGTCCGATCGCTGCTCGGGCGACCGCTGGGACTCGTTGTCATGATCGTGGCGATGGGATTCACGATCAACCAGGGCGCAGACTTCTTGGGCATCGAGGACCTGTCGCTGTCGTCCATCGAGGAGAGCCTCGACGAACAGACAGAGCGGAGCGCACAGGGCGGCTCGGAGTTCGACAACGGCGGGAACTCTCTGAATCCCATCCATCTCCCTCGCAACGCCGCAACGGTGCTCCTTCGCCCGTTTCCCTGGGAGACCGAGCAGGGGTTGCAGCTACTGGCATCCGCCGAATCCACGCTCATCGCACTGTTGCTGATCGTGCGCTTCGCCTCCCTCAAGACGTCGCTGGTGCAGGCGCGCGCTCGACCGTTCCTCCTCTACTGCTGGGCCCTCACACTCCTGTACGCCGCGACGTTCTCGTCGTTTGCCAACTTCGGTCTGCTGGTTCGCCAGCGGTCCCTGGTCCTTCCGGCACTGCTCGCCCTGGCGTGCATACGGCCCGAACGGACCGCATCGACCTCCGACACCGTGGTGTCGACCGCAGCGAGACCAAGGGTGCACCGTGAGACGAGCTGACCGCTTCTTCCGACGATCCGTCAAGCAGGCCGCGGTGGTGTACGACTCGGTGCATCCCACGCAAGGGGGGCTCGTGGTCCTGCTGTACCACAGGGTCGGGGGCGGCTCCGGACTCGAACTGGACCTTTCCGCCACCCGGTTCGAGAAGCAGATGGCCGAGCTCGCACGGACCCATCGGGTCGTGACGCTCGAGCATGGCCTGGAATTGTTGAGGAACCCGCTTGACCCGGTGGACGCGGCGGCGGACTCCCGACAGCCAGTGGCGGTGACATTCGACGACGGCTATGTCGACTTCACCGAGCAGGCGCTCCCGATCCTCGTGCAGCACCAGATCCCTGCCACGGTGTATGCAGCCACGGCCTTCATCGACCAAGGCCTCGAGTTCTATCGGGGCGGCCCACCGGCGTCGTGGTCGAGTCTCGCCGAGGCGCACAGCACAGGCCTCGTCGACATCGGGTCCCACACCCACACCCATTCGCTTCTCGATCGGCTCCCTCCGGACCAGATCGCCGACGAACTCGACCGGTCGATCACACTGATCGAGGATCGACTGGGCATCTCGCCCCGCGACTTCGCCTACCCGAAGGCGCTCATGGGCTCACCGGAAGCCGATGCGGCCGTGCGGGCGCGTTTCCGATCGGCGGCCGTCGCCGGAACCAAGCCCAACGTGTTCGGTGAGACCGATGCCTACGCGCTCCATCGCTCACCGGTGCAACGGACCGACGGAATGCGGTGGTTCCGTCGCAAGGCCGACGGCGGCATGGGCCTCGAGGACTCCCTCCGAAAGCTCGCGAACCGGGCTCGGTACGCCAGAGCGTCCACCTGATGTCCGCAGCCGCGCGGACGACAGGAGTGTTGTCCGTCGACGTGCTGGGTGCCGTCGTCGACATCCATGCACCTGCGTCGATCCGATTCTCACTCGAGCGCGCGCTCGCCGATCTCCCGCAAGGCGGAGGTGGGCGCACCATGGTCGTCGAGCCGGCCGGGGACCAGTTTCGGATCGAGGAGGACGGGGCCATCGTGCTCGACGCGATCCATCCCGATCTCGTGGTCGAATCGGTGGTGTGGCGTCTGAACCAGATCGCGGTCACACGGACGTCTCACCTCCTCCTTCATGCCGGCTGCGTCGCAGGCACGTCCGGCGTGCTACTTCCCGCCGCATCGGGCAAGGGGAAGTCGGTCCTCACGGCCGCCTGCGTCGCCGACGGGCTGGACTACCTCTCCGACGAGTTCGGCGCCCTGGACCTGGCGACCGGGCGACTCGCTCCATATGCCAAGCCATTGGATCTGGATGGCCACATGGTCCCGGGTTCTGCGTTGCGTCCTCGATCGGTCGGTGCGGAGTGCACCGTCGGACAGATCCTGTTCCCCCGATTCGAGCCGGGCGCGACGTTGGCGGTCAAGGCGCTCACGCCCGAATGGACCTTTGCGGCGCTGGTGGCCCACTCCACGAATCTCAACGCGCTCGGGCTCGACGCGATCCGCTGGATTGCGGCGCTGGCCAACGGCCGGACGGCCGCGCTGGTGACGTATGGCGACGCCCGCGACGCAGTCGCTGTCGTGCGCGACCGATCCGACGCCCCGGTGTCAGACCTGCAGCCGACGGTCGCCCACCACACGAAGACACCCGATCTTCGGTCGATCGCCGTGGGATCGTCAGTCGCGCTGCACGATGCGTCGTCCGGCACTGTGCACGTGCTCAACGAGCTGTCGACACTCGTGTGGACCTCGATGATCAGCGGCGAGAACCTCGGTGAGATCAGCACGAGCCTCTCGCGGGACGAGCTCGCGAGGACGGTCGAGCGCCTTCGAGCACTCGGTCTCGTGGACACCGAGACGTCGACCGACAACGGATCGGTCCGGACCCCCTGACCCGACGTCCTGCGGTCACCGCTCGGCCGGGCTGAAGGCCTCCCACGGGAGCTGGCCCAGGAGGGCGCCGACGTGTTCGGGCCGGACGCTGGGGCTGAAGTACCAACCCTGCATGGCGTCGGAACCCATGGCCATGACTTCGCGAGCCTGCTCCTCGCTCTCGATCCCCTCGGTGATGATCGTGGCGCCGATCACGTGCCCCAGATCGATGATCATCCGCATCAGGGCTCGGTCGTAGCTCGACGTATCGGTCACGTGCGCGGTGAACGTGCGATCGATCTTGATGCAGTCGACCGGGAACATGCGGAGCTGCGTGATCGCCGAGTATCCCGTGCCGAAGTCGTCGATCGCGATCTTCACGCCCTCGGCTCGGAGGCGGGTGAGATTCCGCCGCGCCTGGTCGGCGCCTTCGAGGAGCGCCGTCTCGGTCACCTCGATGGTGAGTCGGGCCGGATCCACGCTCGCCTCGGTCAGTGGACCCACGACGTCGTCCACGAGGGTCGGGGCATTCAGATGACGTGTCGAGAGATTGACCGCCACCGGGATGTCGCCGAGGGGCTCGTCGGGAGAGGACCACGTCTCCAGTTGCGCAGCGACCGCTCGGAGCACCCACCGGTCGAGTTCCACCACGAGGTCGCTCCGCTCGGCGACGCCGATGAACGACGCCGGGGCGATCGTCCCATGGACCTCGTGCTCCCACCGCACGAGCGCCTCGAGCCCGATGATCAGGCCGTTGCCGTCGACGACGGGCTGGTATTCGAGGCGGAGGTGGTTCTGCTCGATCGCGTCGGCGAGCTCCGATGCGGTGCGGATCACCCGCTCGTTCGCGTCCAGGAGCTCCGTCGTGCAGACCACGACGCGGTTTCGCCCCGACGATTTCGCTTCGTAGACCGCGATGTCGGCGCGCTTGAGCATCTCGGAGCCGGTGAGGTCCGGCTCCGCCAAAGCTACACCGACACTCGCCCGAACCGTGACCGGCGTGCCGTTGTCGAGGACGATCGGTCTCGCGAGGCGCCGGAGGATGTTGCGGGCGACCTGCCGGACCTGCGCCGTCGTCGTCACGCCGGTCGCCACCACCACGAACTCGTCTCCACCCAACCGGAAGACCTGTTGCTCAGCATGCGATCCCGAGCGAAGTCGCTCGGCGATGCTGACCAGGACCTCGTCTCCGGCGGGGTGGCCATGTCCGTCGTTGATGTCCTTAAAACCGTCGAGGTCGACGATCATGAGCGCGAGATCGAAGACGCGCTGCTCCACCAGCAGACTGGTCAACTGCCGGACCGCAGCCGAACGGTTCGGCAAGCCGGTCAGACCGTCGTGCCAGGCCTGCCAGTCGGCCGTTTCCTGGGCGCGTCGCTGTGCGTGGATGGACACGGCCAAGGTGTCGACGACCTGCTTCAACGTCGACCCGAGCTGGCCGGGCGCGGTCTGCTCGAGGTCGGGATGGTCCAGATTCCCTTCGGCCAGGGCGCCGGCCTGGCTCCGCACGAGCTCGAAGTTCGAGGCCGCCTCGCCGAGCGCCTGGCCGGCGAGCTTGACCTCGCGTGGACCAGCGGGCTTCGAGGCTGGCATCCCACCGTCGCGCAGCGCCTGGGCCGATTGGGCGAGCCGTCGCACCGAGCGACTGAGCAACACGGCGACCACCACGGTCGCAGCCAGCGTGACCAGCCCGGTCAGCAGCAGGAGTGCCCGTGTCCGCGCGGCGTCCGACGCAGCATCAGCGGCAAGGTCGTCAGCCGACGCCACCAACTGCTCGCCGGCGATCTCGATGAGCGCGATCCACTGCGCGTTGGCCTCCTCCGCGCTGATCAGGAACTCGTGGAGTTCGTCGAGATTCGCGGTCGCAGCGGAGAAGAGCTCACCTTCATCCGGGTCGAGCCCCGAACGGAGCGCTCGATCGATCTGGACGTCGACGTCGGCGAGCAGTTTTCGCTGGGCCTCGGAGTGGGTGACCAACACGAGTTCTCGCCGGACGACGTCGCTCTGCGCCAACCCATCGAGTTGCACCGTTGCATCGTCGTAGGCCTCGCGATAGCCGACCAGCGAGCGCAGCTCGACCTCGGGCTGTCCGGTGGATTCGACGAACCGGGCGGCGATCGAACTCACGAACTGCCCGTTGACCGCGACCTGCGCCTTCGCAGCGGTCTCGGCGACGGCGAGCTCGCGCAGGAGGTCCTCAGCCTCTCGGGAGACGACCTCCGCCTCGAGGTCCCTCGCCGCCTCGAGTCCCAACTGTTCGACCCGCGAGGTGATCGACTGGTAGCCGGCCGCGATCTGCAGGTTCGTCCTGCGGTCCGTTCGGATCGCGTCGACGTCGCGGCGGAGGGCTTCGAAACCCTCGAGATAGCTGTCTGTCGCCTTGCGGGCGTCCTCGTATTCCTGGACGATGTCGATGCCGAGAATGTCCTTGGCGACGACGGGGTCTACGCCGAACTGCTCGACGCCCAGCGTGGCGATCGACCAGGTCCTCTCGTCGGAGAGCGCGGCCCCGAGCTCGATCGTTCGGAGCCGGAGTTCGGTGATCGGGACGATCTCGCTCGCGGATGCGCGCTCCAGTTCGGTCCGACGGAGATCACCGTCGAGTCGGAGCGCGAGCACGCCGAGGGGCAACGCGACGAGCGCCAACAGGGTGGCGACGACGCCGGGGCGCCACCGCACGGCACCGCGAGCCGTCCGACGGCCGCTCCCTCCCCGCGTGATCACTTCAGGTGCATCGGCACGTTTCTGCCACGAGTTGAGCACTTGACGCAGTACCGTGCACTTCGGCAGAACCGGCGAGAGGCGCAGAATGCGAAGAATCAGAGTGCTCGTCATCGGGTCGATCGTGCTGGCGGCGTGCGCGGGCGGCGGTGACCCCACACCGGAGCCCGAGGTCCTCGCCGACGAGGTCACCGGCCCGGGCGCGACGCCGGACTACTCGGCCCAACTCGAGGCGATCTCCGAGGCCCCCGACGACTCCTCGTTCCCCGACACCGGCCCCTCGACAGCATCTGGCGTGTACGGATTCAGCCGCTATGTCTGGACCGGAACAGCGGGCGGGGTCGTACCGCTGCTGGTGGAGGGCCCGCTGGGGCAACAGACCCGCTGCCAGGACGTCGACCTCCCCTGTAGCTACCAGGACCTGCGTGCCCTCGCTGACGGCGGCGGCGAGCCGCCCGACGCATTGGGGATGTCGGTGGGTGAGGTCGGCGAACTGGTCGCCCAACTCGACGCGCTCAACGCCTTCATCGAGGGCTTCGAGACGATGGACGATGCGTGCGCCGCCGGCTATGCGCCCGAGACCGAGCAGAACCCGAACATGGGCATCCACATGACCCGCCAGGACCTGCTCGGTGACGGTTTCGACCCCGGCGCACCCGAGATGCTGCTGTGGGCGAAGGAGGACGGGGAGCTGATCCCACGCGCCGAGCTCGGCACCTGCGACGGTGACCAGTGGACCGGCGAGGCCGGATTCGAGGTCGTCGGCGCGGCGTTCCTGCAGCCGGTGACCCCCGATCATCCCGAGGCGTTCGTCGGCCCGATCGACAACTGGCACATCCACTACAGCGCGTGCTCCGGCGCCACGTCCGACGCCATCCAGGGTGACGAACAATCCTGTGTCGAGGCAGGCGGCGTGTTCTTCGAACGGACCCCGGTCTGGATGATGCACGCCTACGTCGCCGACGGCTTCGACAACCAACAGGGTGTGTTCTCGATGTACAACGACTCGATCTGGCCACTCGGCCAGGATCTGTCGCTCGCGAACCAGCAGGCGAGTGAGCGCGCCGGAGGCGAGGGCGTCGAGTCGGCCATCGTGAACTTCGACTTCGGCCAAGACCTCGCCGTCGAGCCCGGCGAGCCGATCACGTTCACGAACACCGACAGTCTTCCCCACACCGTCACCGCCGGCCTTCCCGGGGCACCGAGCGGGTTCTTCGACAGTGGTGTGCTCGGTTCGGGCGGCGCCTACACCACCGAGTTCGACGACCCCGGGTCCTACCAGTTGTTCTGCGCGCTCCATCCGCAGATGACCGCCACGGTCACCGTCGAGGAGTGACCCACGTCATCCGGGCCGGCCGACGTCGGGCTGGTTGAAGTCGCAGACCCCGGTCGGGAAGATCTCCTCCAGTCGAGTTCTCTCTTCCACCGTTGGCTGCCAACCGCCGTAGAGCCCTCGGGCAACCGCGTCGTCGATCGGCTGCAACACGCACTTGAAGATCCCACCGGCGTACGGCCCTCCGGCGACGCGGCGGCTGCTCGAGTTGATCTCGAACTCCTCGGTGCAGGCACCGTCCGGGCCATCGTCGAGGACGCCGTTCCAGACATCGTCGCCCGAAGCGAGCAGGGTCCCGGTGGTGTCGAAGCACGAATCGACAGCGCGGGCGGGTCGTGTCTCGGCCGCCGACGCGCCGGGCTGAGCCCGACGATTCGCCATCCACTCCTCGATCACCTCGAAGGCCATCGGCGTCTGGTCGAACGCGACCGCGGGACGGGCGTCGGTGAACCAGATCACCTGGTTGTCGGCTGTCCCCCGACGATCGATGATGCGCTGGCGTGAGGCGAACGACTGGTGGCTGTGGTGCATGTCGAGCTCGTCTTCGAGATAGTGACGCCAGTCGATGATGGGGATGTCGGCGTCGCCGTCGAAGACCATGCCCGAGCGGTACGCCGCCTCCATCGCGGCCACGTCGCCCGTCCTCCTCGGCGCGGGCGTGATCCCGTCGTCCGGGCTGAGTTGCATCTGGCGCCTGCTCCACGGATCGAAGTTCGCAAGGTCGAAGTCACCCTCGAACGGAAAGCCTTCGGTGACCATGTCGGCCGAGGTGGTCCAGCTGCCGACCTGGCCGTTGAGGTCCAGGAACTCTTCGGGGGTGATCGTCCCGTTCGCCAGCGCCTCGAGGCCGTACTGGACACCGACGTTGTCCCACGGCACGCGGGCGTAGCCGGCGTCGTCGGTGCCGTAGATGTTCACCAGGTCGGCCCAATGCGTCCACTCGACCCCGTCGGCGCCCTGGGCCAGCTTGTCGAGGTCGGAGACGCTGGTGAACGTCGGGTTCATCACCAACGGGGTGAGACCGAGCCAGGCGGCGCGACACTCGGTCAGTCCTGGCGCCGGAGAGGCGGGGTCGCGGTCCATCACCTGGTACCCGAGGATCCCGTAGACGAAAGCCAGCAGGTTCCACTGCTCGACCTCGCTGGCGCTGAGATTCTTCGGGTGGTCCGTTGCGTTCAGACCGAGAACGGCCTGGCGCATCTCCGGGTCCTTCCATCGCGGGTTGTCACGATCGGTCACGTCGAAGTAGTGCTCGAGCAGTTCGCAGTCACCCACATGAATGGTCTGGGTGACCATGTCGGGGTAGGAGTACTGCGGGATGGCCGCGTCGATCAGGCCTGGGTGGTTCTGCGCGTACACGTACTGCTGGATGGCGCCACCGGAGCCCCCGACCCCGACGGTGTACAGCGGGACGCCGTGCTCCTCGACGAAGTGCTCTTTCAGCATCAGGGCCGTCTCGCCCCCGAGTTGCAGGTTGTAGTGGGTGTTCGTGCGCAGTCCGGTCGAGTTGACGACCGCATAGCCCTGTCCGAGCACCGGTTCGAACAACATGGCGCTCGTGCTGAGCGTGCCCTGGTGATGGCCGATGGCGACCCCGCCCTGGAGGCTGAACACCAGGCGACCGTTCCATCGGGACGATGTGGGCTCGACCGCTCCGTCCTCGCCCACGACCGCCAGCATCGCGACGCTGTACGGGAAGCGGTTGATGGTCCCGCGCTCCCACCGCACGACGTACGGCACGTCGGCGCCGTCCAGTGTCGTGGTCGTGGCGACGTCGGCGGGGAGGGTGGTGAGGTCGTCGAGCCAGCGGAAGTCTCCGCCGGTCGTCTTGTAGACGTGGTCGGTCCGAGTGTCGGTCGCGCAGTCCTTGCTCCAGCCGACGATGTCGGCATCGCCGGTCGGGTATCCACGTCCATCGGCGGGATAGTTGCCAGCGTCGTCCTCGGCGGCGACGGCGATGCCGACGGCGTCCTGGTTGTCGACGATCGGTTGCCCGAGGAGCGGACGGCCGTCGAAGCTCGCCCGCGCCGTGGTGCACACGAACGGCTGCTGCTGCGGTCCGGAGAAGATGGGTCCGCTGATCGGGTGATTCGTCACCGACGCCCGACCGGGCGCTGGCCGACCCTGGCCGCGTCCGTTCGCGCTGGCCACGATCTCGGTCGTCCCGAGCGGCAGACCGTCGACCACACCGACCAGTTGCCGACCACCGCCCGCGGGCGCGAACACCTCGGTGACGTCCTGGTCGCCAGCGATCACCGTGACTTGGTGGAGTGGGACCTGGCGCGGCACGACCACCTGGACGAGCGTGTCGCCACCGGTGACCTGGTCAGGCGAGCTCGACAGCACCGAGACGGTCAGGGCGCGCTCGGGAGGCGCAGCGGCGGCGGACGACGGGCCAAGGGTCGCGACGACCAGTGTCAGCACGACCAGCGACACGGTGGCGCGGTTCGGCCGAACGGCGGTGCGGCTGTCGGATGGCATCGACATGAATCGACCTCGTTCGTGTCGGTCAGCTGCGGGCGGGTGCACGCCCCAGGGATCGGGAGTAGTCGACGTCGAAACCGGCACGTCGCGGGTACGACGGTGTCAGGTACCGGTTGAACCCGTGCGAGCCGATGGTCTCGTGGAGGAAGGCGACGGTGTACGAGGTGATGATCCGGTGCGCGTCGTCGATGGGGATCAGTTCCGGGGCACAGGCCTCGGCCGACGCCGCGGCGAGGAACGCGAGGATCTGCGCGGGCGCGCCGGCGTCGACGAATGCCTGTTCGAGGTCACACGCGTTGGTGAAGGAGTTGTGTCCGGCGTCGAGGATGTCGACCCGATATGCCTGTCTGGCCGCGAGGTTCGCCCAGATGCGTTCGGTGCTGCCCGCGACCGGAACCGTGATGTCTGCGGTACCGCTGACGAGCATCGTCGGCACGTCGATCGCGGCGATCTCCTCGTTGCTCAGTACCGCGGCGGCCGCGAGCGGGACGATCGCGTCGACACGGGGGTCCGCCTCGTAGTCGCCGAAGCCGCCCGCGCTCGCCAGTGCGGTGAACCCACCGAAGGAGTGTCCGGCGACGGCGATGCGGTCGCCGTCGACGAGCGGTGCGACGGGGTCGGTGCGATCGGCGTTCTGCGCGAGCATCTGGTCGATCACGAACGAGACGTCGCGGGGCCGGTTTCGGGCGACGATCGCTCTGGGGTCACTGGTCCCGAAGATGGCGTCGATCGCCGTGTTGCCGACGTGATCCGGCGCCGCGACGACGAAGCCGTGGCTCGCGAGGGCTTGGAGCAGGAAGTAGGACTGGTAGCGGACACCACCACTGCCGTGCGAGAAGACCACCAACGGGAACTCCCCGTCGGCCGGAGCGGGGGCGTCGAGGACGTCGTCGAGACCCAGGGTCGCCAGCAGCAGATCGAGCTCTGCGTTGGCCACTCCGGCGGTGTCGTCGGCGTCGACGGGATACCAGATGTCGACCGGGAGCGTGCGACCGTTGCGAGCCGTGTCGGTCATCGTCGTGGTCACCAGGCCGACGGTGAAGGGACCGGGCTCCGCTGGCGCGGGCCCGCCCGGCCGTGCCTGGGCCGACTCGGTGCTCACGAAGACGCTGGCGACCAGGACGGCACAGATCGAGGCGAGACGGATCATTCGCATGGTTTCCCCTTTGGGTCGACGCCGACCGTAGCCCGATGGTTCGCGGCTCGCTCGCAGGCGTCCCGGGTCCGAGACCGGCGACGACGGCAGATCCAGCGGAGCAGGCATCGACCGTGGCAAGCTCTGTTGATGCGCCGGCCACTCGTCATCATCCTCGCTCTCGCGGTCTTCCTCAGCGTCACGTTCGTGGCTCCGACGACCGCAGGCGCAGGACCAGCGACCGACGATCTCGGATCCGGAGTCGTGGTGCGGGAGAGCGTCGAGCAGTTGGCGATCACCGGGCTGGAGCCGGGAGCGGAAGTGGAGCTGCTCGATCCAGTGAGCCGGCGCGGTCGCGGTGGACGCGTCGTTGCCGAGGACGTCGCCGATGCCTTCGGCAGCGTCGTGTTCCGCGAGATCGATCCCGGTGACCGTTACGGCGTGCGCGTGGGCGACGAGGTCCGACGCGGGCTGACGGTCGAATCGGAGGAGTCCTCGCTACCCGCGCAGTCGTTCTACGACGGGCAGGAGCTGGCCGAAGGATTCCAGTACATCGAGACCCGCGACGGCACCGAGTTGTCGATCAACGTCGTTCTCCCCGGACCGATCGAGGACGGTCCGTACCCGACCGTCGTCGAGTACAGCGGCTACGACCCGTCGAACCCCCTTGCTGACGTCGAGGGACTCCTCACTGGTGTCGACCCGACACCCCTGTGCGGCGCGCTCCCCACCCTCTGCAAGGCGCCGGCTCAGCCGGCGTCGCTCCTCGCCAGCGTCATGGGCTACGCCGTCGTCGGTGTCAACGTGCGGGGCACCGGGTGTTCGGGCGGCGCCTACGACTTCTTCGAGACCATGCAGGTGCTCGATGGCTACGACGTGATCGAGACGGTCGCCACCCAGGACTGGGTCGCGCACGATCGCGTCGGCATGGTCGGACTCTCGTACCCAGGGATCTCGCAGTTGTTCGTCGCCCAGTCCCAGCCTCCGAGTCTCGCCGCCATCACGCCACTGTCCGTCTACGGCGATTCCGGTACCGGCGTGCTCCGTCCTGGCGGCATCCTCAACACGGGATTCGCAGTGTCGTGGGTGCAGCAGGTGCTGGCCAACGCCGCTCCCTCCGGCACGGGCTGGGTCCGTGAGCTGATCGCCGACGGCGACACGACCTGCGAGGCCAACCAACAGCTGCGTCTCCAGAACGTCGACGTGACCGAGAAGGCGTTCGAGAACCCCTTCTACACCGACGACGTGGCCGGACCGCTCGACATCAGGACCTTCGCCGGAGACATCGACGTGCCGGTCTTCCTCGCCTCCGCGTGGCAGGACGAGCAGACGGGCCCGTCCTTCGCCGACCTGCTCGACGAGTTCGACTCGTCGCCCGTGCGACGGTTCACGGTCTACAACGGTCTCCACGCTGACGGATTCGCACCGCAGGTGCTGTCGGAGTGGAAGGCATTTCTCGATCTCTACGTCGCCGACGCCGTGCCGAGCATCGATCCACTGGTCCGATTCCTGACCCCAGTGTTCACGGCCGGGATCTTCGGGGGCGGTGTCGGGATGCCACCCGACCGCTGGACCGACGTGTCGACCCCCCAGGAGGCGCGCGCCCGGTTCGAGGCCGAGCCGCAGGTGCGGGTGATCTTCGACAGCGGCACGGGGGCGGGTGCCGGCCTTCCCGTGGGCGGATTCGAGAGATCCGTCGCCGAGTGGCCCGATCCCGCGGTCCGGGCTCAGCGCTGGTACCTGGGACCGGACGGACAGCTCTCTGACGCCGCACCGACCCTGGACGCAGCAGTGAAGGTGCAACCCGATCCCGACGTGGTCGACACCACCTTCTGGGACGGTGGCAGTTCGGGCATCTGGCAAGCGCTCCCCGACTACGACTGGCAACCGGCACCCGCCGGTCGACGAGCCGACTTCGAGACCTCACCCCTCACTGACGCGGTGACCCTGCTCGGCACGGCCAGCGTCGACCTCTGGGTCCAGTCATCGACGCCCGACGCCGCACTCGAGGTCGTACTCTCCGAGGTCCGGCCCGACGGAAACGAGACGCTCGTACAGTCCGGGCGGCTCCTCGCCTCCTACCGGGCGCTCGACGAGCGCTCCACGGAGCTCCAGCCGGTTCAATACGGCCGCGAGTCCGAGGTCGCGCCGCTCCCGGCTGGTGAGTGGTCACCGATGAGGGTGCAGATCCCAGCGTTCGGGCATGTCTTCCGCACCGGCTCGCGCATCCGGATCACCATCAACACCCCCGGTGGCGACCAAGCGCGATGGGCCTACGCGCAGCTCGAGGTCGACGGCGAAGCCGAGCACCTGATCGGCGTCGGTGGGATCGCCGCGTCGTCGATTGCGCTCCCCGTGGTCGACGGGGCCACGGTTCCGACGCCGCTGCCCCCCTGTCCGGCCCTGCGCGGTCAACCGTGCCGGCCGACGCCCGCCATCGCCAACGTGGCCGCCGACGTGACGCCGACACCAACCGACCCGCCCGCCCATGGACGCTGCGCCGGCCTCGACGCGGCAACCGGCACCAGAGCCGACCGACGACCGGTCTCGGACAACCTGCTTCGTCGGTGCCTGCGGCTCAACCAGATCCAAGTGCTCGGATCTCACAACAGCTACAAGCAGCCGGTCACCCCAGGGGTGTTTGCGCTGCTCCGGGCCTTCGACACTGCGCTCGCCGAGTCGCTCGAGTACTGGCACGCAGAACTGGCCGAGCAGTTCTCGTCGCAGGGCATCCGCCAGATCGAACTCGACGTGTTCGCAGACGAGAACGGCGGCCATCTGGCCGGACGGGTTGGTCTGGATGTGGCCGGGCTGCCCAACGTGCCCCCACCCGAACTCCTCGAGCCGGGATTCAAGACGCTCCACGTGCAGGATCTCGACTTCAACAGTTCGTGTCTGACCTTCGTGGATTGTCTCGAACAGGTCGATGCCTGGTCCGATGCCAACCCCGGCCACCTGCCGATCGCCATCCTCGTGGAGCTGAAGGACGAGCCGATCCCCGATCCGCTGAACCTGGGCTTCGTGATCCCGGAGCCGATCGGCCCGGCCCAACTCGACGACCTCGACGCCGAGATCCGGTCGGTCTTCGACGAGTCCGAGATGATCTCGCCCGACGATGTCCGGGGCTCGTACGCCACGCTCGAGCATGCCGTGCTCGACGGCCAGTGGCCGACGCTTCGCGACGCCGCCGGGAAGGTCCTGTTCCTCATGGACAACGGGGGCGCATCCAGAGATGCCTACCGCGCTGGTCGGCCGTCGCTCGAGGGACGAGTGCTCTTCACCAACTCGACGCCGGGTGAGCCCGACGCCGCCTTCGTCAAGGTGAACGGACCGTTGGGCAACGTGGAGCGGATTCAACAACTGGTCGCCGACGGCTACGTCGTCCGGACGAGGTCCGACGAACCGACCGTGCAGGCACGCAACGGCGACACGACCCAACGCGATGCGGCCATCGAGAGCGGCGCGCAGTGGGTGAGCACCGACTATCCGGTACCCGGAAGCTCGCCGTTCTCGGACTACTACGCGTCGATCCCCGGTGGCGAGCCCGCTCGCTGCAATCCGGTGAACACCGGCCCACGGTGTCGAGCGACGGCGCTCGAACGCGGATGAGGCGGATCGGACTCGCGGAGGCGCCGGTGTAGGTTCGCCAGCGATGCTCCGGCGCATCGCGCTCCTCGCTGTCGTCCCCCTCGGCCTCGCCGCGTGCGAGCTGCCCTCCTTCGGCGCACCCGACCCGGCGAGCGAGCAGGGACGTGAGGTGTTCGACCTCTACCGATGGTTCGCCGCGGCGGCAACCGGCGTGGGCGTCTTCGTCACCGTGTTGCTCGTCTACGTCGTCGTTCGATTCCGGCGTCGATCGGAGGCGATCCCCAGCCAGGAGCCGTACAACATTCCGGTGGAGGTCGTCTACACCGTGGTGCCGCTCCTGATCGTGTCGATGTTGTTCGTGTTCAGCGTGCGCACCGAAGATCAGGTCAGCGCGGAGAGCGACGACCCCGATCTCGTGGTCGACGTGATCGGATTCCAGTGGCAGTGGCAGTTCGGCTACGTCGACGCCGCCTACACCGTGACCGGTTCTCCCGAAGGGGGGATCCCCGAACTGGTCCTCCCCGTCGGTCGGACCACCCGGCTCCAGCTCCTGACAACCGACGTGATCCATTCGTTCTGGGTTCCTGAGTTCCTGGTGAAGCGCGACCTGATCCCGGGAGTCGACAACGCCATCGACGTCACCCCCACCGAGGTCGGGGTGTTCGACGGCGTGTGCGCGGAGTTCTGCGGGCTCGATCACGGTCGCATGCGGTTCTCGGTCCAGGTCGTCTCGGGCGACGACTTCGACGCCTGGCTGGCCGAGCGATCGGCATCCGGATGACGCTGCTCGACGAGCGTTCGGTCGACGCCACGCCGCCACCTGGGCCGCCCCATCGCCGAGCCACCGGCCTCCTCGCATTCCTGACGACCACCGATCACAAACGCATCGGCATCGCCTACATGGCCACTGCCTTCGCCTTCTATCTCGTGGGTGGTTCCCTGGCGCTCGTCATCCGGACCGAGCTCGCCGAACCCGGCCAACAAGTGGTGGGGAACGCCACCTACAACGAGCTGTTCACCATGCACGGGAGCATCATGTTGTTCCTGTTCCTCGGGCCGTTCGCCTTCGGGTTGGCCAACTACTTCGTCCCGATCCACATCGGCGCCCGCGACATGGCGTTTCCTCGACTCAACGCGCTGAGCTACTGGTTCTTCCTCTTCGGCGGCCTCACGATGGTGTCGGGTTTCCTGACCGCTGACGGCGCCGCCGACTTCGGCTGGACCGGATATTCGCCACTCTCCTCGGTCATCCGATCCCCCGGTGTCGGTGGCGACCTGTGGATCATCGCGCTCGTGCTCACCGGCCTGTCCGGGGTGCTCACCGCAGTCAACATCGTGGCCACCGTCCTCACCATGCGGGCGCCGGGCATGACGATGTTCCGCATGCCAATCTTCACCTGGAACATGCTGGTCACCAGCATCCTCGTGCTCATCGCGTTCCCGATGCTCACGGCCGCGGCGGCGATGCTCTTCGCCGACCGCCACTTCGGCGCCCACATCTTCGACATCGCCAACGGCGGCCAACCGATCCTGTGGCAGCACCTGTTCTGGTTCTTCGGGCATCCGGAGGTCTACATCCTCGTCCTGCCCTACTTCGGCGTGATCACCGAGGTCCTCCCCGTCCATGCCCGCCGCCCGGTGTTCGGCTATGCCGGCCTTGTCTTCGCCACCATCGCCATCGCTGCCCTGTCCGTCGGGGTGTGGGCACATCACATGTACGCGACCGGTGCGATCAGTCTTCCGTTCTTCACCGCGTTCTCGATGCTCATCGCCGTGCCCACCGGCGTGAAGATCTTCAACTGGATCGGGACGCTCTGGGGCGGGCAGATCGTGTTCCCCACTCCGATGCTGTTCGCCGTGGGGTTCATCTTCACGTTCCTGCTCGGCGGCTTGACCGGCGTGCTCCTCGGCGCCGCGCCCATCGACTTCGCGGTGACCGACACGTACTTCGTGGTTGCCCACATGCACTACGTCCTCTTCGGCGGCTCGGTGTTCGCATTGTTCGCCGGCATCTACCACTGGTTCCCCAAGATCACCGGACGCATGTTGGGTGAGGGTCTGGGCAAGGTCCACTTCTGGATGACCTTCGTCGGGTTCCACCTCACGTTCGCCATCCAGCACGTACTCGGCCTCGGGGGCATGCCGCGCCGGGTGCCCGACTACCTCGATGCCTACGGCTTCGACTGGATGAACCTGGTCTCGTCGATCGGCGCCGGCATCCTCGGGGCGTCGACCCTCCCCTTCCTGTGGAATGCGTGGCGGTCGTGGCACCACGGCGAACCGGGCGGCGACGATCCGTGGGGAGGCCACACCCTCGAGTGGGCCACGACCTCGCCGCCACCCGCCGAGAACTTCGACCGACCGCTGCCTCCGATCCGGTCGAACCGCCCCCTGTGGGACCTCGGTCATCCCGACGACGTGGTGGAGAGCCACTGATGGCCAGCGAGCACCGGTCTCCCGACACCAGCCAGGTGAGAATCCAGAGCCGGATGTTCCTGCTCATCGGCGCGGCGATCGCGGTGATGGCTGCGATCTACGCGCGGGCGTCGTACGAGGAAGCCGGATCGGTGATGCTCGCCGTGGCTGCGTGTCTGTCGCTCGTGTGCGGCACGTTCCTCTGGTTCCAGACACGTGGTGTCCCGATGGACGACCCGCTCGCTGCCGACGACCTGTACCTGCCGCATGCGAGCATCTGGCCGTTCTGGATCGGCGTCGCGGCGTTCTTGATGACGAATGGCCTCGTCCTCGGTGTCTGGTTCCTGGTCCCCGGCGGCGTCCTGATGGTCGGCGGCCTCATCGGCTTCATTCGCCAGTCCCGCGCCCGCTCCTGATCGGATCTTGCGGCCGTTTCCGTCGAGGGGTCGCCACGACGGCCGCAAGATCCAAGTGTTGGCTCAGGGGGAGCCCCGACGGAGGCGCTCGGTGATCTGACCGAACTCGACCCGTGACCGTGTGGGCAGACCGTCGCGCCGGCTGAGTTCGACGCACAGCTGATACGTGACGTAGCCGACGACGGGCGGCACGGCGATCGCCGCGAACCGGAACGTCCAGAGCACGGCGTTCACCGAGAGACCGAATGTCGTGGCGATGATGTCGGCGGCACCGCCCAGGAACATCACGACAAAGAACCCGAGGGCGGCCACCCCCAACGCCGTTCGGACGGGACGTTGGCGGGGACGATCGGCGAGGTGGTGTTCGACGCGGTCGCCGGTGACCCGGGCTTCGAGGAACGGCCATGCATAGAGCAGCCCGAAGGTGATGCCGGCCATGAGCACCGCCGGGAAGAACGGGTTGGGGACCTCGAACCCGAACGCGCGGATCTCCCAGTTCGGGAAGATGCGCAGTGCGCCGTCGAGCCAGCCCATGTACCAGTCGGGCTGGCTGGCAGCGCTGACGTTCGCCGGCTCGAACGGCCCGTAGATCCAGATGGGATTGATCTCCACCACACCGCCGAGCAGCGCGAGGAACGAAGCGGTCAGGAAGAACACACCGAGTGCCTTGGCGGCGTAGGTGGGGAACGCTCGTTCGCCAACGACGTTCTCGTCGGTCCGGCCCGGTCCGGGGAACTGCGTGTGCTTGTGGCGCACCACGAGCGCGAGGTGGGCGCTGAGCAGCACGGCGATCACCGCCGGGATCAACAGGATGTGGATGACGTAGAGGCGACTGATGATGTCCGGGCCCGGGAACTCGCCTCCGAAGAGCAGCGACGCCAGCCAGGTGCCGGCCAGCGGGATCGACAGGGTGATCGAGTACGCGATGCGCAGGCCCGTTCCCGAGAGTTGGTCGTCGAGCAGCGAGTAGCCGGCGAACCCGTTGAAGATGCCGAGGATCAGCATCGTGATGCCGATGATCCAGTTGATCTCGCGTGGGCGACGGAACCCGCCGGTGAAGAACACCCGTCCGAGGTGCACGACCATCGACGCCACGAACAACAGCGCAGCCCAGTGGTGGATCTGACGCATCACCAGGCCAGCACGCACGTCGAAGCTGATGTCCAGCGCCGACCGGTAGGCGTCGGTCATCTCGACACCACGGAGGGGTCCGTAGCTGCCCTGGTAGGTGACGAGGTTCTGGCTCGCGTCGAAGAAGAAGGTCAGGTAGGTACCGGTCAACAGCAGGATCACGAAGCTGTAGAGCGCCAGCTCGCCCAGGAGGAACGACCAGTGGTCGGGGAACACCTTGTTGAGCGCCGTTCGTGCGAAGCGCGCGGTGCCGAGTCGATCATCGACCCAGCGGGCCAGGCGGTGGGTGACCGTTCGGTGGCCGATGGGAACCTTCTCCGAACCGGTCGAGACGTCGGTCACCTCACCGGCCCCGATCCCAGAAGCCGGGTCCGACCGGAGCTTCGAAGTCGCCGGTGGCGATCAGGAAACCCTCGTCGTCGAGGTCGAGCGGGAGTTGCGGCAGCGGGCGAGCCGCGGGACCGAACACCGGGCGTGCGCCGTCGAGGACGTCGAACGTCGACTGGTGACAGGGACAGAGCAGGAGCCCCTCCTCCGCCTGGTAGAGGCCGACGGGGCAGCCGACGTGGGTGCACAGCTTCGAGTAGGCGATCACGTCGCCCACGACCCAGCCGACCTTCTCGCCCTGCAGTCGCAGTTCCTGGGAGGGGCGGGTCCGGATCAACAACGTGGGCGCATCGGCGGCATCGGTGTGACCCTCGGGCCACACGGTGAGGACCCCGTCGACCGGCAGGTCGTCGGGGCGGATCGGTGCGCCGTTCTCGGTGACGAGGCGCTTGGGGTCGCCGGCGTACGGCGTGACCTTCAGGTCCCGTCCCGGCTTGGGCCCCAAGGAGCGGATCGGGAACAGCAACGCGCCACCGAGGGTCGCGAACGCCGCGCCGGCGAGGCTCGTCAGCAGCCGGCGACGTTTCAGCCCGGTGGTCCCTGCTTCGAAGTCGGCGGCGAAGGCCGCCACGTCCTCTTCCTCCGACGCGACCGACTTCCGTTCCTCGGTGACCTCGTCGTCGGGCATGAACGCCTTGGCCCACACGACGATGCCCACACCGATGCTGCCGAACGCGACGGCGAGCAGGATTCCCTCGATCTGGGTCTGACCGCCGCGCCAATAGGTGACGCCGAGACCGACCGCGGCGAGGACGGCGAGGCCGAACGCACCGGCGACAATCCGCTCTGACCGATCGGCGTCGATGCCCTCGTTGGCATCGCCGGGCCTCGGTGCGCTGGCGTCGTGCGGCGCCGTCACGGGACCTCCTCGTCACGCTCGCCCATCGAGATCGGCGCGCGTCCGCCGATCCAGGCGACCACCAGCAGGAGCCCGCCGACACCGAAGAGCCAGATCACGAATCCCTCCGGCACCGGGCCGTTCCGGCCGATCTGGAGCCCCCCGGGGTTGTCGGGCGAGCGGAGCAGTTCGACGTAGGCGGCGACGTCGTCGAGTTCCTCGTCGGTGATCGAATCGGGACCGAAGACCGGCATCTCGCCGGGACCTACGCGTACGGCGGCACCGACCTCGGTCGGTTCGGACGAGTGGAGGTTCGGCGCCGCCCGCCCGTAGCTGAGGGCACCACCGCTCCCGAATGCCGAGTGGCAGGCCTGGCAGCTGGCCCGGAAGAGCACCCCGCCCTGTGCCGTGTCGGCGTCCTCGATGTCGATCTCCGGGACAGCCGGACCGTCGCCGAGCGACGCGACGTAGGCGACCAGTGCGTCGATCTCTCCCTCGTCGTAGGCAGGGTCATTCCGTCGGGGTTGGTCGCCGGGGTTGCTCAGGGGCATCCGTCCGGTCGAGAGGTAGTAGTACGCGCCGGCCGCTCCGGACTGCTGGATGGACGGGCCGCGAAGCTCGCCCGGCCCCGACGCGTCGTTGCTCGCGTCGACGCCGATGCCGTCCGCGGGCTCGGCGATGCGCACCCCCGCCCCGTCGCTCCCGTGGCAGCTGGCGCAGCCGGTGACATAGAGCTCTCGGCCGGCCTCGACAAGCGGGTCGACCGCGCCGGAGGTCGTCGCGCCGGCGACACCCGTTGCCGCGAGGCCGATGCAGCTCAACGCGAGCACGAGCACGACGGGGCGTAGTCGCATCAACCGAGCAGATAGATCGTCGCGAACATGGCCACCCACACGACATCGACGAAGTGCCAGTAGTACGCACACACCTCGACCGCGGGCGCCGCCGGGGCCTTCGACCGACCGGTGATCAGCCCGGCAACCGCGACCATGAACAGGATCCCGCCGAAGAGGTGGAGTCCGTGGAATCCGGTCATCAGGAAGAAGATCGAGCCGTAGGCGTGGGTCGACATCGAGAAATCGAGCTCCGCGTACTCGAGGCCGAGGTTGGTGAGGAACACGACCCCCAGCACCCCGGTCACCGCCAACCACCGGACGGTCTTGACCCGGTCAGCGTGCTCGGCCGCGACGACGGCTCCGTGCATCGTGAAGCTCGAGACGATGAGCACGACGGTGGCCGCTGCCGTCCGGCCGACCGCGAGCTCGACACCTTCGGGTGGCCACACCTCACTCGACTCCCGGAGCGAGAACCAGCCGGCGAAGAGCCCGGCGAAGAACATCAGCTCCGACGCGAGCCACACGACCACCCCGACGGAGAGCGCCGACGGGCCGGTCGTACCGGCCGCGACGTCGCCGGTCACGTCCGTGTCTCGGGCGGCGAGGGTTTCGCTCACAGCACCCGGTTCTATCGCACCGCTCCGCCACACTGCGGCCATCGCCGCCACGCTCGCCGGATCCTGTGCGAGCCTTGGGCATCGACAGCGTCTCGTACCCCGACCTGATCTTCGACTGGACGTTCGATCCGGCTGCGGCGCTGACGATCGTCATGCTCGGCTCGACCTGGTTGGTGCTGCGCCGACGGCGGCCGGGGTGGCCAGCGGGGAGGACCGTGGCGGCAGTGGCAGCTCTCGCCGCCGCGATTGTCGCGACGCAATCGGGTGTCGCCACCCACGACACCACATCGTTGACGGCACACGTGCTCCAACACGTGCTGCTCGGCATGGTGGTGCCGGTGCTGGCGGCGTTGGCCGCGCCGATCACCCTTGTCCTGCAGGCGGCGGACCCGGCGACGCGGCGGGTGGTCCGGGCGGGCCTCCGCCATCCGTTGGCGGGGGCGATCACCCAGCCGCTGGTGGGGTTCGTGGCGTTCGGCGCCTCGCTCGTCGCCATCACGTTCTCCCCCCTGCTCGACGTTGCTGCCCGAAATGACGCCGTCCATCTCCTCCTCCACGTGCACCTGGTGCTCGTGGGTTCGCTCTTCGTCTGGCCGCTCGTGGGGGTCGATCCCGTTCCCGGACGGCCCGGGCACGGGGCACGGCTCCTCATCGTCCTCGCATCGGTTCCGTTCCACGCCTTCGTCGGGGTCGCACTGCTGTCCGCGTCGACGCCGGTGTTCGACGCGTACCCGTCGTTGCCCGACCAGCGTCGTGCCGCCGGTCTGCTCTGGGGCGCGGGCGAGTTGTTCACCCTGGCCGTCGCCGCCGTGGTCTTCCGTGACTGGTATCGCGCCGATCAACGGGCGGGCGCCCGCCACGACCGGTCGCTCGACGCCACCGATTCCAGCGCTCGAGCCGGCACGATCTGAGTCAGTCCGCGAGCCGGGCGAACGCAGCCGGCACGCCGCTCGGCCCGGACAACGCTGCGAAGCGGGCGCCGACGGCTCGGGCGAATGCCTCGGCGTCGGCGGTGTCGTCCGCCGGCGCGATCACGTGGAGCTCGTCGAGGGCGCCGGCCTCGACCTCGGGTTCGGTGCCCTGGGTCGGGCGGCAGTCGGACAGGAGGATCACCCGTCGACGGCCGGCGTTCGACGAGGCCAGCTGTGTCGCCGAGACCCGGAGCGCCAGCGCCAGGTCGGTGGGTCCGAAGCCACGGAGACGGAACACGTCCTCGACCACATCGTCGATGGGACGGCGCTGGTCCTGCCCCTTGATCACCATGACCTTCTCGCCGAAGGCGAGGATCGAATAGTCGTCGGGGGCCCGTTCGGCCGTTGCCGCCGCCGCGACGGCGGCCGCCGCGAGACGCTCACCGCTCATCGAGCCCGAGCGATCGACCAGGAGGCAGAGGGCGGTGTCGGGTCGAGCCCAGGTCCGCACCGTGAGCTCTTCGGCAGAAGGCGGCACACCCGCAGCGGTGGCGAGTTGGATCGACTCGATCGACGAGTCGAGGTCGAGGTCGCCACCGGTCTCGTCCATGGGCATGGTCTTCATCCGCCCCGTCCCCCGGCGGCGCGCCGCATCGGCCCGGGCGATGTCGAGCACGATGCGGCCGGCCAACCGGCGGGCGAGGAACCGGAGCTTCTCGTCCGTGGCGCCCGTCATGTCGGCGAGCAGGCTCAGCGTCTCGTCGGGCCGGTCGGCGAGCGACTCCTCGACGGCCGACTGGTCGAGCACTCCGAGCTCGGGCGAGACCTGGTCGAAATCGTCGTGCTGGCCGAGTTCGCGTCGAGAGGTCGTCTTGCGCGACTCCTCCGAGAGCTGCTCCTGGGTCTCGGCTTCGTCCAGCGTGCGGTCCCGGTCGTCGCTCCCGTCGCCTCCGAGGAGGCTCAGGCTTTTCCCGCGTTGCCGATCTGTTCATCGGTCAGCTCGATGGTCGTCGCCCACGCGATCCACAGCTCGTCGATGATCTCCTCCGGCGTGCGCTGGCAACTCTCGTGGACCCGGATTCGCCCGGACAACGCCATGCGGGCGGCGTCGAGGGCGACATCGTCGTCGGTCACGGCGGCGTCGCGGAGACCGGCGAGCTCGCCGGCGATCAGCACGAGGTCGATCGCGCCCCGAACCGACGACCCGATGCGGACGTCGGGGTGGACTCGGGTGGCGCGCACCACGTCGACCGCGCGGCGGACGAAGTCGGGTGCCTCCACATTCGTCTCGCCGTGGACGATGGCCAACTCGTCGTCGGCCGACTGGTAGTCCATGGCGACCCGACTGACCCGGTCGTACACGGCACCCGAGATCCGGGCCGTACCGACGGCGTCGTAGGGATTCATGGCTGCGACCATACGAAAGGCGTCGGAGGCCACGATGCGGCCGAGCCGCGGCACCGTCAGCTCGCCCTCGGACATGACGGTGATGAGGAGGTTGAGCGTCTCCTCGGGGACCCGGTTGATCTCCTCGACGTAGAGGAGGCTTCCCTCACGGAGCGCACGGACGAGCGGTCCGTCGACGAACACGTCCTCGGCGTAGCCATCAGTGAGGACGCGCGCCGGGTCGAAGTGGCCCGCGAGGCGGGCCGGCGTGAGCTCGGCGTTCCCCTCGACGAACACCAGCTCGAGGCCGGCCCGACCGGCGATGGCCCGCAACAGCGTGGACTTGCCGGTCCCTGGTGGTCCTTCGAGCAGCACATGACGCGCCGCCGCGAGCGCCGCGGTCACCAGTTCGAGTTCTCGCCGCCGACCCACGACCTCCACCGAGGCCGACTCGACGAGCTGGCGGTCGAATCCGTGTTCCTTGGTCATGGCGGCGGGCCGAAGACCGAGTGGGTCAATACCGTACGAAGCCGCGGACGTTCTCGCCGTCGCGCATCGCCTGGTAGCCCTTGTTGATGTCCTCGAGGGGGTACTCGTTGGTCACCAGCTCGTCGAGCTTGAGCTGGCCCTCCTGGTAGAGGCGCAGCAGGCGGGGGATGTCGTAGCGCGGGTTGGCCGAACCGAAGATCGAGCCGACGAGCTCCTTCTGCTGGAGCGTCAGGTCGAAGAGGCTCATCGTGACCTCGGTGTCGGTGATGTTGGCGACCGAAGTGTGGACGACGCGACCGCCCTTGCCGGTGAGCGCCATGACCGGGGCGATGAGGGTGCCGTCGCCCTCACCGACGGTGATGATCGACTTGTTGGCCATCTGACCCCAGGTGATCATGCCGACGAGCTCCATCGCCTCCTCCACCGAGGCGGCGGTGTGCGTGGCGCCGAAGACCATGGCCTGCTCGCGCTTGAACTCGACCGGGTCGACTGCGACGACGTGGCGGGCACCGGCCATGGCCGCACCCTGGATGGCGTTCATGCCGACGCCGCCGGCACCGACGACGACGACGGTCTCGCCGGGCTTGACGTCGGCCGCGTAGGTCGCCGAACCCCAACCGGTGGTGACGCCACAACCGACGAGCGCAGCCTTGTCGAGCGGGATGTCGTTCTCGATCTTGATGCAGCTGGCCTCGCTCACGACCGTGAGCTCGCCGAAGGTGCCGAGGCAGCACATGATGCCGAGGTCGGTGCCATCGTGGGCATGGTGGCGAGCGGTGAAGTCCGTGACCTGACGGCCGGCGAGCAGGAAGGCACCCAGATCGCACAGGTTCGACTGGCCCTTCGAGCACGAGGGGCACTTGCCGCAAGCCGGGATGAAGCCGAGGACGACGTGGTCGCCGACCGCGAGGCTGGTGACCCCCTTGCCGACCTCGACGACCTCGCCCGCGCCCTCGTGGCCGCCGATGATCGGGAACTGCTGGAGCCCCATCTCGTCGGCGGTCTCCTTGGGAAGGACCATGTCGCCGGTGAGGATGTGTTCGTCGGAGTGACACAGGCCGGAGCCCACGAGCTTGACGAGGACCTCGCCGTCCTTGGGCGGATCGAGCTCGATCTCCTCGACGCTCCAGTCGGTGCCCTGCTCCCAGCAGATGGCGGCGCGGGTCTTCATCTGGGTTCCCCCGGGTTTCTTCATCGGATAACGAACGTTCTCCGCCAACCTAGGCCCACGGACCGTCGCTGTCATCCTGAGCTCGACCGCTCGTTCCCGTGTCAGCGAGACGCGCCACCAGCGCGTCGAGGTCAGCGGCCATCGCGTCGAGCAGGCGGGCGCCGAGCTCGGCCGATGCATCGGTGGCGTCGCCCAGGACGCCGTTGGCCGACACGGCTGCGACGCCGCCCTCGCGCATCGCGACGAGCAGCTCGGCAAGGGGCATCGTGGCCCCGACCGGACGCTCGTCGCCGACCACGTCGGGTGCGATCGAGAGCAGCAACGACGTCTCGGTGATGCCGGCGTGGGCATCGCCCCAGCCGAACGACGGCCACCACGCGTACACCGGCCGGCCTTCGGCGCGTAGTTGTTCGGTCGCAGCTCGGACCGCCGCGGTGTTGCCTCCGTGCCCATTCACGAAGACGAGCGCGACATGTGGCGACGCTTTCGATTCCGGAAACGCGGAGCGACCGAGTTCGCCCAGGACGTGGATCAGGGCATCGGTGCCCATCGACAGCGTCCCCGGGAAGCTCTGGTGCTCACCCGACGAGCCGTATGCGAGGGCGGGAGCGAGATGTACGGCCGTACCGCAGTCGGCAACTCGGGAGGCCACGGCGACGGCGATTCTCGTGTCGGTGTCGAACGGGAGATGGGGTCCGTGTTGCTCGCACGAACCGAGCGGGACCAGCAGGATCCGTGGCTCGTCGCTGGCGATCTGGGTCCACGCCGATCGGGAGAGCTCCACCGTCAGATCCTCCCATGGCCGGATCGTGCCGTCGCGTGACCCGGCTCTACCATTGGACCGTTCCCAGCCAGCGATGAGGTCGAGTGATGGCGCACAAGTGGTTCGAGACGGTCGAGATCGCCCGACAACGGGCCGAGAAGTCGCTCCCCGGCGCCGTCTTCGGCGCACTCAAGGGTGGGTCCGAGGCCGGCACGACCCTCGCCGACAACACCGCAGCGTTCGGTGCGTTGGGTTTCGTCCCCACCGTCGCCGACAAGCCAGCCGAGCGCGATCAGTCGGTCGAGGTCATGGGTCAACACATCTCCATGCCCGTGATGATCTCGCCCACCGGCGTGCAGATGGTCCACCCCGAGGCGGAGATCGGCATCGGCCGCGCGTCCGCCGCCCGCGGCACCGCCATGGGGCTGTCGAGCTTCGGATCGACCGCCGTCGAAGCCGTGGTCGAGGCCAACCCGCAGACCTTCTTCCAGATCTACTGGTGCGGCACGCGTGAGTCGATGGCCGCTCGCATCGATCGGGCCAAGCGGGCCGGCGTCGTCGGCCTCATCGTCACGCTCGACTGGTCGTTCTCCCACGGTCGCGACTGGGGCAGCCCGTCGATCCCCGAGAACATCGACCTCAAGACGGCGATGAGCTTCGCTCCCGACTTCGCTCGGCATCCCCGCTACACGATGCGGTACGCCAAGCTGAAGCGGATCCCCGACCTCTCGGTGCCGAACATGGTTCTCGAGGGCGAGCGTGCCCCCGGCTTCTTCGAGGCGTACGGGCAGTGGATGGGCACGCCGCCCCCCACCTGGGACGACCTGGCGTGGCTCCGCCGGCAGTGGGACGGACCGTTCATGCTCAAGGGCGTGATGGCCGTCTCCGACGCCGAGAAGGCCGTCGATGCCGGGTTCAGCGCCATCAGCGTCTCGAACCACGGTGGGAACAACCTCGACACGACCCCCGCGGCGATTCGGGCACTGCCCGTCGTCGCCGAGGCCGTCGGCAAGCACATCGAAGTGGTCATGGATGGCGGCATCCGCCGGGGCAGCGACGTGGTCAAGGCCGTGGCACTCGGGGCCAAGGCCGTCATGATCGGCCGCGCCTCGCTGTGGGCGTTGGCCATCGGCGGTCAGGCCGGGGTGGAGAACGTCCTCGACGTGCTCCGTGGGGGCATCGACTCGGCCATGCTCGGCCTCTCGAAGGCGTCACTGGCCGACCTGGGCCCCGACGACATCGTCGTTCCCGACGACTTCAGCATCGCCTTCCGCGACCGCTGACACCCGCCCCGACCCCCAAACAACCGTTCTGGTGAGCGATCACGTCACCTCATGGTGGCAAACACCCACCAGAACGAGGTGGTGACGGTGGTGAAGGTGCGGTCAGGGTTTGCGGATGAGGGTGACGGGGACGGGGACGGCGACACCTGGGATCGCACCACCCGTGAAGGCGACACCCGGAATCGTTGCGCCGGGGCGGCTGTGGTCCTGGCTGGGTCGTGGCCCTGACCCGAGGTCGATCGTGGCGAGCGCGTCGTCGGCGTGGCCGTACACGCAGTCCGGATCGGGGCCGTCGAGCGGAAGCCCGGTGAAGAACTTGGTGGCCATGCAGCCGCCCTGGCAGGCGTCGAAGCTGCCACACGATGCGCAGGCGCCGGCCGACTGGGGCTGGCGGAGTTCGGTGAACAGGGTGGACTCGCGCCACACCGTGGCGAAACCCCCCTCGTCTCGGACGTTGCCGGCCAGGAACTCGTCGTGGATCACGAACGGGCAGGCGTAGACGTCGCCGATCGGGTCGATGAGACACACGATCCGCCCGGCACCGCACATGTTCATGCCCGGCAGCGACTCACCCGTTGCGTCCGGGCCGGCGTTGAGCGCGTTGAGGTGGAAGAACGAGTCGCCGGTGAGGACGCCGGGGTGCGCAAGGATCCAGTCGAACACCTGACGCTGTTGCGGATTGGTGAGGCGGAGATCGTGGTAACTGTCGACGCCGCGCCCGGACGGCCGGAGGCGGGTGATCCGCAGCTGCGCGCCGTAGTCGTCGGCCATGGCCTTGTACTCGTCGAGCTGGTCGACGTTGTGACGGGTGCAGACGATGGAGATCTTGAACTCGCCGAAGTCGGCGGCGGCGAGGTTGTCCATTGCCCGGCGAGCCACCGCCCACGATCCGTCGCCACGAACCGCGTCGTTGGTCGCCGCGTCCATGCCGTCGAGGCTGATCTGCACGTCGAGGTAGCTCATCGACGCCAGCCGTCGGGCGGCGTCGGCGTCGAGGTACGTGCCGTTGGTCGAGAACTTCACACCCACGTTGCTGGCGACGGAGTACTCGACGATCTCGAAGAAGTCCTTGCGGAGCATGGGCTCGCCGCCGCCCAGGTTCACGTAGAAAACCTGGAGCGCAGCGAGTTGGTCGACGACCGACTTGGCTTCGGCCGTCGAGAGTTCGTCGGGATCGCGACGTCCGGAGCTCGACAGGCAGTGCACGCATGCCAGGTTGCATGCGTAGGTGAGCTCCCAGGTCAGGCAGATCGGGGCGTCGAGGCCACGCTTGAGCTGCTCGACGAGCGGTGGTGTGCCCACGGTGGGGGTGGTCATGCGGCCTCCACGACGCCGGAGTCGAACAGCGATGCAAGTGCGGTCTCGAAGGACCGGCGGCGACGCGGCGCCAATGCCTCGATCGCTGCGGTCGCGCTGGGGTGGTCGTCGAGCGACTCGACGAGATCGACCAGGTCGGTCGACTTGAGGAACACCAGTCGACGAGTGTCGAAGTGGTACGCCAGAGCACCAAAGGGCTCGGGTCGGAGCCCCACACGTGGACTCAGCCGGTAGGCGCCGTTCGGGTCGAACACGTTGGCAGCCCGACGCCTAGTAGACGCCGCACATCCCGTCGATCGAGATCTCTTCGACGAGCACCTCGTCGACGACGTCGACCGCGACGTCCTCGTCGACCGTCGAGGTCTCAGCGTGTTCGTCGAGCGTGTCGGGGGTGGTCTCGGTCACGGTCATGGTGCACCTCGGACGTCGGTACGGGCGGGCGTGGTTACCCTCTCGGACCTGTCACCCACGAGGAGCGACGTGACCGAGGGGTTTCCGGAATCTATCTCACTGCGTCCCGACGCCAGCACACGCCGAAGCGATGCCGGCCGCACCTTCATCGGCGGCTCCCCGCTCCGCATGCTGCGCCTCACCGACGCCGGTGCCCGGCTCGCCGACGACCTGTTGGCGGGCGAGCCGATCGGACACGACGTGACACGACAGACGCTCGCCCGGCGCCTGCTCGACGGCGGACTGGCCCACCCCGTTCCTGGTCCAACTCCCGAACTCACCGTGACCGTGGTGGTGCCGGTCCGAGATCACGCCGCCGAACTCGACGCGTTGACGGCGAGCCTCGGATCGACGATTCCCGTGGTCGTGGTCGACGACGGATCAGCCGACCCCGCAGCGGTCGCCCGTGCCGCACCGGACGCAACGGTGCTCCGCCACGAGCGCTCATCGGGGCCGGCTGCGGCCAGGAACCGTGGCTGGCAGGCGGCGACGACCGATCTCGTCGCGTTCGTCGACGCCGACGTCACCGTGCCCAGCGGCTGGCTCGATCCGCTCGTCGCCCACTTCGCCGACCCGGCCGTCGGCGCCGTGGCGCCACGGGTCCGCGGACGGCCCGGCGGACATTCAACGATCGACCGGTACGAACGTCACCGATCTCCCCTCGACCTCGGACCTCAGCCGGCGCGTGTGGTGCCGGGCGGGCGGGTCAGCTACGTCCCGACCGCGACCGTGGTGTTCCGGCGATCGGTGCTCGAATCCCACGGCGGCTTCGACGAGTCACTCCGGTTCGGCGAGGACGTCGATCTGATCTGGCGCGTCGCTCGGGAGCACTCTGTCCGCTACGAACCGGCGGTGGAGGTGTCCCACGACAACCGGGCGACGTGGCCGGCGCTCGTCCGCCAGCGGATGCAGTACGGGTCGTCGGCGGCGCACCTCGACCAGCGACACCCCGGACAGGTCGCACCGGTCGACGTCAACGTCTGGAGCCTCGCCGCCTGGTCGCTCGCCACCGCCGGCGGGCGCCGCGGCATCGCTGCGGGTCTCGCCACGGCGGCAACCAGCGCAGCGCTCCTGGTTCCGCAGCTCCGGGGACGAGTCGACGATCCCCTGCGCGAGACGGTGCGGCTCGCCGGCGCCGGAAACCTCTGGGCCGGCCGGTGGCTCGCCTCGGCCAGCGTGCGTGCCTGGTTCCCCCTCGCGCTCGCGGCGTCGGTGCCGTCGAGACGTGCACGACGAGCACTGGTCGCAGCGGCGATCATCCCGAATCTCCTCGAGTGGCGGGACCGTGCCCCCGACCTGGGGCCGATTCCCTGGACCGCAGCGCGGGTGATCGACGATCTGGCGTACTGCGCAGGTGTCTGGAACGGCTGCGTACAGGTCGGGTCGTGGCGGTCGATCCGACCGCGTCTGTCGGGAATCCCAGGTCTGACCGACCGCTGATCGACCGCTGATCGTCGGTGCGAACCGGCCGTGTGGCACCCGTCACGCCCGCGTCTCGATGCGGATCGATGTCCCTTCGGATTGCTACCGTCTCTTGTCCGGCCCGCGGGTGTAGCTCAATGG
Organism: Acidimicrobiales bacterium; assembly: GCA_037968675.1. Classification (GTDB taxonomy): domain Bacteria; phylum Actinomycetota; class Acidimicrobiia; order Acidimicrobiales; family Salinilacustritrichaceae; genus Salinilacustrithrix. The sequence goes on along the minus strand of JBBKVY010000207.1, from coordinate 16,598 downwards.
TAGAGCCCCAGCCTTCCAAGCTGGTCATGCGGGTTCGATTCCCGTCACCCGCTCCACGTTCTCCCGCGTCTCCCATCTCGAAGGCCCCGACCTGTGACCCGTCTCTCCAAGCTGCTCCTGATGGCGTCCATCGCCATCATGCTGACCGGCATCGGACTCGCGGTCGCTCAGCCCGGCTCTCTCGGCGACGATGACGCCTCCCCCACGCGAACACCGTCCGAGGACGAGGTTGCGGGCGGACCCACGACGACCACCGGTCCATCGACCACGGACACGTCGACCACGGCTGCCACGCCGACGTCCACCACGCCGACGACCACGGCGACCACCGCGCCCGGGGCGTCCCCGTCGTCGACCGCGCCGACCGCCGCGACCCCGGAATCGAGCGACGGCACGGGCGGCGGGTCGGGCGTGGGATCGGACGGCACCGACAGCGGTGGCGACACCTCGGATGATCTGGCCGAGACCGGCGGCGAGTCCTTGATCGTCGCAGGTGTGTTGTTCGGGGCACTCGGCCTCGAGCTACGCCGCCGGAGCGTGCGGTCCACCTGACGGCGGTTCGCGATCAGCGCGCGTACAGGTCGGCGCCTCCGGTAGGACTCGAACCCACAACCTGACGGGTAGAAACCGTCCGCTCTATCCAGTTGAGCTACGGAGGCAGGCGAGGCAGCGTACCGACCGTGCCGTGACGATCATCGCTTCCATCTCGCGATCGATCAACGGCGCTTGCGCCGGCTCACCGAACGACAACACGGGAGGACCGATGCGTCGCATCGTCTTGGCCACCATCCTCGCCCTCGGACTGCTGGTCGGAGGATGCGCATTCGCTCGACCGCCATCCGAGCCGGTGTCCGGCCCCGTGTTCGACCAACCGACCTACGCCGAGCGCGGTCCCTTCGACGTCGGCGTCACCACGTTGCACCTCGACGACCGTGACGTCGAGGTCTGGTACCCCGCCAACCCCGGCTCCGTGCGTGGCGCGTCGCCCGATGAGTACTTCATCCGCGACTTCACGTCGGCGACGGTCCAGTCGATCATTCCCCCGGAGATCAACCCCCCGTTCGCCACCGATGCCTACCGCGATGTCCGTGCGGCGAGGCGGCGACCGTTCCCCGTGGTGTTGTTCTCCCACGGCGCACTGTCGTTCCGCATGCAATCGACATTCCTCACCACGCACCTCGCGTCCTGGGGATTCGTGGTGGCATCACCGGACTTCCTGGAGCGGGGCCTCCAGAGCTTCCTCGGTACCCCACCGCCCGTTCCGAAGTCGAGCGTCGAGGTACTCGACGAGACCGTTGCGCTGTTGCAGACCGAGAACCAACGTCGTCACGGGCCGCTGTGGAACCGACTCGACACCGACACGATCCTCCCCATCGGCCACAGCGGCGGCGGGAGCGCATCATCCCAGTTCGTGATCGAACACGGCGCCGAGGCGTGGGCGTCGCTCGCATCCGGGGCATCGGGACCGTCGACACCCGGGTCGTCCGGGCTCTGGATGGCGGGCGCCAACGACCAGATCGCCACCCTGCCCGGTGTGCAGGCAGCCTTCGACGCCGCGCCCGGACCGAAGCGGTTGGTGGTGATCGACGGCGCCGGCCACAACAACGCCTTCAGCGACATCTGCGAGATCGGCGCCGGCGGCGGCGGGGTCATCGCCCTCGCTCGCGAAGCCGGGCTCCCGATCCCCGACAGCATCGCCCGACTGGGCGAGGACGGGTGCAAACCGCCCAACGTGTCCTCCGAGCAGGTGTGGCCGGTCGTCCAGCACTTCGTCACCGCACATCTGCGCTTTCAGGCCGGGATCGACCGGGCGCCGTGGGGGCTCGGTGGCGGCGTGGCCGAGCGCTTCGACGTTCCCGTCACCTACGAGCAGGTCGGCGCGACGCCCTAGCCCGCCAACCGTTTCGCTCCCCTGCGGTCAGGGTGCCTAGGATCGCCCACCCTTGGTGGCCGTAGCTCAGTCCGGTTAGAGCGCCAGGTTGTGGCCCTGGAGGTCGGGGGTTCAAGTCCCCTCGGTCACCCCATTTCGAAATGCCCGAGAAGTCTCGAGAAGTCACCGACGGTCGCTACATTCGTCCGTTCAATCCTGCCCCTCTAGCTCAACTGGTCAGAGCGTCGGACTCTTAATCCGCAGGTTCTGGGTTCGAGTCCCAGGGGGGGTACCACCGAGACCGCAGGCCCCGGCCTGCGGTCTCTCGCGTCCGGCAGCAGTCGGCCCCACCTTCGTGCTCGAGTTCACGTGCCCGGAGGCGACGTGATCAGGCGATGGTGCCGACCAGAATCGCTGGATTCGACGACACGGGGACGCCACCCGCAGTCTCGATCGTGACGGCGAGCGCCTCGGTCGATGGATCGAGATGGAACGCGACCACGTCAGGCGAGTGGCCCATCACGCCGAGGGAGACGACGGTGCCCTCGCGCACGCCCCAGAGCTGGTACGTCTCGCGGGCGTCGAGGGCCGGGAGCGACGTCCCGAGCAGGTAGCCAGAACCGTCGGCTTCCACGGCGGCGGTGGCCGAGATGTCGTCGTCGTCGGGCGACGAGAGCATCACTGTCGTCGCCGTGGGGTCGTTGAACACCCTGCGAGCAACCGCATCGATCGAGGCCGAGGCCAATTCGTCCTGGTCGGACGACGACGTGTCGCCGGTGCTGATGAGCGTTCCGGCCACGAGTCCGATGACCAGCGCAGCGGCGGCCGCGGCACCCAGGACGACGGGCCGGAGTGAACGACGGGCGCGCCGTTCGGCGAGCTCGTCGGTGTCGTCTCGTGTCGGCGACACCGGTGCCCTGATGTCGGGGAGATTCAGCGCCGGCGGCGCCTCCTCGAGCGAGTCGACGATCTTTGACCACACACCCTCCGGCGCCGGAGCACCCGAGAACGCGAGCATTGCCGCGACCTCGCGATGGTCAGCGACCTCCGCCGCACACCGGGGACACGAATTGAGATGCTCCTCGACAGCGAGTCGCTCATCCTCGTCGACCGCGTCCAGCGCGTACGCACCGAGCAGTTCGGCGAGCTCGTCATGTGTCCTGGCCATCACCCACCACCGATTCCCACCGCGACGAGATCGCCACGCATGCGCTTGAGGCCGGACCGAATGCGACTCTTGACCGTACCTTCCGGGGTGTCCAGCAGGTCGGCCACTTCGCGGTAGGTGTGCCCACCGAAGTACGCCAACAGGATCGCCTCGCGCTCACCGTCGGGCAGCTCGCGCAAGGCGTTCTTGACCCGATCACCGACGGCGAGGTCCCAGACCTCGTGCTCGAGGTCGTAGCCCGCTTCGGCAGCCAGGGTCAGTTCCTTCTCTTCGCGGCGACGTCGGGAGGATTCGGAGCGGATCAGGTCGACGCTGCGTCCGTGGCACTGGGCGAGCAGATACGACCGGAGCGAGCCCCGCTGGGGGTCGAAACGGTCCGGATCGTTCCAGAGCCGGAGGAAGACTTCTTGGACGATCTCTTCGGCCAGTGTTCGGTCCGACAACAGGCGGCGAGCGAGCGCGAAGACGGCGCCTGCGTGGCGGCGGTAGACCTCGGCAAGCGCGTCCTCGTGGTAGCGCCCGATCGACACCACCAGCGTGGCGTCGCTCGCTTGTTCGAGTTGGTCGACCGACATCGATGAGTTCTTCGGTGCCGACCTGGCGCCTGGATGAGGCGATTCGGACATTTTCGGACTTCCTACGAGCGCTCGAAGCGGCTCACGAGTTCCACATGGGGGGTCTGTGGAAAGAGGTCGATCGCGGTGGTCGCCGTTCTGTGCAACCCGACGTCGGCGAGGAGACGGGCGTCTCGGCCGAACGAAGCCGGGTCGCAACTCACGAGGACGAGACGTTCCGCCTCGGTCGCGGCGATGGAACGGACGACATCAGCGCCGAGTCCGGCCCTGGGAGGGTCGGCAACGATGATGTCAGCAGCAGATGGAGTCCACTTCTGGGCTGCCACCCTGATGATCTGCGCATCGAGGCTCGAGAGATTGTGACGGGCATCGGCAGCCGCCGCGCGGTTCGACTCGACGACAGTCACCGTCATCTCATTCCCCACGCACGCCGAGAACAGACCAACGCCGCCGTAGAGGTCGACGAGGCTGCCGCTCCCCCACATACCGCCGCCGGCCGCTCGGACCGCCTCGACGAGCGCAGCGGCGCCGTCCGTCCGGGTCTGGAAGAAGGAGTCGGCCGAGATTCGGAACTGCTGCCCGTCGACCCGGTCGGTGAACCAGGACCGCCGACCCTTACGCAGGGCATCGGCACCGACCACGCGCACGTCCGGGGGCAGCGCGATGTCGGCGGGAACGGACGGAGCGAAGCGCACGAGACGTTCTCCCGTCTCGACGCCGACGCGAAGCGTGACCTCCGTCGCGGCGCCGAAGTGTCCCTCGGCGATCAACTCCTCGAGCGCCGGGTGCGCGACCAGGCAGCTGTCGACGACCACGCCGTCGTGACCGGCCCGCGTTCGGAAGGCAGCTTTTCCGCCGATCACCAGGCAGCGCACCGTCGTCCGGAATCCACGCGTCGGGAGCGCCGGTCCGTCCTCGATCGTCCCGTCGAGGCGCCCGATCCGACGCAGGCTCTCCTGGGCGATGCGGATCTTCAGGCGTCGCTGCGCCTCCGGGGAGACGTGCTGCCACCCGCAGCCACCGCAGCCGGTGGCCACGTGCGGGCAGGGGGGTTCGATCCTGTCGTCGCTCGGCACCAGGACCTCGTGCACGACCCCACGGACCATGCGGGGCCGGTCGTCGGTGATCTCCACGGCGACTTCGTCGCCGGGAATCGCCCCACGAACGAACACCACCCGACCATTGGGGGCATGGCCGATGCCGTCGCCGCCGGCGGCGACATCGGTGATCGCCACGTCGAGGGTCTGCACCGAGCCCACCGTACGGGGTTCGCATCGTCGCAGCCGACACGGCAAGGATGTCGGGATGGCTCGCTCACCGGAAACGGCTCTCCCCGGAACCGACCGGCCCTTCGAGATCGCGCCGTCGGTGCTTCCCGCCGACTTCTCTCGGCTCGGCGACGGGGTGACCGCACTGGCCGAGGCCGGCGTCGACCGGATCCAATGGGACGTGATGGACGGGCGCTTCGTTCCGAACATCACCTTCGGGCCGGCGGTGATCGCCGCGTGCCGTGACCGCACGGACCTTCTGTTCGAGGCCCACCTCATGGTCGAGGAACCCGACGACCTGCTCCCACTGTGGATCGAGGCCGGGTGTGGGCTCCTCATCGTCCACGCCGAGGCCTGCCGGCACCTCCACCGCACGCTCGGACGGATCCGCGACCTCGGCGCGAAGGCGGCGGTGGCGCTGAACCCGTCGACACCACCGGAGACGATCGAGCACGTGCTCGACCTGTGCGACATGGTCCTGGTGATGACGGTCAACCCCGGTTTCGGCGGTCAGGCCTACATCGGCACGATGGAACCCAAGATCGCCACGCTCCGCCGGTGGATCGTCGACGGCGGCCACGACTGTGACCTCGAGGTCGACGGCGGCATCAGCCCGGCCACGATCCAGGGGGCGGCCGCAGCCGGTGCCAACGTGCTCATCTCCGGGTCGTCGATGTTCAAGGATCCCGACGGTCTGGGCCATGCGGTGGACGAACTCCGCCGACTCGCCGAAGCGACCCGCTCGGATTCCTGACCGACGTGGGGACGATGATCCACGGTCGCGCCGTCGCGGTCGCCGTCGCATGTGGGCTCGCGTCACTGGCCGCCTGCGGCGACGACGCCGATCCGCAGGCGAGATTCTGTGCTGCCGCCAGCGACACCGAGTCGTTCGAAGCGATCTTCTCCGACTTCGACCCCGCCGACAACGACGCAGCCCTCGACGCGTTCCGCACCGCACGCGAGACCGAGATCGGCCTGCGACGCGACGCACCCGACGCCGTGCGCGCCGACATCGACCTGCTGGTGCAGTTCCTCGACGATCTGGTCGAGGGTCTGGAGGATCTCGACACGTCGTCGACCGGGCGCCCGGCGATCTACGACGAGATCAGCACCGAGTTCGACCAGATCGAGGCGGCGAGCGGGCGAATCGAGACCTATGTGAGGGCCAACTGCGAGACGTCGCAGACGACCGGCTGAGTCACGCGTCGCCGCGTGAGGCGATGACCTTGTCGACGATGCCGTAGTCCTGGGCCTGGTCGGCGGTGAACCACCGGTCTCGCTCGGAGTCCTCCCGGATCTGCTCGACCGTCTGGCCGGTGTGCTCGGCGATGCGTTCGGCCATCAGCTTCTTGATGAACGCGAGTTGTTCGGCCTGGATGGCGATGTCGGCCGCCTGACCCTGGAAGCCCCCGGAAGGCTGGTGCATCATGATCCGCGCATGCGGCAGCGAGTAGCGCTTGCCGGTGGCACCTGCGCCCAGCAGGAACTGACCCATCGAGGCGGCGAGGCCCATGCAGATGGTGGCCACGTCGGGGCCGATGAAGTTCATCGTGTCGTAGATCGCCATGCCGGCGGTGACCGAGCCACCTGGCGAGTTGATGTAGAGCCAGATGTCCTTCTCTTCGTCCTGACCCTCGAGATACAGCAGTTGGGCGCAGATCTGGTTGGCGATGCTGTCGTTCACATCGGTCCCGAGGAAGACGATCCGGTTCTGCAGGAGCTGGTTGTAGATCTGGAAGCCAGGATCACCGAACCCGGGGAGATCGGCGGCGAGTGGAGACGGAAGCTGTTCGGTCACAGCGGCGAATCTAGCGGCGGGGTCGGCGAATCCGGCGCGTGCATCAGGTGGGACTCGAACCCACACACGCTCTCGCGCACAGGGACCTAAACCCTGCGTGTCTGCCAGTTCCACCACTGATGCGTGAAACGAACCGTAGCTGTGCGCCGCGACGCACAGGGATCCGAAACCCTGCGTGTCTCCCCACTGATGCTCGCGGCCCGCGCTGCTCGGGGCAGGATTGCCGGATGCCGGAGGGGCACACGATCCATCGACTCGCGCGAGACCTGTCGAAGGATCTCCGCGGACACCAGGTCGGCACGACGTTCCGCCAGGATCGGTTCGCCGCCGGTGCACGACTACTCGACGGTCGCATGCTCGAGCGGACGTCGGCCAATGGCAAGCACCTCTTCCTCCACTGGGCCGATTCTCCAACTCGCGCTGCGGAGATCCTGCACATCCACCTCGGCCTGTTCGGCAAGTTTCGGCGGTACGTCGACCCGATTCCCGAGCCGTCCGACGCCCTCCGGGTCCGTCTCTGCGGGCCCCAGGCAGTGTGGGACCTCACCGGCGCCATCACCTGCGAGCTCCGCGGGCCCGAGATCCTCGACGAAGTCGCGCGCACGCTGGGCCCCGACCCGCTTCGGCGGGGCGCCAGAGCCGACGACTTCGTCCGGCGAGTCCGGACGTCGAGGAAGCCGATCGGTGCACTCCTCCTCGATCAAGCCGTCGTCGCCGGCATCGGCAACGTCTATCGGGCCGAGATCCTGCACCTCGCCGGCATCCATCCCGCCGTCGAGGGCCGGGCGCTCTCCGACCAGCAGGTCCGCGACATCTGGGACCTGACCGTCGACCAGCTCCGGCTCGGCGTGAAGCGTGATCGCATCGTCACGGTGCCCCTGCGCGGCCGCCGGATGTCCTCGGTGACCAGGCACGACTCGGTGCACGTCTACAAGCAGGCCGAGTGCCGCTCCTGCGGCGCGCCAGTCGAACACAGCGACATCGGCGGACGGAACATGTTCGCCTGCCCCAACTGCCAACCCCACCCCTGAAACAGGATCTTGCGGCCGTTGTGGCGACCCCTCAACTGAAACGGCCGCAAGATCCTGTGTGTCTGTCAGTGGAGGTGGGCGGCGAGGGAGCGGAAGGCGCGTCCTCGATGAGACATGGCGTCCTTGGCCTCGGGCGTGATCTCGGCGAAGGTACGGCCATCTCCCTCGTCGGGGACGAAGATCGGGTCGTAGCCGAAGCCGCCAGCGCCTCGGGCTTCCGCTGCGACGGCGCCCTCGACCGTGCCCCGCACGACGTGTTCTCGACCGTCCGGCCACACCACGGCCGCCGCCGCGACGTAGCGACCGGACCGGGCGTCGCCGACCACGCCTCGGAGCTCGCGCAGGACCCGAGGGATCCAGTCGGACTCCTCGGTCCACCGAGCTGAGTGGATGCCTGGGCGGCCGTCGAGCGCGTCGATCTCGATCCCGGAGTCGTCGGCCACGGCCACGACGCCACGCGCCACGACCAACGCCCGGGCCTTGATCAATGCGTTCTCCTCGAAGGTGACGCCGGTCTCCTCGACCTGGGGGTCCTGGGCCTCGATCGCCCAGCCGTCACCGAGGATCTCTGCCACCTCCTCGACCTTGTTGGGATTGCCGGTGGCGAAGAGGATCGGCTTCCCGGTCACCGGGCCGGGGGTGGGTCCGCCACGTAGGCCTTCTGCGCACCGATCAACTCGTCGATGCCCCCGGTGGCGAGATCGAGCAGGCGGTCGAGGGCGGCTCGGCCGAACGCTGCGCCCTCGGCCGTTCCCTGGACCTCGACGAAGTCGCCGGTGGACGTCATGACGACGTTCATGTCGACGTCGGCCTTCGAGTCCTCGACGTAGGGCAGGTCACAGACCGGCTCGCCGTTCACGATGCCGACACTCACGGCGGCACAGAAAGCGGAGAGTGGGTTCTCCTCCAGATCGCCCGTGGCAACCAGACGAGCGAAGGCGTCGTGGAGCGCGAGGTAGCCGCCGGTGATCGACGCGGTGCGGGTGCCGCCGTCGGCCTGGAGTACATCGCAGTCGACAATGACCTGGCGCTCACCGAGGACCGTCATGTCGCACACCGATCGCAGCGATCGGGCGATGAGCCGCTGGATCTCCTGGGTGCGTCCGCTCTGTTTGCCCTTCGCAGCTTCGCGACCGATGCGCTCGGGGCTCGACCCGGGCAGCATCGAGTACTCGGCCGTGACCCAGCCGGTGCCGCGTCCCTTCATCCAACGCGGCACGTCCTCGTCGATCGAGGCGGTGCACAGCACCCGGGTCTGGCCGAAGCTGATCATGCAGGATCCGGCCGACATCACCGTCGGGTCACGCTCGATGGTCAGGGGCCGCATCGCTTCCGGCGTCCGTCCGTCGGGTCTCATGTGCTGGTCCTCATGTGCAGTACCTCTCGTCGATCTCGGCGACGGCGATCGGGCCGTCGAAGGCGGTGGCCGCCTCAGTGCGCCGAGCCGCAGGGTCGGAACCCGGGGCAAGGTGCGTGAGGACCAACGATGCCACGCCGGCCTGCCGTGCCTGCGAACCGGCCTGTTCGGCGGTCAGGTGCTGGATCCCGCGCTGTGGCGTGTCGAGCGTGGCTTCGACCAGCGCCACATCGATCTCGGGACCGAGCGACGACAGCGACCAGTCGCCTCCGGTGTCGGCCGTGTACACGACCGATCCGCCACCGCTGTCGGCACGGACGGCGAGCGTCTCGACCGGATGGTCGGTACGGGAGAACGACACGTCGATGTCACCGATGCCAACCCTCGATAGCTCGTCGACCACGGTGCTCGCGAACGTGGGCTCGGGTGGACGGCCGCTCACGACGGCGAACAGGTCGGCCGTCGCACGGGTCCAGTAGACGGGGATTCCGGCGTCGGGGCGACCGAGGCCGTACCGGAGCGCGTTGACTGCGATCGGGAGATCGAGCCAGTGATCCGGATGCGAGTGCGAGCACACGATGCCGTGCAGGTCGGCGAGGTCGATGTGACGCTGGAGGTTGGCGAACGTGCCGGAGCCGCAGTCGAGCCAGAGGTTGGTGGTGTCGCTCTGCAGCAGGTAGCCGCTGCATGCACCGCCGGCGCCGGCGTAGGTCCCGGAACACCCGAGGATCGTCACCGACAGGCTCACGTCGGCCACCGTACGGCGGATGCCGAGTCGAGTTCCGGGCCCAGGAGACGGCTGCCGAGGTCGCGGAAGACGTCGATGTCTCCGGAGCTGAACCAGTGGCGCCGTCCCGGACGGGACGCGGGATCGCGGGCCAGTGCCGAACCCTCGAGCATCGCTCGGACCTCGAACGCAGTCTCGTCCGCGGACGACACCAGTACGACGTCGCGTCCCATGACGTCGGCGATGGTGCGAGCGAGGAACGGGTAGTGGGTGCACCCCAACAGGAGTGCGTCGACATCGGCGTTGCGAACGGGTTCGAGCAGGCGTTCAGCGAGGATGTGGACCTGGTCCGACCGGGTCTCCCCTCGCTCGACGAACTCGACGAATCCGGGACAGGCGGCACAGGTCAGCGTCACATCGGCGGCAACCTCGCCGACGGCGCGCTGGTACGCCCCGGAGCCGATCGTGCCGACGGTGCCGATCACTCCGACCCGCTTGGTCGAAGTCGCCTGCACGAGCGATCGCACACCCGGTTCGACCACGCCGACCACCGGCACGGGCAGTTCGTCCTGGAGCTCGGAGAGCGCAGCGGCGGCGGCGGTGTTGCAGGCCACGATGAGCATCTTCACGTCATGGTGGTCGCACAACCACCGACTGATCTCGTGGGCAAAGTCGCGGACCTCAACGAGCGGTCGGGGGCCGTAGGGGTAACGGCCCGTGTCACCCAGGTACACCAGGTGTTCCGCCGGGAGCAGATCGATGAGGGCGCGGGCGACCGTGAGCCCACCGAAACCAGAGTCGAACATCCCGATCGGACGGTCGTCCACCGGTGGTCAGCCGTCTTCGGGGTCGTCGTTGTCGTCGCGGGGCACGGTGACGACACGCTGCGGGAACGGGATCTCGATGCCGTCGGCGTCGAACGCTGCCTTGATGGCCATCGCGACGCCGGAGCGGACACGGAACATCGAGAGGATGTCCGACTCGTGCCAGTACCGGACGTCGAGGTCGATGCTCGACTCGTTGAACGTCGTGACCCAAGCCTGCGGAGCCGGCGCCTCGAGCACACCCTGGACGCTCTGCGTCGCCCGGAGGATCACCGACTGGGCATGCGCCAGATCGGTGCCGTAGGCGACGCCCACGACCAGCACGGTCCGGCGACTGGATCGGTCGGTGTGGTTGACCACGACGTCGTCGTTCACCATGGCCGATGGCAGCACGACCTTCTCGCCGTCGAAGCTGCGCAGGACCACGGACCGGAAGTTGATCTCCTCGACCGTGCCGCTGTTCTCGTGCGTCGTGACCTGATCGCCGACCTTGATCGGGCGACGGGTCTTGAGGACGACCGACGCGAACACGTTCTCGAGGATCGCCGTCAGCGCGAACGCGATGGCGATGCCCGTGACCCCGAGTGCGCCGAGGAGCGGTCCGACTCGGACCTCGAGGATCCCGAGCGCGTACAGCAGGCCAACGAAGACCAGCAGGTTCTGCACGATTCGACTGACCAACCGGGCGATCTGGCCCTCGGAATCGGTCTTTCGTATGACGCGCTGGACGATCGCCCGCACGATGCGGGCGACGACGATGAACGCGAGCAGTGTGATGCCCGCCTTGATCCAGTCGTCGGTGGTCAGGCCTTGCGGAAGCGCTTCTTCGAGATCAGGCACGTCCCCGGTCTGCGCGAGCGAGGAGACGATGGGGACGAGGAGCGCGGTGATGGCGGTCATTGCAACGGCTTCGAGGATGCCACGTCAGGGGGGACGAACTGCTCTCGCACTGCGCGCTCGAGGATCTTGTTCGAGCCGGTCCTGGGGATCTCGTCCACGAACTCGATCCGCCGGGGCACCTTGTAGCCGGCGAGGTGGTCGAGGGCGTGGGCCTCGACGGCTGCATCGGTCAGTTGGTCCAACGAAGCTCCCCGGGTCGGGCGGACCCGGGGAGTCTGGCAGAGCCCTCAGGGCTGGCGACCAGCCCACGCGGCAAGCCGATCGATCGCCGGAGCGTCGTCAGCAACACTCCCGACCGGGCCGAAGGGCACGTCGACGGCGTCGCGACCATCCGGGGGAAGCCTGGCCTGGATCGCGTCGAGCGTCGGCACCACGATGGCGTCGTCGAAGTCGGGCGACTGGTCGGTGGCACGCGCCAGGTCCCAGGTGTGGGTGAGGAACTCGAAGACGTAGGTCCGGAGCGCGATCGACCCCGGCAGGGTGACCCAAGGGAGCACGAGGTCGCGTCCGAGAACCGCCGGGTCGCTCCAAGCATCGTGGGCGTCGGCCACGGTGGTCGCCCACTCGTCACGCAGGTCCGAATCGGCGATGCCGGTGGCATACGCGGGAACCGAGGACATGTCCTGGCCGCGTGCGACGCCAGCGACGCGCTGCATGGCGCCGATCATGTGGGAAATCAGCGTGCGGACGTCGTACGCGTCGCACGGCGTGGGGTCGCCGAACTGATCGGCACCGACGCCGTCGATGGTCGCCCCGGCCGTGGCGACGACGGCGTCGAAGGTGGGCCGGGGGTCGTCGGCGGGCGGGCCTGAGGTGGACGGGCCGGAGGTGGACGGGCGTGTGGTGGATGGATCTGTGGTGGTGTTGGTCATGACACCACCGTCGTGGGCATCCAGGACAGATCCTGACCGCAGGTGTCAGAAGTAGATGATTTTCTCGGCCCGTTCGACGACGTCGTCGAGGTCGTCGGTCCACGCGCCGGTCGAGATGTACTTCCAGCCGCCGTCGCACACGACGAAGACGATCGTGCCCGACTCGATCTCGCTGGCGACTTTCGCAGCACCGGCCATGGCTGCGCCGGCCGAGATCCCCGAGAAGATGCCGATGTCACACAGCTTGCGGGTCCACTCGATGGACTCGCGCGGTCGCACGATGCGCTTGCGGTCGAGCAGCTCGTTGCCGCCCCACTTCTCGAAGACCGGCGGGATGTAGCCCTCGTCCATGTTGCGCAGACCCTCCACCCGCTCCCCCAGCGGCGGCTCGACCGCGATCACCTTGATGTCGGGGTTCTGTTCCTTCAGGTACCGCCCGACACCCATGAGCGTCCCGCTGGTGCCGAGACCGGCGACGAAGTGCGTGATCTCGGGAACGTCGCGGAGGATCTCCGGGCCTGTGCCCTCGTAGTGCGCCCGAGGGTTGGCCTCGTTCGCGTACTGGTAGAGCCACACCCAATCGGGATGCTCGTTGGCCAGTTGCTCCGCCCGCTTGACCGCGCCGTTCGAACCCTCGGCACCCGGGCTCATGATGAGCTCGGCACCCATGATCTCGAGCAGCTGACGCCGCTCGATCGTCACGTTCTCCGGGAGGACGATCTTGATCTTGTAGCCCCGCTTGCGGGCGATCATGGCCAGCGCGATCCCGGTGTTTCCCGACGACGACTCGATGATCGTCTTCCCGGGCTGCAGCGTGCCGTCTTCCTCGGCCTCGGTGATCATCGCCAGCGCGATGCGGTCCTTGACCGAACCGACGGGATTCTGACCCTCCATCTTCCCCAGGATCCGGACGTCCTGGTTGGGACTGAGCGCGCTGCAGTCGACCATCGGCGTGTTGCCGATCATGTCCAGGACTGAATCGTGGACGGTCATCGGTGCTGGTGGGCTCCTCGGTCGGATGGCGTGTGATCCACGGCGCTGCGCGTGGTCGGGACTTCGATCGCCCGGAAAGGTGACCGCAACGGTCAACAATCTATCGGGGTCCCTTCATTCCGCCATCAGCGGATGATCGCGACCGGTTCCTCGCGGATCTCGCCGTCGATGATGCGGTAGCTACGAAGCATCGGGGCGTCGTCGCGCAGGGAGACGATGATCCAGTGCCAGTGGGCCAGGAGCGGGTTCCCGGCCTTTTCGACGTCGGTGGGTGAGGGGTAGGCGTCGGTGTGGGTGTGGCTGTGCATCACGCCCACGACCTCGAGACCGCGCGGATCGAGGAACTCGTCGGCGCGGTCCCACCCTTCTTTCCCGATCGTGAAGGTCCTGCTCGACGCGTCCTCGTTCCGTGTCGGCACGAAGACCTCGATACGGTCGGCCGATCCGCCGAGGAGGCCACATGCCTCGTCGGGCAGACCGTCGTAGGCGTGACCGATCATCGAGGCGTAGGCCGAGGCACCGAGTCGCAACACGAACCGGAACCTAACCCTCGGGCACGCTCTCGCCTGACTCGCCGGGGAGCGTGGACGACGTGACCGCCGAGGTCGATGCACCCGGCGCCGTCCCAGTGACCTCCCAGTGCCAGAGGTATTCCCGAAGCGTGAGCCCGGATGCATGGACGTCGGCGGCCAGTTCTCGGCCGACATAGCGGAAGTGCCAGGGCTCGTACTTGTAGCAGGTGACGTCTTCCTTCCCTTCGGGGTAGCTGAGGACGAACCCGAACTCCCGCGAATGCTCGTCGAGCCACTGACCCGTCGGTGTGGCGCCGAACTCCTGATCGACATCGGTGACGCCGATCGGTCGGAAGTCGACCGTCGTGCCCAGGTGGTGCTCGCTGTGGGCCGGTCGGGCTGTGCCCTTGGCCGCATCGGCGAAACCCATCTCGTCCTCACGCTGCGCGAAGAGCACCGCCTGGTCCTCGATCGTCCGGTAGGCAGCCAGGATCGCGACCTCGGGCACATCGGCCGCGATGATCCCGTCGCGGAGCGCGTTCAGGTCCTCGACCACGAGCGATCGGACCTGGAACTCGGCGCTGTAGCCGGCCTGCGATGCCGAGACCAGGTCAGGCGGCTCGTAGGCCTCGGGGAGTGCGTAGGCACTGTCGACGATGGTCCGCGGCCAGTCGTCGGCGTTGGAGAAGATCGACTGCTCTTCGAGGTACTCACACGCCGGCGGCGCCTCGAGCGCGACCACAGCGGCCGTCGTCGTGGTGGTGCTCGCGGTCGACAGCCGTTCCTCGCCGCCGTCGTCGCCGGTGAAGGCAGACAAGAGTCGGTAGAGGAGGTACAGGACGAGCACCACGCCGGTGGCAGCGACGGCTCGGCGAGCCGTGTAGTTCGGCGGCGACCCCAGCGGTCGCGGTGACTGGTACATCTGCCCCGATCGTAGGCAACTCGTTGGCTCCTCCCCGGGAGGCCGCCGGTAGCGTTTCGGCCATGGCCGCCGGCGACGACAAGACCGCGACGAAGCTGATCGCCGCGAACCGTCGCGCCCGTCGCGACTACGACCTCACCGAGACCATCGAAGCCGGGATCATGCTCGCCGGCTCCGAGGTCAAGTCCATGCGCGAGGCCCAGGTGCAGATCGCCGAAGGTTTCGTGCGGTTCGACAACGACGAGGCATTCCTGCTCGGCATGCACGTCTCGCCATACCTCCACGCGCAAGAGCACAGCGGGCACGAGCCGGATCGACCACGCAAGCTCCTGATGCACCGGAAGGAGCTCGACCGACTCCGGATGCTGGTCGACCTGGAGCGGGTGTCGATCGTGCCCCTCTCGCTCTACTTCAAGAACGGTCGCGTGAAGGTCGAACTCGGCATCGGCAAGGGCCGCAAGCTCTACGACAAGCGTCATGCGGTGGCAGAACGCGACGCCAAGCGAGAGGTCGACCGAGCACTCGCGCAGCACAGGCGCAGCTGAGCATCACGGCGACCGGACCAGTCGTCGGAGCCGACCGGGGAGTCGACCCTCGCTCACGGCACCGACTTCGGCCTGTCTGAGGAACTCGACCTCGATGGCGAAGCGTCGGGCGAACTCCTCCCGGCTCCAGCCCAGCCGTCCACGTGCCGCGAGCAGCGACGCCGCAACGTCGGCATGACGGGCGCCGCGCAGATCGAGGAACTGGGCGACCCGATGTCGGAGGACGTCGACGGGCGCCGCCATCCGAGCGCTCGGATGGCGGCGACGGGCATCGGCCATGGACGGGTTCATGGTGCTCATGCGACGAGCGTGAAGTCGGCCAGTGGCGCGAACCGCGGGTCGTCATCGACCACGGCCCGCAGGCGCTTCCGTCCGCGACTGACTCGCTGCCGCAACGCGTCGGGCGAGACGCCGTAGCGCGGGGCCAGCGTGTGCGCCGGCGACGGATCGCCCTGGTCTTGCTGCACCTGGTAGTCGAGCAGACAGAGCAGGATCAGCTCGTCGACCTTCGCCATGCGGGCGGCCTCGGCCACCAGTCCGACGAGCGGGACTTCGGCGACGAGATGCGCGAATGTCTCGGCGATCTCCCACTCATCGGTGGCGGCGTGGAACTCCTCGCCGTCCTCGACCGTCTCGACGTGGTCGTCGAGGTCGTCGGCGTGGACGCCGACCCATCCGTTGACCACGGCACGGATCCGGCCCTCGGCCCACCACCACGGCAGCGCACCACCCGGACGCCACGCCTCGGCGACCTGGACCAGCTCCATGCAGGCGTCGAGCACCAGCGCCTGGAGATCCTCGAAGGCGATGTCGTGGAGACCGCAGTGCCGGAGCTGGCGGCGGACCACCCCCGCGACCCGGTGGCCGTGGTGCTCGAACAGCGTGAACACCGCCGCCGTGTCCCCGGCAACCAGGCGCGCCATGATCGCCTCGACGGTGACCTCGGGAGCGAGTTCGGACGGGAGCTGTGATCGTTGATTCCGCATGCCGACCATCATCGGCAAGGGGTCTGACAATTACAGGCGTGTCATTTGGATTCGTCTGACTTGGTTCTCGCGAGGTGGTGTCACGCAGCGGCGGTACCATGGCCAGTCCGACACTCCTCTGGCGTGTCGGGTTGTTCATTGACAAGGGGCTGATCGGTTTCGACGTCGGGACCGGAAGCGACATCGTGCGACCCGAGTTGCTCAGACTCGTTAATCGGGGCAACAACACAACTGCCGAAAAGCAGCAGTT